>DATLCA010000562.1:0-4848 GCA_035526605.1 Pyrinomonadaceae bacterium | reverse complement strand
CTTCAGCTACGCGCGATCCGCGAAAATCCGCGGCGAAACTATTCTTCTTATTCTTGGTCAGAACCGGTACCCGCCTTTCGATACTGCACCACGAACCTTGGGACCGGCGGGTCCTCCCCGGGATAGATTCTGAAATCTTTTTGCACCAGCCCGTTCGTTTCGAACCTCGACAGATCCTTCCGGGAAAGCGGCCACGGAAGCTCGGACGGTTCTTCATCGTCCTCACGCCCCCGCGTGACAACGACGAGTTCGCCGTCATCAGCGACGAATGCCGCGATCGAGTCGATCACCCGTTCACGCATGTCCATAGGAAGCGGCTGGATCGTGTAAACCTCGAGAACGAAATCGAAAGCGCCGAGCCATCCCCGAAAAGGCTCGAAGAGATCAGCGACTTCGAATTGAATATCGGTGTCCTTGTGAAGCCGCTTCGCCCATTCGATCGCGGTCGGCGAGATATCGAAGCCCGTAACTTTGAATCCGAGATCGTGCAAATATTTTGCGTCGTCGCCGAGACCGCAGCCTACGACTAAAGCCTTCCGGCCGCTTCCCTTCAATCCGACTTCATCGGCCCAGGTTTTCAGAAACTTATTCGGCTCCAGATCGGCCCAGGGAATTTGTTCGTTGTTGCCTTCGGCTTCACGATAGAAGGCCTCGAACCAGCCAACCGTATCGCCTTTCGCGGCGAACTCCGCCGCCAGTTCCTGCGCCCGTGCGCGCCGTTCTTCGATTGGATCGCTCATATTTTTACTCGACAGGTGCTCCCGCTTCCTTCCACGCTTTCCAGCCGCCGGTCATGGAGTGCACATTCGTGTAACCCATTTTCTGCAGCATGTCGGCGGACAGTGCGGACCGGAAGCCGCCCCCGCAATACAGGATGAGCTCGGTGTCTTTCTCCGGGAAAGTTTGCACGATGTCGCGCTCGATTATCCCCCGGCCGAGGTGCGCCGCCCCGACGGCGTGCGCCGCATCCCACTCATTGTCTTCGCGAACGTCGATCAGTTTTGCACCTTCCTGGATGCGTTGTTGCGTTTCTTCGACGGAGACCTCCCGAACACGACTCCTGGCGTCCTCCACGACGGCGAGAAATTCAGTTGAGTGTTTCATTGGACCATATGTTAGCTCAGGGGCGCGATGTTTTCACCATAGGCGGAAACCCGACCGGTAGGGAGGGTGCTCCGATGTGGGAGTGGGGGTTCACACACTCGCTACCGGTACCGGGTTTCTTGACTGCCGTGCTCGCTTGCTCGATTTGTAACCCTTATACTATCGTTATTAATTTCATATTAGGTTAACAAACGAGGTTTAAGACTTGTGGCAGAACAATTTGACGTAACTATTATTGGGTCGGGTCCGGGCGGATACGTCGCCGCTGTGCGGGCCGGCCAACTCGGATTAAAAGTCGCGATGGTGGAAAAGGAACCGGCCGCCAAGCTTGGCGGAACGTGCGGCTTGCGCGGCTGTATTCCGACGAAAGCGCTGTTGAATGCGGCGCATCTTTACCAAAAGGCCGGTGAATTTGAAAAGTTCGGATTGAAAGCTGAAGGGTTGAGCTACGATTTTCCATCCATTCAAAAGTACAAGTCCGGCGTCGTCGACAAGAACGCGGCCGGCGTGACCTACCTGATGAAGAAAAACAAGGTCACGGTCTTCAACGGATTCGGCAGGATCACCGGCAAGGGAAAAGTCGAAGTTGTACTCGAGGGCGGCAAGAAAGAAACGATCGAGACCAAGAACATCATCATCGCAACCGGCTCCGTTGTTCGACCGATTCCGGGCTTCGAAACTGACGGGAAGCAGGTTGTAAATTCCGATCACATTCTCGAACTTCAAAGCGTTCCCAAATCGATGATCGTCATGGGCTCCGGCGCGGTCGGTGTCGAGTTTGCGAGTGTCTACGCGCGGTTCGGGTGCGACACGACCGTCATCGAACTGCTTGATAGAATTGTCCCTCTCGAGGACGCCGACGTATCGAAAGAGCTTCTCCGCAGCTTCAAAAAGCAGGGCATCAAATGCGAGGTCGGCATCAAGCTCGACAACATGGAGAAGAGCAAGAAGGGCGTAAAGGTTTCGGGCAAGAACGCGAAGGGCGATGCCGTTTCGTTCGAAGCCGAAATGCTGCTGGTCGCCGTCGGCCGCATGCCGTATCTTGAAAATCTCGGTCTGGAAAACACTAAGGTCGCGGTAAATCCGCGGGGCACCATCAAGGTCAACGAATTTTGCGAAACCGACGAGCCCAACGTCTTCGCGATCGGCGACGTCATCGACACCGCCTGGCTCGCGCATCTGGCTTCCAAGGAAGGCATCATGGTCGTCGAAAGACTCGCCGGCAAAAAGGTGGAGCCGATCAAGCAGAATCTCGTCCCGAACTGTACATACTGCGACCCCGAAGTCGCTTCGGTTGGATTGACGGAAGCGAAAGCAAGAGAGGCGGGTTATGACGTCAAGGTCGGGAAGTTTCCGTTCTCGGCGTCGGGCAAAGCACGAATCCTCGGCGAGACCGACGGCTTTGTGAAGGTCATCTCCGAGAAAAAGTACGACGAGGTTCTCGGCGTTCACATCATCGGCCCGCACGCGACAGAATTGTTAGCCGAAGCATGCGTCGGCATGGCGCTCGAAACTACGGCAGACGAGCTTGGGCGAATCATGCACGCGCATCCGACCGTGAGTGAGTCCGTAATGGAAGCGGCTGAAGGTGTGCATGATCTGACGATTCATATGTAAAGCAGTTGTCAGTCGTCAGTTATGATCCGCCACGTAAGTGGCGACATGAATTTAGCCGTACGACGACGCGCACGCGGGACTTTGATACGATTTCTCGCCGCTTTAGCGGCGACCTGAATTTCGCCGTGGGCGAAAGCCCACGGGGTGAACGCACGAAACCGCGCCGCGTCAGCGGCGAGTGAACCAACCCGTGTAATTCATTTGCCGCTGACGCGGCAAGATCCAATGGCCGACCACCGTGGGCTTCGCCCACGGCTAAAGTCGGTCAGCCGCGACGCGGCGAAGACCAAGCGCTTCTGATGCCCCAAACATCCTACCCAAAAGACAAGATCAAGATCCTGTTGCTCGAGAATATCTCCGATGCCGCAGTGCGCGAGTTGAAACAATATGGCTACGGCGAAATTCAAAAACTGAACGGGGCGTTGAGTGAAGAGGAATTAATGAAGGCGGTAAAGGGTGTCCATCTTCTCGGCATCCGATCCAAAACAAAGATCACAAAAAACGTCATCAACGCCGCCGACAAACTGCTCGCGATCGGTGCGTTTTGCATCGGCGTCAATCAGGTTGATCTGAAAGCGGCGACGGAAAAAGGGGTGGGAGTTTTCAACGCGCCTTACTCAAACACGCGCTCGGTCGCAGAGCTGATAATCGGTTTATCCGTGATGCTGATCCGGAAGATCGCGGACAAAAATGCTGCAGCCCACCGCGGCGAATGGATGAAGGATGCTACCGGGAGCTTCGAGCTGCGCGGCAAGACGCTCGGCATCATAGGCTACGGCAATATTGGTTCGCAGGTCTCGAACATGGCCGAGGCCATGGGGATGCATGTCGTGTATTACGACGTCGCGACGAAACTGCCGCACGGCAACGCGAAACAGATCCGAGATCTGAAAGAGCTGTTGAAGCAGTCGAACATCGTCACCCTTCATGTCCCATCTGATGCCACGACCCGAGATCTGATCAATGCCGATACGATCAAGTCGATGAAGAAAGGCTCGGTCCTGATCAATCACAGCCGCGGCGATGTAGTCGACCTGGACGCGCTTCGCAAAGCGATTAAGTCGGGCAAACTCGCGGGAGCTGCCGTCGATGTTTTTCCGGAAGAGCCCGAGAAGAACGGCGATGCGTTTGCGTGTGCACTGCAGAATTTGCCGAATGTTATCCTGACGCCGCACATCGGCGGGTCGACCGAGGAAGCACAGGCGAACATCGGCCTCGACGTAACGGCGAAGCTCGTGAAGTATCTCGAGCTTGGAACAAGCGAGGGCTCGCACACGGTGCCGCCGGTGTCACTTCCCCCGCAAGCCGGCACACATCGCATCCTCCATATTCATCACAACATCCCGGGCGTGCTTGGCGACATCAACTCACGCTTGTCGAAGGGCGGCATCAACATCGTTGGGCAATACCTGAACACGAATCCCGATATCGGATACGTGATCCTCGATGTCGAATCGAAGATTTCGAAAGAAGCGTTCGAGATATTGAAGGGGATAAAGGGCACCTTGCGGGCGCGGATGGTTTACTAAAGTTTGCCCGACGATGGATTTGTAGACCGTAAGGGCTAACCCGCCGGAACAACTGAAAATTGAAACTGATAACTGAAAAGGCGGAGATTTTGTTACGTTTTCGGTTTGTAGTTTTCACTTTTCAGTTATTCCGGAGAATATGTATGCAAGCATGAAAACCTTACTTTCTATCCTGTTCGTTTTTACCACCGCCTCGAGCGCGCAATGGATCAAACAATCCGTCAACACCACGGCGAGCTTCCGCGGCCTCTCGGTCGCGAATCAGAAGGTCGTCTGGGCAAGCGGCACCGGCGGTAGCGTCATCAAAACAACCGATGGCGGGAAGAAGTGGAAGGTGATGATTGTCCCCGGCGCCGAGAAGCTCGACTTCCGCGACATCGAGGCATTCGACGCGAACACGGCTTACATTCTCAGCATCGGAAACGGCGAGAGTTCGCGGATCTACAAAACGATCGACGGTGGTGCGACGTGGAATCTGCAATTCACAAACAAAAATGAAAAGGCATTCTTCGACGCGATCGCGTGCTGGGACTCGAAGAATTGCATCGCGATGAGCGACCCGGTCGATAACAGATTTGTTTTGGTCGAAACAAAAGAC
>DATLCA010000561.1:0-1042 GCA_035526605.1 Pyrinomonadaceae bacterium | reverse complement strand
TCATTCGGCGTGATCACGATCAACCCGCGTACCGTCGCTAGCTACATGACTTACATTCTCGTAGGTATCGCGGTGTTTTATTTCGCTTACATTTTTATAGCCGGAAAGTTAAACGCCGATGAAAAGAAACGTGTGCTTGTGATAGCGGTGTTATTTGTCGCGGCCGCGGTCTTCTGGGCCGCGTTCGAGCAGGCACCAACATCGCTTAATCTTTTTGCCTCGGATTTCACCGATCGCCAGTGGGGTTCATTCCTCGTCCCGACCCTCTGGTATCAATCGATCAATTCATTCTTCATCATCATTTTCGCGCCGCTCTTCGCTATCCTTTGGACGCGGCTTGGGAAGCGGAACATAAATATTTCGAGCCCCGCGAAGTTCGCGCTCGGTCTCGCCCTGGCGGGTGTGGGTTTCCTCATTATGGTCTACCCCGCGAATATGCTCGTTGCCGCACAAGGAGCGATCAAGGTCTCGGGAATGTGGTTGGCGATCAGCTATCTATTTCAAACATGGGCCGAGCTCCTGATAAGCCCGGTCGGACTCTCGTCGATGACGAAGCTCTCGCCGCGGCGGTTCGTGGGCCAAATGATGGGGATCTGGTTCCTGGCAACCTCTGTCGGAAATCTGATCGCGGGTTTGGTCGGTGGAAGCGTCGACCCGGAGAAGCTCGAGCAAACACCGACGCTCTTTAAGTGGACCTCGATCGCGCTGTTCGCGGCGGCCGTCGTGCTTGCCCTTCTGACGATTCCTATTTCGAGGATGATGAGGAACGTCGAGGATGAGAAGTTCGATCGAGCCGAACCCGCAGGCCCACCGTTGGAGGCGGCAGGCGGCCAGTCGAGGAATTAGCCGAAACACAATGAATTGCCTCCGGCAGAAACCGGAGGCAATCGATAAGAACACGGCCTCCCGGCCGTTTCCTGTCTAGTCTTCTCTTAACCCGTTTACTTTCCGCTTCGTACACTCGCATACCTATCACGTACCCCTAACTCGCTAGCCTTAAGGTTTGGAGGTTTTTTTATGCTTGCAATGAATTATCGTGGGC
>DATLCA010000560.1:0-5860 GCA_035526605.1 Pyrinomonadaceae bacterium | reverse complement strand
CTTCATCAATCGTTTCCGCTTGTCGAGGGCCGTCCGCAGTTCAAGCCTCTAGACCAACCATCCAGCAAGCAGCGGCCTCGAAAAAGACACCGAACTAGAAAATTGCGAAAGTGTGAAGCAAGGATGCCAGTGACTTGGTGTACCGGCGGGGGTCCGATTGATGAAGATCAGCGGTTCACGCAGACGTTGTTACCGTAACCTCCTTGATGGCGGGAATCGATCGAAAACGCCGCTCCGCGTACGATTCGATGATCAGCGGCGCGGTGGAAATGCTTGCCGTGCAGATCTGCGTGATGAAGAGTAACGTGGATAAGCGTCGACGACTCGCCGGCGATCGTGAGAACTGAAACGCCTAGACTACCCTTCGGGCTGCGCAGGTTCGCCCCGCAACGTTGGGAACTGCGTCTCGACGAGGGTTTTATTCCCGGAGCAATGCCGTCGAAAACCGCAAACGGCGGACAATATTCAAACTGCACGATTCGACAGATAACCTAGTTTGAGATTTCCACCGGTGGACTGACCTTTAGTTTATTTCGATAGATCGCCGTGTGGCCGACAGCAATTACGCCTTCCAGATTTCCGCTTAGCGCGGCGTCAAGCAACTTGTCGTAATCTTCGCGGCTGCGGGTTTGGTAAACCGTATCGTACGGCTCTTCTTTAACCAATAATGATTCCAGGATTTCGTTCAATGTTCTTTCCGGTTGGTTTGCCCTATCTAACATAAATATTGCACCTTCCTAAACAGTAACGTAATGAGACAGACAGACTAACAGCAAGTTCAGTGCCTTAACGAAAATCCGTACGGGCGGATTCTCCTCTCAAGCTTCTACCGCAGCGATTCACAGCGTTTCCGATTACGCCGAGATTAGTTCCGAACGCAATGTCTGTCAATCATGCACAATGTGTTTTGACTCCGCAGGGGTGGTTTGGAAGCTTCCGCACCAGACAACCGTTTTGGTTTTAGAAGTAAGCAGATTCGGCGTAAGATTCGTCCGTAAGAATCAACATTTCTGTTACGTGGAGAGGTCCCGTGTTTTGACAATGAACCGCTTGGAATTTCAAAATAACGAGGTAATCGGCGACGTCAATTCGTCCCACGATCTGGCAAAGTAAATGAAAACACTCTACGTTCTAAGACACGCAAAATCGAGCTGGGAAGACAGCGATCTGGCGGACTTCGACCGCCCGTTGAGCGACCGCGGGAAAACTGCCGCGCCTTTTATGGGCGAGGTGATGAAGCGGAATGAATTCGCGCCGGAGATCATCCTTGCGTCCCCCGCGACACGGGCGCGCGAAACCGCCCGGCTCGTAAAGGAATCTGCCGGCTTGCCCGCAGAGATCAAACACAACGAGAGGATCTATGAAGCAAGCCCGCAAACGCTGCAGCACGTAGCGGCCTCCGTCGACGATCGTTTTAACTCGGCGATGATCGTGGGACACAACCCGGGAATGGAGGGCTTTGTCAGAATACTCACGGGGCGGCTTGAGCCTATGCCGACCGCAGCTCTGGCGGTTATCGATCTTGATATTTCGGGCTGGGAGCAGATAAGCGGTGTGACCGGCAAACTTCGAAAGATTATCCGCCCGAAGGATGAAATGAAGGCGACAAAAAACGAAAATGCGGGGTCGTCCGGAGCTTGATGATTTAACGTTCCTTTAACAAATCGTTAATACGCCATTAAGGTCGGGTAACTACACTGTCGGCATCGGACCTCATATGCAACAAAACATTCTCATCGTGGAGGACGAAGCCGACATCGCAGAGAGCCTTCATTACAACTTGAAACGCGAAGGCTTTCGGCCGACGATCGCGGAGTCGGGTGAGAAAGGCCTCCGCATCGCGTTGGATGAAAAGACCACTCCGTCGCTGATCATCTTGGACCTGATGCTTCCCGGTATGAGCGGAATGGAGCTTTGCCGCCGCCTCAGACGCGAACCGTTGACCGAGTCAACGCCCATAATAATGCTCACGGCCAAGGCGGCGGAAGCGGAAAAGATCGCGGGCCTCGAGGTCGGAGCGGACGACTATATCATCAAGCCCTTTTCCGTGAAGGAAGTGACCGCCCGAATCCGCGCCGTGCTCCGCAGAGTCGAGCGCGAATCGGTTCCGACGTACAGCGATCCACGCGTCACGGTCGATTTTAACGACATGCGCGTTATATGCGACGGGGAGAATGTAAAACTGACACGAAAAGAGTTTTCACTCCTCGAGTATCTGATCAAGAACACGGGCCGTGTCGCGACACGACAGCAATTACTCGACAACGTCTGGGGATACTCCTACTTTGGCGACACCCGGACACTGGATGTGCACATCCGTCGCCTTCGGCAAAAAATGGACGAGTGCGGTGCGAGCATCGAAACCGTCGTCGGTGTGGGCTATCGTTTCAACAAATTCAGATAGATAGTTATGGCGCTTTCCGCGATGGAACCAACGTTGGCCGGCTCGGATCTGTCCCACGATATTCTCCGGGGGATCCTGAACGCATCGCGCGAAAGCGTTCTCGTCGTAGATCCGTCGATGCGAATCACGGCGGCGAACGATCCGGCAATCGAAGCGTTCGCCAGGCAGATGGAAACACTTCATGGACGACGACTGACTGAAATAATTCGCGACGTCGGTTTGCACGAAGGCTTCCAGCACACGTTGACCAACAACGTGCCCACGGATCTCAGGATAGACTTCAACGGAGTCGAAAAGCGCAGCTTCGACGTCCATATCGCTCCGGTGCAACTGGAGGGCGCCCGTCACGCGATCGGCGTCTTTTACGACATCACGCAGATCGACCGGCTCGAAAAAGTCCGCCAGGAATTTCTCTCGAATATTTCACACGAGCTGCGAACCCCGCTGACCTCGATCATCGCCTACGTCGAAACACTGCAGGACGGCGCCATCGATGAGCCCGAGAACGCCCAGCGCTTTCTCGGCATCATTCGACGAAATGCGGAGCGAATGAACGCCCTGATCGCGGACATCGCAGAGCTGTCCTTGATCGAGACGGGAAATGTTTCACTCGATATTCGAGAGGTGACGTTGTCGAACGCGGTCGAGGAGATATTCGCAGCCTTGTCAGCGAGAGCTGCGAATCGAAATGTTTCCTTGGTGAATAAGGTCGAGCGGGATACGCACGTCCGGGCGGACTTGATGAGACTCGAGCAGATGCTGACCAATCTCGTCGACAACGCCATAAAGTTCAATCGGGAAGGAGGCACCGTGACGGTGATCTTTTCACAATCGTCCGGCAAAAGTTTGATATCCGTCGGCGACACCGGGGAAGGCATCGTTCCCGAAAACCTCCAGCGCATATTCGAGCGTTTTTATCGGATCGACCGGGGAAGAACCCGAAAAGTCGGTGGTACCGGATTAGGGCTTGCGATAGTAAAACACCTCGCCCGCCTGCACGGCGGCGAGGTCTTTGTGACCTCCGCGCTCGGCCGCGGAACCACGTTTTCCATCGAATTGCCCTTCTAAAACCTGCCCCTGCATCATTTAAATTTCTTGGTCCCGGTCAACGCCTTCCATGCTATAATCCAATCACATTTGCGACAATTTGAATAACCCGGAGCAGTCGGGTTCGGGTTCGTTCAGACAGGGTTTCCTTTGGTTTTTGAGAGGAGCAAAACACTATGGAGCTGAGCATCGGACAGAAGGTTGCGTATCCAAGCCAGGGTGTTTGTTTAGTTGAGCAGATCGAGAAGAAGACGATCGGTCAGATTTCGATGAAGTTCTACTCGCTTCGGGTCTTGAGTGACAATTCGATAATACTGGTCCCGATGGCGAACGCCGCGAACGTCGGTATCCGTCCCATCATCAGCCCCATTCAGTGCACCGCACTTATCGAAAAACTGTCCACGGATTTCGAAGCGGTATCGGGAGATTGGAAAACGCGTTCTCGCGGGTTTACCGAGCAGCTCCAGTCGGGCGATGTGTTCGAGGCCGCCGACGTCCTAAAAAAGCTAACGTTCCTAAGCCACGAGAAAAAGCTTTCCTTCCGCGAGCAGACGCTGCTCGACAAATCGAAGTTTCTCATCGTTTCCGAAATAATCAATTCAAGCTCTGCCGACGAATCCGCTCTGCGCGAGGAGATTGACCTCTTGGTCGAGATCGCGTGCCGAAAGCACCTGCGATCGCAGCCGAGTGTGGCGACGGTCTCGGCTCATTGACGAGCGAAAAGAGAGGAGGAGAGTGAAGAGTAACGGACATGAATTAGCATTCTCGTTTAGTCTTTCACTCCTCCAACCCTCATGACCCTTTCGCGTAACTCGCCCGCACTACCGTCTTAATATTCCCTCGCACATGAAAGTCGCCTTCGATCTGGGCCTTCAGCGGATCGCACGCCTTTACGAAATCTTCGAGGATAATATTGACGACGTGTTCGTGGAACACTTTGATTTCGCGAAACGAATTGATGTAGAGTTTCAGGCTCTTGAGCTCGATGCATCTTTCGTTCGGTACGTATTTCAGCTTGATCACCGCGAAGTCCGGAAAATCCGAGAATGGGCAGATAGCGGTGAACTCCGGCATTTCGAATTCGACCCAGATCTCTCGTCCAACAAACTCGTACCCGAACGTATCGAGCGGGAAGAGCTGCATCTCCTCACGCGGCGTCGGCTTGATATCGAGGTTCTGCAAATTCTCCGGCTGTAACTTTACCTGTTCTGACATAATTCCTTTTCGAGTTGAAAGTTCTTGCTTCTCCCAGATCACGCACGCCGCGGGTCTTGAGCTGGTCGAGCAAATTGATAAATATCCGCGCCGTCGCGTATGCGTCTTCGTTTGCCCTGTGATGATTGACGAGGGCGACGCTGAAATGTTCGGCGAGCGTTTTGAGCTTATGATTTTCAATGTCGGGCAAAAGCTTGCGAGAAAGCTGCACAGTGCAGAGCGACGGATTTCCAAGACGGTAATCTTCGTACATGCGGCCGACCTCGTGATTTAGAAACCGCATGTCGAACCCCGCATTATGTGCGACCAGCACGGAGTCGCCGATGAAGCTGAGAAACGCATCCGCCACTTCACTGAACTTCGGAGCACTCCGCACCATCTCGTCCGTGATGCCTGTCAGGATCGAAATAAAAAACGGGATCGGCATCTCCGGATTCACGAGCGTGTGAAACTCCTCGACGATCTCACAATTTTTTACCCTGTAAGCCCCGATCTCCGTAACGCGGCACGGGGGCGTTTTCGCACCTGTTGTCTCGAGATCAAATACAACAAATCCGGCCTCGGACAGCGCGATGGAGTCGTGGTCGATCTCAACGATCGTGACGTCGTCCCCGTCAATGACCAGCCGCGAGTCACGGGCCACGAGATCGGAAACAAGCAGCCGAGCCAATCCTGGGTCGGCATTTCTGATGTTCATCACGTAGTCTACGACCGACGCCGCGGGGGCGCTCCCGCCGATCGAGATAAGAAAGTCGATCGTCGTATTTATCAGGAGAGCTTCGGAAATAAGGTTCGGATGAGGCAGCATCTGAAAATATTCTAGCGGTATTATCGTGGTGCGTAAACGACTGCACGTCGCACAACCAATACTTTTTTGACATAATCTCATTTCGATCACGACCTGATGGACGACATCCTTGAACAATTTCGACACACCGGCGCTTTGCTCGAAGGACATTTCATTCTCTCGAGCGGTTTGCACTCGCCAAACTATTTGCAATGCGCGCTCGCGCTGCGGCACCCGGCGGCCGCTAAAAGATTTGCGGAGGCCATCGCTGGTCAAGTGAATGACTTGGGAGTCGAGACCGTGGCGTCGCCGGCGATCGGTGGTCTCGTAATTGGTTTCGCCACCGCTCAGGCGTTAGGCGTTCCATTCATTTGGACCGAACGACAGAATGGCGCGATGACGCTGCG
>DATLCA010000559.1:0-2764 GCA_035526605.1 Pyrinomonadaceae bacterium | reverse complement strand
AAAGTTACCCAACTTGGGAGGTTTCTTTGACGTTCCTCACAAGCAAGCCGAACTCGACAAATTAGAAGCACAGGTCTCCGAACCCGGATTCTGGGACGACTCCGAAGGCGCCCAGAAAGTGATGGGACGTCGGAGCCGCATCGAAAAAGCGCTGCAGCAGCAGAGAGATTTCGAGACCGGAGTGTCCGATGCCGAAGTGCTTTTCGAATTCGCCAGCGAAGACCCCACCTCCGCAACTGAGCTTCAGACGCTGATCCAAAAGCTCGAAGCCGAAGTCTCCGCGGCCGAGATCCAAACCTTGCTCGCCGGCGACACGGATGCGAACAACGCGATCTGTTCGATCCAGGCCGGAGCCGGCGGAACCGATGCTCAGGATTTTGCGCAGATGCTGTTGCGGATGTATCTGCGCTGGGCCGAGCGAAAAGGATTTAAGGTCGAGATCCTCGACGAGCAATCGGGAAGCGAGGCAGGGCTGAAATCCGCCACGTTCCGCGTCGAGGGCGACTACGCGTACGGACTACTCGCGACCGAAGCCGGCGTGCATCGACTCGTCCGAATCTCGCCGTTCAATTCCGGCGGAAGCCGGGAAACGAGTTTTGCTTCGATGTTCGTTTCGCCGGAGATCGACGAAAACATCGAGGTGGATATCCAGGATAAGGATCTGCGTGTCGACACGTACCGCTCATCCGGTGCCGGGGGCCAGCACGTCAACGTCACGGACAGCGCGGTCCGGATCACACATATTCCGACGAACATCGTCGTCACATGTCAGAATCAACGGTCCCAGATACAGAACCGCGCGGTGGCGATGCAGGTATTGAGATCAAAACTATACGAGCTCGAGCTCGAGAAACGCCGCGCCGATTCCGCGGATCTGGAAGCGACGAAGATGGACATTTCCTTTGGGTCGCAGATCCGCAATTACGTGCTGCATCCCTACCGGTTGGTGAAGGACACACGAACGAAGTTCGAGGTGACCGACGTCGACGCCGTCCTTGATGGAGAAATAGATGACTTCATTAAGGAGTTTTTGTTATATAAGAAACAGGTGATAAGTGATAAGTGATGGGAAGGAAGTCTTATCACCCATTACTTCTCACCAACCCCCAATGAAGATTTGCCCATCATGTAAAGAGACCTATAAGGACGACGATCTGAATTTCTGTCTGTCCGACGGCACGACCCTGATCAAAAAGAAGACGGGCGTCACGACTCGCCATTCGCGCCTTAACGAGATCATCTCGGTAGTGCTGCTGGCGGTGTCGGTTCTCATTTTTCTTTGCCTCGTGTCGTACAACCCGAGCGATCCGACATTCAACACCGCCTCATCGCAAAAGGTGCAGAACTGGATCGGCGTCGTCGGAGCAAATTTTGCGGAGCTGCTGTTTTCGGCGGTCGGGCTGGTCGCTTATATTTTCCCGGCGCTGCTTGCACTGATAGCGTGGCGCGTTTTTCAATCAGAAAGCCTTCGCCCGCGCATAAGTCAGATCATCGGATTTTCGCTCGTCGTCGCATCGGTGGCAGCGCTGTCGAGCTTGATCGGGTGGCACGGCGGAATGCTGGGAGCGCTCATAACCACTTACACGGTTCGAGCACTTAGCACCGTCGGGGCGACGGTCTTGCTCATCGCGCTCGCCACGACGTCGGTGCTTCTCATAACCAACTTCACTCTGACCTGGGCGTTCGCACACTTCGAGGTCGGCTGGGAAAATTTCAAGATCCACTTTGCCGAATGGAAAGCAAAGAGGCGCGAAGCGAGGTCGGACCAGATCAATCTCGCAAAAGAACGGCTGGAAAAGCGTCGCGACGCACGCGAAGAGAAAGTTCTGGCAGATTCGCCGACGATCTCGATTCCTCAATCGCGGAAGACTAAGGCCAGCAAGTCGCTCGAGCTCGCGGCGGCCGCCGCGGGAAGCTCGATGGGGCAAAATCCGTTCGAGACGTCGAAGGCGTTGGAAGAAGAGTTATCGACGCCGCCTTCGATCATTCCGCAGGAAACAGTTCCCGACACGATCATTTCGGATGAGGCCTTGAACGGAAACTCAGGTCCGATTTCCGGCGCGATCCCGATCACGCCGACGAAGCACACGGACGAGCTGAACGCGGAGGTCCTGCCGCCGGTAACCGAGGATGAACCGCCAATCAATTTAGGGAAGCCGTCACGAACGTACGACGATTATGTTTTGCCGAGCTCGCAGCTTCTCACGCCGGCCGCACCCCACATTGAGCAGAAGGAAAAAGAGCTTCTCGCGCTTGCCGATTCGCTCGTCGAGAAAACGCGCGAATTCAACGTTGCCGGAAAGGTCGTGAACATTTGTCCCGGGCCCGTCGTCACGACGTACGAATTCAAGCCTGATCCCGGCGTGAAGTATTCTCGCGTGACAGGTCTTGTCGATGATCTCTGCCTCGCACTCAAGGCCGAGTCGGTACGCATCGACCGCATTCCCGGAAAAGCGTTTGTCGGCATCGAGGTTCCCAACAGCAAACGGGAAACTATCCAGCTTCGCGACGTCATCGAATCGAAAAAATTTCGCGAGTCCGAGTCGCTGATGACGATCGCATTAGGGAAGACGATCGACGGCCTGAATTATGTGACCGACCTCGCCAAGATGCCGCACCTTCTGATCGCGGGTGCGACCGGCGCCGGTAAGTCGGTCGGCGTCAACTCGCTCATCGTCTCGATCCTTTATAAAGCCAAGCCGGACGAAGTGAAGTTCATAATGGTCGATCCGAAACGTCTTGAGCTCGGCGTCTACGGCGACAT
>DATLCA010000558.1:0-2175 GCA_035526605.1 Pyrinomonadaceae bacterium | reverse complement strand
GAACAGCGGGATCGTCGAAGCCAGACGGGATGGTAAGTGGATGCATTACAGCATTGCGAAATCGCTCGACGAGAACACCGCCCGACTTTTATTCGAACTTTTCCGATGGATGGAAACCCAGGAAGGGTTACGCGTCGACCGTGAAAAGTATCGCGAATCCTACGGACTGCCGGAGAATCTTGCGCCCGCGCAGCCAAAGCCGAAAACCCTTCGTAGGCCTCGGGCCCGGAAAATCCCAATGCAGGTTCAAGTCGCGGTTGATAGTCCGGAGCCCAAAATCGAGCACGCTTACGAGAACCGGGATCAGTATGACCCGCCGGTCCATCATAATGAGCTCGAAGATTTCCTGCTCTAGCCGGATATCAGAACGCTTTCGGATATGGGCAGTGCCGGCATCCGTTATTGCAGCAGTAGCCACGATTGATCAGAAATCTTCCCGTCAGCACTATAAGCCCGCTATCAAAATAATAGTCCTCGCCTTCGACCACCATCGCTGCCGCTCCCGGCCTTTCATCGAACTTTCGGTAGCATGCGAGGAACTCCCGGTTTCCCTCGGCTCCGGTGATCGGCGACTCGATCACGCCGCAACTCTTTAGACCTAGCTTATCGGCAAAGGAATTGACCTCGCTCACGACGCGCTGGTGCTTTTCGGTTTCCCTGACGATTCCACCTTTGCCGACTTCGCCCTTGCCCACTTCGAACTGCGGCTTCACCAAAACGACGATCCTTCCCGACTCGCGAATAAGACCCGACAATGCGGGCAGGATCTTGGTCGCTGAGATGAATGACACGTCCATCACGATGAGGTCGAAAAGATCGTTGAAGTCCCCCGACATCAAGCCGCGAGCATTTACGTTTTCCCGCACCTCGACCCGCGGATCATTTCTTAATTCCCAAACTAATTGATTGGTCCCGACGTCGACCGCAATCACGGCCGCGGCGCCGTGCTGCAAAAGACAGTCGGTGAATCCGCCGGTCGACGAGCCGACGTCGAGACATGAATATCCCGTCGGATCGATCTGAAACCGGCGAAGAGCCGCTTCCAACTTCAGGCCTCCGCGGCCCACATAACGCGACTCAGCGGTTTCGCCTTTAATTCGAATTACCGATTCCGGCGCAAATTGCTCCGAGGCTTTATCGACCCGCCGTTCGTCGACGAGCACGATGCCGGCCATGATCATCGCTTGAGCTTTTGCGCGAGATTCCGCAAAACCGCGCTCCGCTAGAAGTTTGTCGATGCGCTCCTTCTTCATTGAGTCAAATAAAAGAAAACTAAAAATCCCGCGTCTGAACTTCTAATTTTGCCGGTCGTTTGAGAAAGCGTTTCCAGGTGATATTTTAGCTTACGATAAGACCCGGACTAATGGAGACGGCAGTAAAAATTTCGGGATTCGCGAAGTTCGCCTGGTTCACGCTCGCCTACAACATCCTCGTGATCCTGTGGGGCGTTTTCCTTCGCGCATCAAAATCCGGCGACGGCTGCGGCCAGCATTGGCTCACCTGCCAGGGCGAGATCATACCGTCCGCGCCCGAGTTAAAGACCATTATCGAGTTCTCCCACAGGATGACGACGGGGCCCGCATTCGTGCTCGTCATAATTTTGCTGATCTGGGCTTTTCGGCGATTCGAAAAGGGAAGCGCGGTCCGTAAGGCGGCGGTCGCGTCTGTCGCGTTTATAGTGTCGGAAGTTTTGATCGGCGGGATCCTGGTCCTGACGGGCAATACGGCTGAAACCTTGACCGCGGAACGGCCGTTCCTCGCCATCGGCCATTTGATAAATAGTTTTCTACTGCTTGCGTCGTTGACCCTCACGGCCTGGTTCGCCGGCGGCCCAAGGACGATAACTCTTGCTGCCCGACGAAAGCCGCTACTCCTGCTTGCACTTGCCGCGTTCGCGATACTGCTCGTGGGAACGAGCGGGTCGGTGGCGGCGCTTAGCAGTATGCTTTTTCCGTCGGCGACGCTCACCGAAGGGATCGCGCAAGATTTCTCCGCCGGCTCGAACATTCTGGTGAAGCTGCGGGTAAGCCACCCGATCCTCTCCATAATGACGAGCATCTATTTGGTATTTCTGGCCGGCTGGCTAACTGCGTGGTCGGGGCGGGAAGAGAAGATAAAGCGGTCGTCGAACATCCTCACGATTATCGTCATAGTTCAGATCGCGTTCGGCGCCCT
>DATLCA010000557.1:0-10569 GCA_035526605.1 Pyrinomonadaceae bacterium | reverse complement strand
AGATGCGGCGTTCGGAAGGTGAATGGTAAATCGCTCGGACCTCCCGCACGGTGGAGCGGAGTTCAAAACGACGGCCCGGCGTGCACGAAGACGCTTTGGCACATCGGGCTCTTGCGAGAAAGGATTGACGCATTCGGTCGTTAGTCAGGCCAAGGGACGGATGAGCGGGGGTGAGCTAGCTCCGGGATCAGGACAAGTATCCCGATACCGCAAAGCCCGTGAGAATGTGGGACAGGATCGCTACGGAGTAGGCCGCGAGCGCGACGTTCGTGCCGATATGGGCAAGACGGTATTGAGATCCGTAAAGCAGGACAGATGCCATGAACAAACCCATACCGAGCTTGATAACCATAAACGGGGCCGCGCCCAAATCGAGGGCGGTCGCCATTAAATAGTTTGCTTCTGTCGCCCAGCCGTTTCTGACCCAGACGATCGTGATGACGGCGTCAACCATGTTGAGCGCGAACAGTAGAAAGACGGACCGCGAAAAGCTCACAGAGTTTTCTCCTTTTCAACGAGGTTCAACGGGGCTCCTATTAAACTGCCGAACCCCTGGCACAGGCCAAGGGTTCACGTTAAAAAAAATTCGCTGTCGAAGGACGTCGCAGAATATAACTCGGATCCCTCGGCATATCAAGAGCAGAAGTTTCTCACGTTAACAGAAGCGTGAATCATCTTCGAATCGCCGGCCGTCGGAAGCACCGCGTCCCTCAGTGAACACGATCGCCCTACAGGCGGATCGCGTTTGTTTTCACGGCAAAGTCACAAAGCGCTTTGACCCGATTTACAGTTGCAATAAATCGCGCCGAACGGACTTCAGGACCCGATTTATTTTTTTTAGTTTTGTCGGATTCGATGCTAGAATCTGAGCACTAAATTTCCTTCGCAGTTTTTATTACCAAAAGAGGGAGCCATCCGCATTGTGAGATTGTTTTTACGAATTAGCCTCGCTCTTTGTATTTGTCTGTTTGCTCCGTCATACCTTTCGGCGACCGACAACAGCTTTAAACTCGATTTCGACGGCGATGGCCGGACCGACATTGCGCTTTACCGGGAAGGCTCGAGAGGCGGTGATGCTCCGCGGCCATCTCTCTGGTTTTTCCTAAATACCCAAACCGCGGCGACCAGCTCCACACAATGGGGACGGAGCCTTGATGTACCGGCGCCCGCCGACTACAACGGCGATGGGAAGACCGATCCCGGTATTTTCCGGTGGTGGGATTTCGATTACGGCGACACGAATGAATGGTGGCTCAACAAGGGCCCTGCGGGACATATCGTTTTGAATGGCCTCGAGCTCGGCTACTACAAGTTCAGCCGCAACTACGTCGGGGACGCCCGGGCTGAAGTCGGTCAGATCTATCCGGTGGACATCAGCCAGACTCCCGGCCAGACGTGCTTCGTGAGCGTGTTTCTGGTGGCGGATCAAGAGGGCTTCGTTCTGCGAAAGACGGTCGGCGACACCTGTAATGTGAATCCGACGCCGGTTCCGGCCGACTATGACGGCGATGGACGGAGTGAGATCGCGGTTTACGTTAATCACCACTTCAAAGTGTGGTTCGCGCCTTACAGCGCGGGATACACCGTCCCCGCGTACCTCCATTACCTCGATGTCGATGTCCCCGCCGTCGGAGATTACGATGGCGACGGCCGAGCGGATTTCGCCGGCGTTAAGCTCCAGGGCAGCCGGATGCTTTGGCGCTGGAGGCGTACAACGACGGGAGCGGAGGTCGAAGTCGATTTCGGTCTCGCAACCGACAAGCCTGTTCCCGGTGATTATGATGGCGACGGCACAACGGATCTCGCGATATTCCGGCCGTCGGACGGGAGCTGGTGGATCCGGAACAGCTCAAACGGAGTGATTCAAACTTTCCATTACGGTCTTGCCACGGATTCGCCTCTTGCTTCGCCGGTCATTCCGTTCAGCCCGGTATAAAAACGAGTTACCAGATAACGACATTCGCCTCATGAAAAGATATCGCTATCGAACTATTGGAGTTCTTGCTTCCCTTGCCCTCGCGAGCGCGTTCCTCGCGACGGCCACTTTCGCGCAAAACGATCCTAACCCAAATTCCTCTACGCCGATCCTCATCGGGTCGGCAAACCCGGTTCGTGCCCTTGCCGCACGAGAGTCGGCAAACCGCAGTCGTTCTTCTTACCCGCCAAAGGCTTCGGAGTTGGGTGAATCTTTCGATACCGGCGCCCGGGTGATCTTTTTCGTCAAGAACGTCCAGCTGATGCAGGGCGAGGGCAAGAACGCCTTTCGATTTTACGCCGAAGATGCGCGACGACGACTGTATCGTTTCCCGATCTTGGATCTGCAGCTTGTCGATCAACAGAATGGGATCTACGCGATCAAAATCGAGCTCCGCGATGAATTGAAATTCGCCGAGGTTCAACCTGCGGGTGACCTCGTCGTGAGCGTCACGTGGCGCGGCCTCGAGAGCAACAGGCTTCTTCTGACGATGGGTCCGGACGGCGACAAAATCGCGATGACCGACGCGAGACTGCAGCCGTCCGCAAATTCCGCCGCGCCGCCGCAGGCAAACGATCTCGCCAACGTCGGTTACGTGTATTCCGCCGACCGGAAACGGTTTATGGAACAAGCCGGGTTCGGGCCGAGCCACTCTCTGGATCTCCGCATCCGTCGGATCGGACTGCGAGGCTGGCTCGCGGAGCAATTCGAGATGCAGTATCCGAGCGCCGGGAATCCATACCCGAATTTTCCGCTTCGACCGACTACGCTTCCCGTCGATTGCAACGGACAGGTGGACGACGACCTGCCGGATCCCGATCCGTTCTGCTACGCCAATCATTACACGATGTACCCGGTGCAGAATTGGTTTTATAAGGAAGCGTTTTACGGCGATGCTCAGCTCCGACACAAAACGGCGTGGGCTCTTTCGCAGATCTGGGTCATCTCGGGCGTCGACATCCAGCAGTCCCGCCACATGGTCGCGTATCACAAAGTTCTTTCCCGGAACGCATTCGGCAATTGGCGAACCTTGATGAAGGACATGACGCTCAACGCCGGCATGGGAGATTACCTCGACGTGCGGGAATCCACGGCGATCTACAAGAACGAGAATTTTGCCCGCGAGGTCCTGCAGCTTTTTAATATCGGGCTCGTGATGCTCAACCCCGACGGGACGGTTCAAACCGATTCTGAGGGCACCCCGATACCGACATACGATCAGCGAATGGTGAACAATTTCACGACCCTGTTCACCGGCTGGAACCTTTGCGAAGCGTCGCTCAGTCAATGCCCGAACCGGTCACCGGGATCGCCGAATTTCATCGACCCGATGATCATCACGAACCCGGCCAATCATGATCTTTCGGCGAAGACTTTGTTTTCGTATCCCGGATCCACGACGACGAACGTTCCGGCGTGTGTTGGGTGTACCGGAGCGGCGGTTATCGAGTACGCGAACAATTCGCTCAATCAGGCGCTCGACAACATTTATAATCATCCGAACGTCGCCCCGTTTGTCAGCAGGTTCCTGATCCAACAATTCGTGACGGGAGATCCGACACCCGCGTATGTCGGCCGCATCTCCGCGGTCTTCAACGCGAACCGCACGAACCCGACGCAGTTGAAAGAGGTGATCAAAGCGATCCTGCTCGATCCGGAGGCACGAGGTGATTCCAAGACCGATCCTCGCTACGGAAAGCTCCGCGAACCGGTGATGCTTCTGACGAACCTTGCTCGACTTTTCGACGCCCGGTCGGCCGATCGCACGACATTGAGTGACGGCGTCCTCACTTCCGCGACGAGCCCGATGGGGCAGATCGCGTTCATGCCGACGAGTGTTTTCAATTACTATCCGCCGGGCTACATTGTGCCCGGCTCGTCGTTCAACGGGCCGGAGTTCTCCCTCTACACGACCGGCTCCGCCATAGCGCGAATCAACTTCGTGAACACGCTCGTCTTCAACGGCATCCCCATCAACGCCGAAGCCCGAATCACGCAGGGCACCTCGATCGGTCTCAACGATCTTGCCGCGATCGCCGCGGCCGACACCAGCTGCAACGATCTGATGAACGTTCTCGATATAAAAATGATGCACGGCACCATGTCGCCGCAGATGCGTTCCACGATCCTCAACGTAGTGCTCTCGGTTCCCGATTGGGCCCCAGTGCTGCGTGCAAAACGCGCGGTTTATCTAGTCGCGACGTCGTCGCAATATCAGGTGCAAAGATAGATGAAGCAAGATAGACGAGATTTTTTACGACGCTCCGGCTGCGCACTCGGCATGACCGCCCTCGCAACGCAGTTCAGGCATTTCGGTTTGATGAGCGCTCTCGCGCAAAAGGCGATCGACGACGGCGATTCCTCCGCCCCGACGGATTACCGCGCGATGGTGTGCATATTTATGAATGGCGGAAACGACGGCAACAACTCGGTCATTCCTCTTCACAACAGCGTCACCGTCAGCAACTACCAGCAATACCACGATCTCAGACATCCGTACGGGCTGGCGATCCCGCAGAACATTGCGCTTCCGATCGCGGTGCCGCGGCTGGGCAATCTGACATACGGCCTCCATCCCGCATTCGGGGCCGGCCCGTTCAGCAATGGCCTTTACGAGCTCTGGGGCCAGAACAAGATGGCGTTCGTCACGAATATCGGAGCGCTCGTAAAACCGACGACCAAAGAGCAGTACGAACAGTTCGCACATCCGAAACCGTACGGACTCTACTCGCACATCGACCAGGCAACACAACAGCAGAGCGGCCGGAGCGATCGGCAAATTTTTTCCGGCTGGGGCGGGCGGATCTCGGACCAGCGCAGCGCGGCGGATAACCCGGGGGCCCTCGTCCCGATGATCACGTCGATCGCCGGTGCACAACTTTTCACCGCGGGTCAGACGACGCTTTCCATGGCGATACCGCCGGCCCCGATGGGCCTGGACGTCGTCCTGAAGCCGCAGGGTTACGACGCGTTTCCGGATTCACAGGCGCAATTGAACGCACTGAATTTACTAAGAACCATAGATTTGAATTCGGAACTCAACGCCGCAGCCAGCCACGTCACGAGCCAGGCGATGACGGTCAACAACTCGCTGCAGTCGTATCAGGAGATCTCGGTCGAGTTTCCGCCGTCCGGGCTCGGAAACCAATTGAAGCAGGTCGCCAGGCTCATCAAAAAACGCAACGATCTGAACGTGAAAAGGCAGATCTTCTTTGTGCAAATCAACGGGTTCGACACGCATCGCCAGCAGGTCAGCACGCACAACACGCTGCTCGCACAGACGAGCCAGGCGATGCGATGCTTCTACGACGAAATGGTGGTTCAGGGTATCGCGGATAAAGTCACGCAGTTCACCATCTCGGATTTCGGCCGAACGATGAATCCGGCGGGGACCGGTACGAGCGTCGGCTCGGATCACGCATGGGGGAATCATCTCTTTGTTGTCGGCGGGATTTCCGCCGCGGACTTTTACGGCGGCAACACTTCGAATGGAACGCCGTTCCCGACGCTCGCCTGCGGCGGGCCGGACGACGCCGACTCGGGAAGTGGATCGCGCGGGAGATGGATCCCGTCGACCTCTATCGAACAATACGCGGCGACGCTGGCGAAGTGGTTTGGATTACCGGACGCCGCGCTCCCGGCGGTGTTTCCAAACATTGGCAACTTCCCCAATTCAAATTTAGGATTTATGGGACCGGCTTGAGGAAGAAGTGGAGACGAGGAGATGGGACGAAGACGGATTTTGAATTCGAAATTCGAAACTTGGAATTCAAGATTTGAAATTTGAAATTTGAAATTTGAGATTTGAAATTTGAGATTTGAAATTCGAGATTTGAATTTGAATTTGAAATTTGAAATTTGAAATTTGAAATTTGAAATTCGAAATTCGAAATTCGAAATTCGAAATTCGAAATTTGAAATAGAGATTCCCGAGTGGCCCGAATAGTCTTCCTATCTACTCTCTTGTCTCTTTGTCTTTTGTCTCTCGACTCTCGTCTGCTGTCTCTTGTCTCCGCTCTCCGCGCAACTCACCTCGTCCCCGCCAGCTCCAGTATCGCGGTCGTCATCTCATCGAGATCTACCGGCTTCGCCATGTGCCGCTGAAACCCTGCAGACAGAGCCTGCTCGCTGTCTTCCGATCTGGCCATCGCGGTAAGCGCGATCGCCGGGATATTCGCGCCTTCTTCGGGCTTCAGTTTTCGAAGCTTTTTGATTAACGAGTAACCGTCCTCGCCGGGCATATTGATGTCGGTGAGGAGCAGGTGGGGCCGCCATTCGCGCAGCGACTTGATCGCGTCAGCGACCGACGAAGACGTCCGCACTTCGGCTCCCGACATCTCGAGCGAAAATCGCAACAGTTCACACGCGTCGTCATCGTCGTCAACGATTGAAATGCGGAGGCCGTTGAGTTGGTGATTCGCCGAGCTCGGACGGTAACCGTTCGAAGACTTTTGCGGAGCCTGACCGTCGGTCATCACCGCGAGCGTGATCGGCAGGGTGATAGAAAAAACCGCACCCTTGCCCGGACCGTCACTGTGCACCGAAACCTGGCCGCCGTGGAGTTCGGTCAGATGTCTGACGATGGCGAGGCCCAGTCCAAGGCCGTGGTGACTTCGCGTGCTCGAGCTGTCCGCCTGTCGAAAACGATCGAACACAAGCGGCAGAAATTCCTGCGGAATACCGCTGCCCGTATCGCTGACGGTTATCTGCACGCTGTTCTCTCCGCGCTCGTACGAAACGTCGATGCGTCCGTTATCCGGAGTAAATTTGACCGCGTTGGTCAAGAGGTTCCACACCATCTGCTGCAGGCGTTGTGCGTCGCAGGTTACGCTCCCGATGTCCGACGTATAGTGCGTCTCGATGGTTATCGATTTTGCCTCGGCGGCGGGCCGCACGACGTCGATCGCCGTCTGGATGGTGGCGGCCACCGGCGTCGGCGAGAGGTTGAGGTGCAGATTTCCGGTAATCAGCCGCGAAGTATCGAGCAGATCGTCGATCAACTGCGACTGCGACCTTGCATTGCGATAAATGGTTTCGAGTGCGGTCCGCTGCTCGTCTTCGCTGAGTTTCCCCGTACTCAATATCTGTCCCCAACCGAGGATGGAGTTTAGCGGCGTGCGCAGCTCGTGCGAAACCGTCGCGAGAAACTCATCTTTCAAACGGCTCGCACGCTCGGCCTGCTGCCGGAGTACTTGCTCGCGGACCAATAGACTTTCACGTTCGCCCTCAATTCGTTTGCGCTGAACGAACTGCCCGATCTCGCTGCCGATCGCTTCGAGCATGTTGACCAGCTTTGCATCCGCGGGAACGGGAGTCCGGGAAAAGAATTCGATAACTCCGTAAAACTCGTCCGCTATCTTGATAGGAAATCCGACCGCATCCGTAAATCCGGCCGCCCGTGCATATTTTTCGCGGGGAAATTTCTTGCCCCGATATGTTTCGGAAAGCAGCACGGGTTTATTCTCATCCCAAACGTGCCCGGGCAATCCCAAGCCGCGTGGGAAACTTAGGGCGAGACTTCGCTCTTTGAATTTATCTACCGAAGGTTCCGCTTCCGAGCATTCGAGATAAGCACAATGCAGTTCGGTACCGGAGTCGTCCAACAACCAAAGCGAGCTGACGCCGGCGCCGATATTTTCACAGAACGAGCGGAGGATCTCCGGAGCAGCGGATTCGAGACTGTCCGCGTATGCGACGGTACGCGTGATCGAATGCTCGATCGCGAGCCGTGATTCCGATTCTTTCCGCGCGTCGAGCTCGGACGCCAGCATTTTGTTTGCGGCTTCGAGTTCGGTGGTTCGTGCCTGCACGCGCGCTTCGAGATCGAGGTTAGCGCTGTCGAGCGCGACGTTCGCCATCTCGAGCAGCCTCGCCTGCCGCTTGATCTCCTGGTTTTGACGAAACAGTTTCGTGAAGAACAATACTTTCGATTTCAGTATTTCAGGCTGAAACGGTTTCGTGAGGTAATCGACCGCACCGAGCGAGTAGCCCTTGAAAACATACTGGTCGTCGACGCTGGTCGCTGAAACGAAAATGATAGGAGTGTGTTGGGTCCGTTCGCGTTCGCGGATCAGCTCGGCAAACTCGAACCCGCTGAGGCCGGGCATCTGGACGTCGAGCAGGATCAGCGCGACGTCTTCCATCAGCAGAAATTTTAGTGCTTCCCGGGCTGACGTCGCGCAAACAAGGTTCTGGTTCAGATCCTCGAGGATCGTCTCCATGACCAAAAGATTGTCGGGCCTGTCGTCGACCAATAGCACGTTTACGGGCGAGTCGTCCGACGTTGTATCCGATTCTTCAAGCATCCAAATTACCCTCTTGCTCCCTTCACGTTATAGCATCTATCTGCTGCAAAAATCCGTATCCGACACTCGACACATGGTCGTTAAGCCGGCGGTCTTTGACCGGCCTCCCACCCGTCGTTAAGCTGTCTCCCTCTGCCGGTCTGCGGCGGTCGAAGACCGCGGAATTAACGTCGGTCGGCCCTCGGCGTCAGGGTCGGTGCTCGGCGTCCCCCGACGGTGGTGGACGACCGCGCACTTAACGTCGACCTCTAGTTGTCCAACCAGATTCGAAGCAGCGACATCAATTGCTCAGTCTCGACGGGTTTTGTGATGTAATCCGACGCGCCGGCTTCGATACATTTCTGGCGGTCGCCTTTCATCGCCTTCGCGGTCACCGCGATGATCGGGACCGATTTGAATTTGCCAATCTGGCGGATTGCCTGCATCGCTTCGAAACCATCCATGCCCGGCATCATGATGTCCATCAGCACCCCGTCGATACCCGGTGTCTTCTGCAGCATCTCGATCCCATCTCTGCCGTTCTCAGCATACACGACCTGCATCTGCTGCCGCTCGAGTGCGCTCGTCAACGCGAAGATGTTCCGGATGTCGTCGTCGACGATCAGGACCTTCTTTCCTTCAAGCCGCGGATCCGTAACGTTCACGTGCTTCAGCATGTTCTTCTGCGCATCGGTCAGGTCGGCGACGTCGCGGTGCAGGAACAATGCGGTCTCGTCTATCAGCCGCTCGATCGAATCCGCATCTTTCACGATGATCGTCTCGGCAAGCTTCTTGATGCGATTCGTCTCGCGCTTCGAAAGATCTTTTCCGGTGTGGACGATCACCGGAATTTCCGGACTTCCCGACATCGTCTTCATCTTTCCGATGAGATCGCTCCACTCAAAATCGGGAAGCATCAGATCGACGATCGCGCAATCGAACCGTTCCGCTTGCAGTGCGGCCAGCGCTTCCTCGCCATTCGCTACAGGCCTGATGGAAACATCTTTTCCGGCGAGCAGCTCCGACATACTGTTGCGAAGCGTATCGTCGTCTTCGACAAGCAGCAGTTTCTTGACCGGCTGTTCGGCGAACGCTTTGAGCTGTTTGATTCCGTCTATCAGCTTCTCGCGGTTCGTCGGCTTCGTCTGATATCCGAAAGCTCCGAGCCGCAGCACACGTCGCATGTCTTCGATCAATGAAACGATCTGGACTGGAATGTGACGCGTGGAAGCATCGTGCTTCAGCCGGTCGAGAACCGCGTAGCCGTGCATACCCGGAAGCGTCAGATCGAGTGTGATCGCGTTCGGCCGGTATTTGCGTGCGGTCATGAGGGCGTCCTCACCGTGCTGAGAGACGAGGCATTTGAATCCGGCCTCGCGGGCGACGTCCATCAGGATACGAGCGAAGGCCGCGTCGTCCTCGATGATGAGAAGCACACTGTCCCCCGGCTCTATCTGCGACCGATCGTCACTGACGATGATCTGCACCCGCGAAGGTGCGTCCTCGTCAGCCGGTCGAGCCAGCGAGATGAGGCCCGGCTTTGGCCGGCTCTCTTCTTTCACGCCCTCTTCCGACTTCTCTTCCTGCGGGCTCAGCGATACCGGTTCGTAGCTCTCCGGCAGGTAGAACGTAAACGTGCTTCCCTCGCCCGGACGGCTCTCGAGCGTGATCTCGCCGCCAAGAAGTCGGGCGATCTCGCGACTGATCGAAAGCCCCAATCCGGTACCGCCGTATTTTCGGCTGGTCGTCCCGTCTTCCTGCTGGAACGCTTCGAAGATGAGCTGTTGTTTGTCTTCCGAAATCCCGATACCCGTGTCGCTCACCCGAAACGCGATGACCGAGGACGCTCGGTTGAGACTGTTATTGTCAAAGCTCCATCCGCTGTCGGCGACGTCGACCTCGACCTTTACCTGCCCCTGCTGCGTGAACTTGAACGCGTTCGACAACAGATTTTTCAAAACCTGACGTAGTCGTTTCGCATCCGTCTGCAGACTTTGCGGGAGACGCTCCTTCAGGTCGATGATCAGCTGCAGACCCTTGTCGTTCGCGATCTGGCTGAACGTTCTCTCCGTGTCCGCCTGCAGATCGGCAAAGGCGACTTCCCCGATCTCGACACCCATCGTTCCGGATTCGATCTTCGAAAGGTCGAGGATCTCGTTGATCAGTGCCAGCAGATCGGCACCCGACGAGTGGATAGTTTCCGCGAACTCGACCTGCTTCTCGTTGAGATTCGCTTCCGCGTTGTCCGAAAGCATCTTCGAAAGGATGAGCATCGAGTTGAGCGGCGTGCGAAGCTCGTGCGACATGTTC
>DATLCA010000556.1:0-11915 GCA_035526605.1 Pyrinomonadaceae bacterium | reverse complement strand
CGACTGCCAGTATTAAGACTATAAAACTTCTTATTAATTTCATCATTTTGGTTTCCTACCAATAAAACTCCATCACTAAATGGTGACGGTAATTGGACGAAAAACCAGCCCCTCGCGATGTCCGCAAAATTGTCGTAACTGATTGTAAAAGTGCGTTTAGCGGTTCGGTAGCGAGGTTTGACGGATGGCCTCGTACAAGGCGATCCCCACGCTCGTCGAAAGGTTCAGACTGCGAACTTTTTCGTTGGGCATAGGTATCGTGAGGCAGGTATCAGGATGGGCATCCAGAATCTCTTTCGGCAGGCCGCGCGTCTCCGGTCCGAACACCAGGCAATCTCCGTCTCGAAAGCTCCAAGCCGTATATGGGTTCCGGACTTTTGTCGTGAAGTAAATGAATCGCGAGCCGGGGAGGGCGGCGTAAAGGTCCCCGAGGCTGACGTGCCTGCTGAGCTTTACTTCGTCCCAGTAGTCCAGGCCGGCACGTTTGAGCGTCCTATCATCCATCCGGAAACCGGTCACTCCAACTATATGGAGCTCCGTGAATGTTGCCGCACAAAGGCGAGCTATGTTGCCGGTATTCGGCGGGATCTCGGGCTCAAACAGCGCGACGTGAAGCATCAGGTACCCTTTTCCTCATCGTCAGATAGGAAATTCGAGCAAAATTCTTTCCACACCCCCTTCTGTAAACCCGAGTAATACCCGACGTTCGCGACCGCGGCGTTGCGGGCCGATTCTATCAGGCCACCCGTGAATTTCGTATTCTGATGCTCATTCAAACCGATAACATAGAACGCCACGGTTTTATCATCCCGCTGCAAGCAGAAGTTGTTAGTGGCTTCCGGGCCAAAGAAATGCGAGGTCGACGCCGTGTCCGGGGCTTCCGCCGTGGGATCGTACGTCGGCTTTACCGTTACGACAACTTCGTCCGGCTCGTCCGTAATAGAAATAACCCGCACCCAGTCGTACTTGCCCGAACCGTAAAGGCCGATACGAATGAACAATCCGACAGAGATGGGCTGGGTCGGATTCTCGCGGCCTGACTCGTCAAATAGTGCGTAGCTGGTTGGACTCGAGTTCTTGTTCCACTCCTTTATATCCAGAAGCTTTGACCTCGTCGTCCCGAAGAGCTCATCGCACCCGGCTTGTTCCAGGAAAACTCTCTTTGCGAGGTTTAGTGAGGTGTCCCCTTCGTTCGAGGAATTCGCGGCCTGGATCAGTTTTTCGATCGTACTCGTTTGCATAGGCCGATTATAGATTTTGGGGTTCGGAATGACCAATAAAACTTTGGCATGCATCCTTATTTTCGGGCATATCATCAATTAACACGGACTTAGGCGGCTTTTTTGCAATTGTGCTACAATCCGTGATTCATAATCCTTCACAGCCGTCATAGGAGAAAGTTAATCAGTGATTTCGCGTTTCAAACCCTCAACGGTAACTTTGCTTGTCTTGTGTTTTGTCCACGTCTCGTTCGGACAACAGGCAGCCGATACAAAGGAAGAAAAAAAGGCCGCGTCGGCCTCCGCCACCAAGGAGGAGAAAAAGGCGTCGACGTCTGGCTCGTCCAGGGACGCAAAGAATTTGACGCCGGAGCAGATCGCGGAATCGACGATATTTATTTACGGTTCGGGCGGCGGCCGGACCGTTCTGAACCAGATCCGCAAGACGGCTATCGAGCGTGGGAAGATCAGCGTTACAACCCCGGAAGGCCGCACCGACCAGGCCACTTACCACCGGTGGACCCAGCGGGCCGAAACTCTCAGTAAAGAGAAGATTCGTCTCGACCAGGAGTTTCCGAACTCGTCATATTCGCTGATCTTCAACGACGAACGTATCTTCGGAATTGTTGACAGTTCGGTTTTCACGCCTCGGGAAGATGCATCGCGTGCGTTCGAAAATCAGATCATTCACGGCCTTGAAGCCCTTCTGCGCTACAAAGAGAACGAGTCGAAGATCGAATCGGCCGGCAAGGAAAAGGTCTTCGGCGTCGAATATCACCTGCTGGATGTTACCGACAAGCAGTCACGGCGCACTCGTTTTTATATTTCGGCAAAAACGTACCGTGTGATGATGCTCGATTACGACCAGGCCGGCGTGAAGTATCGTCGCAGGTTCTACGATTACAACTACGCTCAGGGCACGCTTGTCCCCTTCCGCACCGCTTTGTGGGCCGATGAGAAACTTGTCGAAGAGACCGAGGTCGGGACGATCACCTTCGGGCAAAAAATCGACGAGACAATCTTTTCCGCGGGATAATATTTTGCAACTTTGATACGACAGGTTTGTGGAATGATTCGCTTTCCCGAATTTTTCCGTAGGAGAAAACCATGAACCTGTCCAAAAACGCCTTTTCGTTTTTTGTTTTATCTCTGCTCCTTCTCGCTTCGATTTCCTCCTCCAACGCTCAATCAAACACCGTCGAACAACTCGAGCCCAGTTACGAGGTCGCCCTCCACGTCGTCATCGGATCGAATGAGCCGTCGGCCGGAACGAATATGCCGGCCGGTCTTTCGGGCATATCGAAACATTTGAGAGCCAACTTCGCGTTTTCGAACTACCGTCTCGCAAACACGTTCCTCGGCCGAATCTCGAATACCGGCAATGTCGAGTACAAGAGCGTTTCGAACATTCTGGGGCAAGAGAGTGACTCCGAGTCCCAGACTTTCCTCGAATGGTCGCTGGCAAACTTCCGGGTCGTCCCTAACGGCTTTCAGGCGCGTTCTTTCCGGTTCGGGGCGCGGGTTCCGGTCAGAGTGGGGAGTGTGAAAGACAACGCGGGAGTTGTAAATCCGGTAATTAACTACGAATCGATCGGTCTTTCGATGAACATGCTCGGCCTCCCGGCGAATACTCCGACCCTGGTCGGGACGATAAGTTTGCCGAAGACCACAGGCACGATCTTCCTCGTCGCGACGATCAAGGTCGCCGAGATGTGAGAGCCGATATTTCTTCCTCAGCTTTCGGAACTTTCGGTGCCCGCTCGCGTGTGTCTATCAGGTAGGCCGGTTTTGTTCGGGTAACGAACTGTTGTAAAAAAGTATGGATGTATGGCGTTGGACAGATTCGAAATCAGACGGACGGAGGTACAAAACCCTCGCGTGTCTGAAGAAAATTTGTCCGACCATGCCCTTATCGAAGCCACGAAGAACGGTGACGAGGACGCATTCGCCATCATCATTACTCGTTATCGTAGCCCGATCACAAACTACCTTTACAGATTTTTGAACGATTACGAGGAAGCGGTCGATCTTGCGCAGGAAACTTTTGTCCGGGTTTATTTTGCGATCGATCGTTATCACACGGACTTTGCGTTCTCGACTTACATTTACCGGATCGCGACGAACCTCGCGATCAGCGAGATCCGCAAGCGGAAGAGAAGGACGATCTTGTCGCTTACGGGGCTTTTTCAGTCGGATGCTGACGACAACACGGAATTTCAGCCGACCGACGAGAGGGCTCTGCCGGACAAGGATTTGATAGACGATGAGCAGGGAAAAGTGATCGCAAAGGCTATCGCGACACTCCCCGCGAAGTACCGAGTGCCGGTTATTCTTCGAGATATAGAAGGTAAGACATACGAAGAGATCGCGAGCATCCTCGAGCTTGGGTTAGGAACAACCAAATCGCGGATCAGCCGGGCGAGAGCCTTGCTCAAAGAAAAGTTAAGGAATTATTTTTAGGCATGAATCAAAGGGAAATCAAAAACAGCGGGTTTGATGCGCTCGACACGGACAATGGTGATGTGGCGGCGCTGCTGAACTCTCTTCCGCGCGTTGAAGCTCCGAATAATTTTGAGTTTGGGGTGAGGGCGAGAATTGCCAAAGGCGCGGTTTCGCCCGCGAGCTATGCCCCCTTCTGGAAAGTTGCGGCCCCGTCGGCCCTGATTTTGTTGGTAACGGCATTCGCGTTCTTCTATCCATGGTCCCCAAATCCCATTGATACGGCTGCGGGCCCTGACTCTACTGCGCCGGAAGTTACCCGGGTGCAGGCTGCCGCTCCTAGCTTCAGCGAGCCCGCGGCGGCGTCACAATCGAGCGCACAGGCGGCCAAGCCGACCGAAGGCCAGCTTGTTGCCTCCTCGAGGGAACGAAGGGCAGAAGTTCATACCGCCCGCAGGACGCCGCACGTCGTTGCCCCTAACAGGGGAGAAGGCTCGTTCGATACCGATATAAGACCCGCGCCCGTGATCACCGCGCCGGGGTTTGAATCGACTCTTCCAGGTAACCGAAGTTCGAACTCTAATACCATTGACGCTCGGCGGCCCGTGAAAGAAGTGTTCGAGATGCTCGGAATCGGAGCGGACTTTGTTGAAGGTGGTTGGAAGGTTCGATCGGTAACGGAAAATAGCGTCGCTTCTCGCGCGAAAATTCAGGCGGGCGATATTGTGGAAGCCATCGACGGTCAGCAATTGAAGGGCACGTCTGTGCCCAGCGGCAGCTCGAAAGTAATCGCAGTCCGGCGCGGCGGTAAAACGATAAACCTGGAACTTAAATAGCGAAGGCTAGTTCTGCTTTAGCGGATCGACTTTGGCGTCTTTCACTTCGGTCGTGAACTTCCGGTAATCGTACGAACGAATTACCTGATTTAGATCGATCCCCTTAACCAACAGAACGCGCACCGACAGGTTGATGTCGGCCGTCGACGGCAGCCAGATTTCGTCGTTCACGCGCTCTTGCTCCAGCGTGAATGACGCCCCCTTCTTGAGCTTCGCAAGCACGCCCCCGCCGACATTGAAACTGTCGAACAGAATTGCCTCGAGTCGTGCCACCTGCTTGTCCTTCTCGTCGATCCACATCGCACCTGCGGTCTTCCCGAAAAACTTCAACATGCTCTTCGCGTTCTTGTAGTCGAAGTTCGGATTTGGTTCGAAGTCGAAGACGATAACGTCGCGTCCGCGAAATCGCTCACGCCGCGGATTCGAAAGCGTCGAAGCCCGCAGAACTTCGGCGATCGAAATGCGCCTGTCCTCATCCGATGGCGGGCCGGTCGATGCTTCCTGTTTGGTGATCCTTTTCTCGATCTCTTCTACCCGCTCGGCCGCCTGTTTGTCCTCATTCTTTTGCTCTTGCTCCGAAAGCGGCTTACCATTTTTTTCTATCAAACGCCGGATACGGCGGCCTTTGTAAAAAGAAAGCTGAAACGTTTCCGACTCTTTATCGCGAAGGATGCCGTCTTTGCCAAGCTCACGTCGCGTCGAACGCTGCACGAAGGAATACGTGTCGAGAATGTCCTCGACCCTGTCCTCATTTGCCTGGAGCTCTTTGAGGAGCGAAGGGATATCGGGCAGGGGCTCACCGGAAAGGTTGGGAAAATCGAAATCGGTTCGGGCTATCTCCGCGTTCGCTTTAATCTCGTCGAACACAATTTCATAGATCGAGCCGTCACTCTCGAGTTTTAGTTTGTAAGCTTGCTTGAGACCTTCTACGGTTCGGTAATCGGAATATCCGACACGCCGCTGGACCTCCCCCATCGAGTATTCTTCTTTCAAAAGAAGATTCGTCGACGTATCAAAAAACAATTTGATCGTCGCGCCTTTTGCGGTATTCAGAACGAGGACATTCGCCCGGGTGCCCTCCACCTGGGCTGTACCGCCCGAGGTTATTTTCGATCTTTCCTTTTTTGCATTGAACCAGAGTGAATTACGGAACGCCGCCTCGGCTTGGAAAACGACGCTCGCTTCACCGGTGAGGGTGCGCAAACCGTTGCGCGAATCGCGCATCCAACCCGACTTTCCGTTGTATCCCGATTCGATCTCGAACCCGCCGACGTCAAAACTCAGGTTGTAAAGATTCGGCCTCGCGGTTTGCATCACAACCTTGCCGCTCGCGCCGTCCGCGACGCGCGTGAGCGTGCCGCTTCGCCTCCACGACGTCGCCGCCTGGATAGCCTTAGCTCCGCCCATCGCCTTTTCCGCTTGAGCCAGGATCTTAGACGGCGACTGCGCCGCACCCGTGAAGGCCGCAAACGCGATTATCAACACCAGCAAATTAAATCTCATAGTCGTAATCGCGCGTCGAGGCCGGGAGCAGGAAAAGCCCGAGCAAGTAAAAAGCAATCGCAAAAAATTGTATGTAGCCGGTGCCGGCGGAAAATCTCGGCAGATCCAACGCCCACGTAAAAGCTTCCTTTCCGGGATTCTCCCATATGCCCCGCAACCAGCTTTCGCTTGCAGGTGCCGTCAGGTTCGCCAGGACCAAATACTTCGCGACGAAGGCAAGCCCAAACAATCCTCCAAGACTTCGCAACAACTTCTTAGTGTCGAAGTCGGCGAAAAGGTTGTTCCACAACGTCCAGAAGAAGCAGAACCCGATTACCCAGAAAGGCAAGCCCCGTTCAGGAAGCAGCGAATTGAAGAGCTGTGTCGTTGCGGCGAAGAGGGCGGCGAGGACCGCGCCGTTTGCCGCATTCTTCAACATTGAAAATTCTTCCGAGAACCATCCGTCCATTCGAATAAGGCCCGCACGAAAAAACAAGGCAAGCATTATGGCGGCAAAGATCAGACACAGGAGCGGCGGTCTCAAAAATATGAATGAAGCATCCGCGCCGCTTAGGCGAAGGCCTCCAAGCAATGCGACGGTTATGAACAAAAGCGGAAGAGCGAGGTATCGGAGGAAATATCTTTGGTTCGAGGGGCCAGAATTGGCCCGCGCGGTGCGGGCAATATCTGCACTTTTATTTACCGCGAGATTCTCGTGCTCGTCCGGCGGTAGCAGGTCTCCGACTACTTCGTTTTCAATTCTCGTTTTTTCCATTGATGCCTTCGGCTTTCCCCTCCTTACAAAGCCGGGATGGCAGCCGGTTCGGGTGATGCGCTGGTTCTCTCTTCCGCAGCCAACTCGGGGCCGGCGTCATTATCGTGAGAGAACCACCCCGCCTCGCAATGCGTCGGCACCCCGGCGAGGGGGCAGCTCACGTCTACTTTCGTTCACGCACGAGGCGAAGCGGGTTGAAGTCATCGACCGTGATCTTCATTCCTTCTTCCAATTCGTTGCGAAGTTCGGCTGGGGTCCTCAGCTGAAGAGTAGGGTCGTCGGACCGGAAGTTCGGATCCATGCTCGAAACTCGCTCCACCGACTCGAGCGATTGCCTGAACAGCGCATCGTCGTTCGAGACGCGTCCCCACCCCTGCCGGTAGAAACTGTAGGCGATATAGAACTGGGTTTTCGCGTCCCGTTTTTCAGGATCGGCCCGGCTGAAAGAGTCGCGGGCCGCTACAAAATTATCGCGTCGAAATGCCTGGACGCCGTCGTTGAATTTCGCGGCGTCGACCTCGTATGTCCCGGCCATCACCTGACCCTTCGTCACCGCGCTCTCGACGGTCGATTTTGCTTTCGTCGATATCTCTTCAATGGATCGCGGCTCTGCGGCGTACAGGAAGACAACGAACGCTCCGTACAGCGACGTGAGCGCGACGCCAAGAATCTGGATATACTTTTCGTTCATTGTTATAATCTGGGCGACCTGTAAAAGCATACACTTTTCAACTTCGGCAATACCATGAGAAAGTTTCTGTTGACAGCCATCGGTTTGCTCGTATTATCGCTGCACGCGAACGCGCAAAGTGACTGGAAAGGCTCCTATTCTTTTGACGAGAATGGCGGCAAGAATGCCGGGGGAGCTGTGATATTTATCTCGCACGAGCTTTCCGTGTTCGACGGTGATGAAGGACTCGCGGCGAGGGTTCAGAGCAACGGTTACCAAACTTCTGCGGATCTCGTCTGCTCTGCAAAAGTGCAGGGCGAGAAGCTGCTGGTCTATTTTCAGAGTTACGGCGAAGACAATATGTTCGAGCCTTACAAGCCCGGCGACCTCTTGCTTACTCTTGAACGAAAAAACGAGAAAGGAAAATCGATCGTGCTGACCCACTGGGGGAAATTCACACCCGCAATGCCCGGGAACCAAAAGTCAGGTAAGGTTTATTTCGCCAGGTCGGTCGAGCCCAAGTGAGGAGACGATTAAGACGATGACATTCCGCCGCCTGCTTCTCATATTTATCTGCCTTCTCACTTTTGATTTCACCGTCCGCGCGCAGAATGCTCCGGATGATGGATGGCTCCGCGTCCAGACGGACAACGGCGAGTTCTCAATCGAAGTGCCGGTCGAATACTCGTATTTTTTTGACCCCGAGGGATTCATAGTTGGCGACAATCGAACCGACTACCCGGTTCGCGACATGAACCTGCTGAACGCGTACCGCGACCAGACGCTCGTCAGCGTGGAGACCTATCGGGCCGGGGGCAACGCCATGAACGGGCTTTTGAACGCGGCAATCGAGCGCGGCGTGCGGACTAAAAAGTCGAAGCTCAATGGCATCGACGTTCGCGAGGTTGTCAGGGTCGCCGATAAAGACTCTTCTACCGGCGAGTTTTACTTTGTGAGCCGATATTTTCGATCGAGGGAGTTTGTCTATGTGATAAGCAGCCTTTCGCGTGGCGGCGAAACGCCGACGATGACACGGTTCTTCGGGTCGTTGAAGTTTGATCCACAAGTTGAGAAGCCATTAGCTAGCGTGAAGCGGTTTACGGAGCTGACGGGCGCTCGGGTTGATGTCAAAGATTCTGTCGCCACATACGACGCTGACCATGGTGGTAATGCTGGGGACAAGGGTCCAGTCCCATCGTCCACGCCCGTGTCGTCGGATTCGTCCGACCGGAAAGTCACAGTCGCGAGCAAGCCCCGCGCGTCTTACGTCAACAAAGCACGGGACAACAATATTAGAGGTGCGGTCAGGCTGAGAATGGTGCTCAGCGAGAAAGGTCACATCCCGTTGATAGAGGTTCAAAAGACCCTCCCTGACGGGTTGGCCCGCCAGGCGATCTTTGCCGCTCTAAGGCTAAAATTTCTTCCGGCCGAAAAGGGTGGAAAACCCGTCCCGGTTAGAAAGACGCTCGAGTACACTTTCGAAATCTATTGAACAATGAAGACAAAACTAATACTGGCCGCAATCTTCCTTTCCGTGTGCAGCCTTACGTCCGCCGCACAGTTGCCTCCCGCCGATCTCGTTATCGTGAATGCGAAGATTCACACGATGAATTCGGCGCAGAAGCAGGCGTCTTCGCTCGGAGTTCTGGGTGACAAGATAATCGCGGTTGGCAGCGATGCCGATACGAAGGCGCTCATCGGCGCGAAGACGCGCGTTATCGATGCAAAAGGTAAGCTCATTGTTCCCGGCTTCAACGACGCACACGTGCATTTTCTGGAAGGCGGGTTTCAGCTTTCATCCGTCGATCTTCGGTCCGCGAAAACCCCGCAGGAATTTGTAGAACGGATTCGGGCTTTCGCCGCAAAGGTTCCGAAGGGCCGATGGATACTCGGCGGCAAATGGGACCACGAGAACTGGACGCCGAATAACTTGCCGACTGCGGCGATGATCGATGCTGCAACGCCGGACAATCCGGTTTTCATCGACCGTCTCGACGGGCATATGGCGCTGGCGAATTCGCTTGCGATGACGCTCGCGAAAGTAGACAAGAGTGTCAAGGACGTTGACGGCGGGGAGATTGTTCGGGACACGCAAGGAAATCCGACAGGAATATTTAAAGACGCTGCCATGAGTTATGTCGGGCGTGTGATTCCCGACTTCTCTTTTGAAGAAAAGCTTGAAGCGGCGCAGGCCGCGACGGACTATGTTTCCAGTCTCGGCGTGACGAGCGTGCAGGACATGTCGGCGGGTTCCGACGTTGGGGTTTACCAGGAGCTGATGCGGCAGGGAAAACTCAAGACGCGGATCTACGGATGTTCGCCGCTGTCAGATTACAAGCGATGGCAAAACGCGGGGGTGCGGGCGGCGTTCGGGAACGGGATGGTTCGGGTTGGATGTTTGAAAGGTTTCGCGGACGGAAGTTTGGGTTCGACAACGGCGTGGCTGTTCGAACCGTACCTCGACGCACCGAGTTCCACCGGTCTCGCTTCGGATGAGATCCCGAAGATAGGAGAAAACATAATTAACGCCGACAAGGCTGGGCTTCAGATCAACATTCATGCGATCGGCGACCGGGCGAACGCGACCATACTCGATAATTTCGCCAAAGCGGACCAGGCGAACGGTGCACGCGATCGCCGATTTCGGATCGAACATGCGCAGCACCTGCGGCAGGAAGACATTCCGCGTTTTGGACGGATGAAAGTGATCGCGTCGATGCAGCCGTTCCATATCATCGACGATGGCCGATGGGCGTGGAAGCGTTTGGACGAGAAGCGGCTAAAGGGAACTTACGCGTTTCGATCGCTCCTTGATTCGGGTGCCGTCCTTGCGTTCGGCTCCGACTCGCCTGTTGCCCCGATTAATCCGTTGTACGGAATTTACGCCGCCGTCACGAGACGCACGCTTGACGATAAAAATCCCAACGGCTGGATCCCGGAACAAAAGATTTCGGTCGAGGAAGCCGTCCGGGCATTCACCTGGGGATCCGCCTATGCCGAATTTCAAGAGAACGTGAAGGGCACGCTCGAGCCGGGCAAGCTGGCGGACTTCGTAATTGTCTCTGACGACATTTTCGCTATCGACCCCGTGAAGATCCGCGATGCTCGGGTTCTCGTTACGGTCGTTGACGGCAAAATTGTTTTTCAAAGGCCGGAGTGATTAAGGAGCGGGCAAGCCCGCCTTCCGAACTTGCGAATGTTGTTACGTCCGCGCTGTAAATTGTCGTGCTCATATGTAACCTGAGCATTGAGGCCAGATTCGCAAGTCGGGGAGACGGGCTTGCCCCTGCTCTTCGCCTGCTGGCAATGGCGATGCTGTTGCTATGCTCCTGCAAACCTGCTGAAGCTCAACCTCTCCCCGCCGACCTCGTCGTCATCAATGGGACAATCCACACGATGAAGACGCGAGGCTCCGTGGCTCAGGCGTTCGCCGTTTCGGGTAACCGCATTACGGCGACTGGAACAAACAAACTCATAAAAACATTTATCGGTCCGTCCACCAAGGTGATCGATGCCGCCGGGCGGCTGGTTCTGCCCGGCTTTAATGATTCGCACGTGCATTTCATGGCGATCGGCAATACCTTTTCGTCGATCGACCTCCGCGACGTAAAAAGTGCCGCTGAAATGACAGCGCGGATCGCACGGTACGCCCGCTTTCTTCCGAAAGGCCGGTGGATATTGGGCGGACATTTTGACGCTAAAGATTGGGACCCGCCCGATCGAAAATCCCTCGACGCGGCCACGCCGGACAATCCGGTTTTGCTCTACCGCGCCGGCGCACAGGAGGCAGTTGCGAACACCCTCGCTTTGAATTTGGCAAAACTGAATAACTACGTCGACATTGATGAAGTCGCGGCGACTGAGCCAAACGGAATAGTCCATATTGCGGCTGTGCGAAGAATTGCGTCGGTGGTGCCGTCGGACCACACGTCTAATTGGATCGAAATCGCGGAAACGGCCACGAACTACGCCGCGTCTCTTGGAGTAACAAGTGTCCAGGATATGCACTCGGACGACAGCCGCGAGATTTATCGCGGACTCGAGCGGAAGGGAAAGTTGAAGACTCGCGTCTACGATTGTTTACCGTTACGTGACTGGAGAAAATTGAAAGCCTCTCGACTTCCTGCGAGCTCCGGAGACATGGTGACCGACGGATGTTTGAAAGGTTTCTCCGATGGCGACGATGAATCAAAACCGGCGTTGCTGCGTGATGTGACTGCGGCCGACGACGCGGGGCTCCAGATCATGATCCATGCGATCGGCCCTTCCGCGAATCGCATCGTCCTCGATGTTTTCGAACGTGCGGCGAAGACGAACAAACCCCGCGATCGAAGGTTCCGGGTAGAGCACGCCCACAACGTGGCCGACCTCGACCTACCCCGTTTCGGTAGATCTAAAATTGTCGCGTCGATGCAGCCATACCTTTTTGAAGGGAGCCACGGAAGCCGTTACGGGACATTACTGAAACAAAGAGCTCCTGTGGCTTTTGGTTC
>DATLCA010000555.1:0-1658 GCA_035526605.1 Pyrinomonadaceae bacterium | reverse complement strand
CCCCACGGCGTCCGCCCGAAGGTCTTCGAGGTCGCGTCTGAAAATATTTTGCCGGCGTCGTTTCGGTAATAGGCATTCTTTCCAGACATCGAGACGGCATACAGCCCGGGATAGCCGGTGTGCTGCAAATCACAAAAAGTGGCGTCGCCCGTCCATTCCCGATGCTCCAAACCGACTTCTTTACTCACGTTGCGAAACTTCAAACCACCGAGATTCTGATAAAGAATACTTGTCTCGAGCCGTTTGGGATCGAGGAAGCCGGTGAATGCGTCATCGAGCGCGTGATAAGAGCCATCACGCGCTTTCTCGCCGCGCGTGTAAACGCCGACATTGCATACGAACAAGTCGAGCAATCCGTCGCGATTGAAATCAAAGAAAACGGCCCCGGACGAATGCGCTATCTCTCTGATGCCCGCCGTTTCGGAAATATCACGAAAGCGCCCGCGGCCTTCATTGCGAAAGAGGTGATTTCCCATCTTGACCGTCGTAACGAACAGGTCTGGCAGACCATCATTATCAATATCTCCAAAGGAGGCTCCCACACAGATCAGCCCATTCATGGCGACTCCAGCCGCGGCCGTGATATTCTCGAAACGTCCATTTCCTGAATTGCGCCAGAGTTCGTTGCCGCCGCGCTGATTCACGAAAAATAAATCCGTTCGGCCATCTGCATCCACATCCGCCGCCGCCACGGCGGTCCCGTGGTCATAATGATTTGGTTTGAACTTCTTCCCAGCCTCTTCGACTACCTCGTGTTTAAACTTTATGCCACTTTCGGCGAGGGCATCACTGAACGTGAAATTATGAAGGGCGTTCCACTGGTCGGCCGCCTGGACCTGCTTTTGTTTTCGACTCTCCAACGATCGCAACGTTTGTTCGGTTGTTTCGCCGGGAACTCGAATCGTCCGAACGCTGTCCTGCGGAAGGCTGATCAAAGGAAAGAGAAGGCACGTAATGAGCGATAAGGATCTTTTCACGTTGCGCGATAAGAACTCCCGCAACCCAACCGCAGAAGCAAGACTATTTGGAAAGTCCTCTTCGCGAAAAGAAGTCTGTCGCGCTGTAGACAAATTAGAGGGCGACAGCTTTTTCGCAAATCTTTCACGAATGACGCTCGCGGGCGGTTGCGTCTCCATTTTAAATCTGCTTTACTGATGCATAAGTTCTTTTTTCCTCGTCATGAGAGCTCGGCATAAAGCCGGTCGATGCGGCTTCACGCGGTTGCGGTTGGCCCGGCCGGTGGCACTTACTGCGGCTCAGTCGATACGGCGTGGGGCTTTTCGACCGAGTTCGCGCCCTTTTATCGGCACGCCTCATACACGCCGGGAAAATCCGAATGGCGCGCCGGCAGCTATTTAAACAATCGGTGGCTGGCCGGAAACGGCTGGGCTTGGGCCGGAATTGTTGGACCCGTCCCCGATTGGTGGTGGAATTGGGCATTTAGGTCCGAAAGTCAGATACAAGACAGCTCGCGCTCTCCTCTTTTCGGGGACGGAGTGAACGCTTATTGGGTGATGGGGGGGCGGTCTCGGTTGGCCGGAGGCAGGGCCGATAGAGGACAATCTTCCTTCGCAGAATCTCGTCTTCGGCAATTACGACGCCAATCTCGGCTACCCAGGAGGCATCGGCGACTTTGCCATCCCGCGTCACGGCTCTCG
>DATLCA010000554.1:0-6683 GCA_035526605.1 Pyrinomonadaceae bacterium | reverse complement strand
GGGACGCGGGTAGCGAGGGCGTGAACGCAGCAACCGAGCTGCGATCGATAAGGGCGCGTCCGCATTAAGTCGGCGGGACCGACGAAGTAGCTTTACCCCACGTGGAGCGGAGTGTGAGCAGGTGGCCGTCGGGTCAAAACCCAAAGCGTGTGGAGCACGCGCAACATGCCGCCTGTTCCCAAACTTATTCTTTGGCTCCTAACTACACTTCCGCCTTTCCGCTTCATTTGTAGCTAAAGTTATCGCTGCGTGCCCCGCACGCTTCGATCACAAATCGTTTCGCTTGGAATGTCCAAAAGTGGCGACGTGCACTTTACGCCTAACGGCTCCGCGACTGGCCGAACTCGCCCTTACAATCTAGTCCACCCCCGCTCGGTCTTGCTGAATTGCTCGGTCGTCGCGAGGTGGAATCCGGCGTCGGCGATGGAGCACTGAAGCCGGCTCACCGTGAGCATGTGTCCGTCGAACTCCAGGACGTTGAACGAATTTTTCTCCCCGCGCACCCGCATCGAGGCGGCGGTTCCTGCCTGAATTATGAGGGCCGCATATCCGTTATCGAGGCGATAGCGGGTCGCCGAATGGGTCACGTTACTTACGTGAAGATGCCCCGCGAGAAAAACGTCGGCGCCGCATTGTACCAGCCGCGGCATCACCATTTTTGCCCGCCCGACAATGTCGTCTTCGTCGAAACCTTCGGGCAGATCGAAGGGATGATGAGTCACAACTATCTTTAGTTTCTGTTCGTCCAATGCGCACAGCTTTCGCTCGAGCTCCCCAACTTGCTGCTCGCTCACTCGCCCACCTTTTACGGTCAGCGAGCGGGCGGTATTGATCCCAAAGACGGCGACTTCGTCGTCCACTACGGCGGGTTTCAAATCGTCCGTTATATGCTTTCTGAATTTTGAAAGTGGGTAGACGAACCGGCGAAAAACGTTATAGAGCGGTACGTCGTGATTGCCCGGAACCACCACTTGCGGGTTAGGAAGGCGATCGAGGAAAGCACGAGCCTCCTGAAATTGTTTTGTCCGTGCGCGCTGCGTCAGATCGCCCGAAACGACCACGAGGCTAGGCCGGATCTCGACTACTTTTTCGACAAGGCTCTCGACCACACCGGGGTCGGCGTCACCGAAATGAATGTCTGAGATGTGGACGATGGTTCGCATTGTGTTTGTCCTTTGTCGTTTGTCCCCTGTCCTTTGTCGTTTGTCCCTTGTCCTTTGTCGTTTGTCCTTTGTCCTTGCCCTTGTCCTTGCCCTTGTCCTTGCCCTTTGTCCTTTGTCCTTTGTCCTTTGCCTTCGTTTTCGTTTTCAAATTTCAAATTTCAAATTTCAAATTTGAAATTCGGTTTCCGAGCAGAGCATATATCCCCAAATCGCGTCCCAGACCAAAACCAATGACAAAGGACTAATGACCAGTAACAGAGGACAAATGACTAAGCACTCTTAGGCACGATGACCTTCAATGCTCCGGGCCGCGCTTTATAAACCAGCGGAGTTTGCATCGTCACAACTTCTCCGTCCAGAGCGACGAGCATCATTTTCTTTCGCGTCTGTATCGTGATCTCCTCCGTATTCACCTCCTCAAAATCCTTCCACTGACGCAACGCTCCGAAGATTGTACGCAGCACCAGGAGCACGACGCCCATCCGCCCGCCTCGATGTAAAAAATAAACACTGAGCTTGCCGTCCTGCAGCGACGTCCGTCGGCCGATGTTGTATAGCTCCATCTCATACTCGTTGTTGCCGACGAAAACAAAAGGAACCTTGCGAAGAAAGCTCTTGCCGTCGATTTCGATCCGCACCTTTAGAAAAGGCGACAGCCGGAACATCTGCAGTGTCGCCGAGAATGCAGCGCTCCACTTGCTCTTGCCGAGCTGACGCTGCTCCTGCTCTCGGCGGTGAACGATGCGCGGGTATAGACCTATGCTCGAATTGTTGATGAAGGTGCGGCCGTTGACCTCGGCGAGATCGATAAGTCTCACATGACCTTCCGCGATCGTCGCGACCGCGTCGGCAAGATCCTGAGGAACCCCGAGGTCCTTTGAAAAATTGTTAAGTGTTCCAAGCGGGAGCACGCCCAACGTCTTACCGGCACGGGAGACCTCCGTCGCAACGGCGCTTACGGTACCGTCGCCGCCTCCTGCGACAATGACTTCACCATCCCGGACCGCCTCACGCACGACCGACTCCATGTCGGTGCCCTCGGAGATCAGGTGGATGTTGGCGGGTATGCCGTACGCGATAAAGCGGGCGCGCAAACTTATGGAGGTTTCCTCGCCGAGCACGCTGCCTGAGCCGGAATTGATGATCACTTCGATCGGCCGAGCCATGCCGACATTATCGCAGATAATGGTATGCGGGTGTTTGTATGTTGCGGCACACAACCATCAAGCGAGGCGGTCCACACAAAATAATCAGGCTCCGGGCCGGCCTTAGACTCTCATTGAGATAAACAACTAGCGGAGATAATCTTCGAGTTTGGTAGACGCATCCGTCTTTTCGTCGCGGTATTTGACGATGATGGGGCAGTAGATCGAGAGCCCGTTCTCTTTTCCGAAATCATTTGTCACGGCGCGCGAGCCCTGAACAACGACCGCGCCCGCCGGAATCTCGAGCGAGCTTCCGCCGTCGGATTTTATGACCCTGCTGTTCGGAAGATCGAACACCGGAGTCGAGCGCGTGAGGATCACGCCGCTCGCGAGCACGGCTCTTTCTCTAACGATCGTTCCTTCGTAAACTCCGGTGTTGCCGCCGACCAGAACATCGTCCTCGATGATCACCGGAGTCGCATTTACCGGTTCGAGAACGCCGCCGATCTGCGCCGCTGCGGATAGATGCACGCGCTTTCCGATTTGTGCGCACGAACCGACGAGAGCATGTGAGTCGATCATCGTTCCTTCATCGACGTAAGCCCCGACGTTCACGTATGCGGGCGGAACAACGACCACGCCCGGTGCGACGTAGGATCCGTCGCGGATCGTCGACCCACCCATAACGATGCGAACACCGTCGTCGAGTGACATCGGGCGCAGCGGAAAAGTATCTTTGTCGAAGAACTGAAACGTTTCGGTCGCCTTCGACATCTCGACCATCTTTCCCATGCGGAACCCGAGCAGAATTCCCTGCTTCACCCAGGTGTTCGCGTGCCAGCTTCCGTCGGGATGCTTTACCGCCGAACGGATCGCGCCGCCTCGCAGCGCAAGGCGGAATTCTTCAAACACTTCTCGATCGGCGGGCGTGAATTCAGAGGCGCCGAAGAGTTCTTCAATTTTGTTCTGTAAGCTCATCTCTAATAACATCTGCTCTTCCCGCCTTCCGGCGGTGGCGGGCTTTCAAAATCCAGCTCCCGATCGGGATCAGCCAGAAGCCAAACCCCGCGAGCAAAGGGTTGAACAGGCCGATGCCGACGGCCACGAAACCCACGAGGGTCAACAGCCACATCCGCGTCCCGAGCATAGCCACCGCCTCCGGGTCCGCCGCTTCATCGATCAGATCGTTCTTTCGTGCATAACGCCACTGCATGATCTGCAGCAGCCCCGCCAGTGAAAAGCTCATCGCGTACACGAAAAGCGGGACGAACCTCGAAAAATACTCGCTCATAAAAGCGGTCGAGAACGGTATGAACGCGATCGCCATGAGGAAGAAAACGTTTCGCCATATGAGTCCGTAATTCCACCGGACGATGTAACCATAGATCCGATGATGTCCGATCCAATATGCCCCGATAACGAAAAAGCTGAAAAAGTATCCGAGGAATTTCGGCAACATCGAGAGCAACGCGAACCAAAAGTCCCGGTCCGAAGCAGTGTACTCAATGTGCGGAACTTTGATCTCGATGATGAGCAGCGTTATCGCGATCGCGAAGACGGCGTCGCTGAAGAAAACGATCCGTTCGAGTTGAAGTCCGTTATGATCTTCTTCCATGGTTGCGTCGTAAATTCAAAAGCTGAAGGTCTCGCAATGCTGCACTGTGGGCTCGAATTCGAGCAAGTACTCTGAATCCTGCGGGTAGTACTTTGCTTTCTCGAAATTAGCGCCGGCAAATTCCCGGATACTTTCGTAGCTGTCCCATTTCGTGACGGTCCAGAAGTGACAAACCGCGCCGTCTACGCGCCTCCAGACCTCAACGCTCAAGTTGCCGGCGACGGATTTGTAATCGGTAACGCCGGTGTCGATCAGAAACTGCAGGTATTCGTCTGCGTGCTCCGCCTTCGTGCGTCCGTGCCAAATTCTGGTGATCGCTTCTGACTGCATGGATTGTGTCTTTGGTCTTTGGTATTTGGTTTTTGTACGGCTGTTCTGATCGACGGCCAAAAACCAAAGCCGAACAACCTAAGATCCGATTCTGGTTTCCTTCATCACTGCCTTGAGCTTCGTCTGCGTTTCTTTCGTCACCGGCACCAACGGCAGCCGGAGGTTCTCTTCGAGCAAACCCATTTCCTTCATCACAAACTTGCAAGGCGCGGGCGACGACTCAATAAAGTTCGCTTCCATGAGCGGCAATATCTGGTAATGAATTTTCCGCGATGCGGTGTGTGCGCCGTCGAGCGCTTTCTCGACCATTCGAGAAGTTTCTTTCGGGATTTGATTGGAGCAAACCGAGACCAAACCATCCGCGCCGAGCGCGATGAAGGGAAGAGCGGTCGCGTCATCGCCGGAAAACACTTTGAAATTCTTCGGACGGTTTTTGAGAATTTCCATCACCTGCGAGAAATTTCCCGACGCCTCCTTCGTCGCCACGATGTTCTCGAACTTTTCGGCGAGCCTTAGCGTCGTCTCCGCGGAAATGTTCGACGCGGTACGCCCGGGAACGTTGTAGAGCATTATCGGAAAGCCCCGAACAGATCTCGCGATCTCGGAAAAGTGGGCGAAAAATCCGGCCTGTGTGGGTTTGTTGTAGTACGGGCCGACGAGCAAGGCTGCGTCAGCGCCGGCCTCGCGCGCTTTTCTAGTGAAGTCGATCGTCGCGGCGGTGTTGTTGCTTCCGGTCCCGGCGATCACCTTCGCTCCCGTTCTGTTTGCGACTTCGACCGCCATCCGGATGACATGCAGTCGCTCAGTTTCGGACATCGTCACGCTCTCACCCGTTGTGCCGCAGGGGACGAGCAGTTTGACCCCGCCCTTTATCTGGCGCGAGACAAGTTTTTTGAAACAGTCGTCGTCGATTGAGCCATCCTTCCTGAAGGGTGTCACCAGCGCCGTGGCGCATCCACGCATCCAGTCCATACGAGTTGTCATACGATATGTTGTCCGAATTCTCGTTAACGCAAGACGCGATTATATGTGCAGAATCCTGCGGTTTCAATTTCGAGCGGCAGAGTCGATGCAGCCCGACAGTTATAATCTCAATCGAATTTCATCTTCCGCATGAGCTCGATAAACCGAGGTTCGGAACGCATGTTGTCCCATTTTGGATCGACTTTCAAAAACACCATCAGTGCGTCTCGCTCCAAAAATGATTTCTCCAGAAGATCGAGAGCGGTCCCGCGTTCACCAAGCGCCTCATACGCTCCAGCGAGCCCGTACGATGGGACATACCCGGCAGCCCGCCTGTTTTCCAGTTCGCGAAGTATCGAGCGCGCCTCGTCGCGCCTGCCCGCCATCGCATGCGCGGTGGCGACCAATGCGACAGCCTCTGAGTTACCGTGAGAAAGCTCGCGTGCGGTAGTGGCGACGGCGAGTGCCTCCTCCCACATTCCTCTCTTGAGATATATTCGCGTTATGAAAAGCGGAGGCAGCCAGAACGTTCTGTCCATCTCCGCGGTTGCGGTGAGGACCCGCAGCGCCTCATCTTCCTTTCCCGCGAAGAAAAGTATTTGCCCCTCGAGAGCATTTGTTACAAGGCTGACGGGGTCAAGCTCGCGGGCACGCTTTATTTCCGCGAGCGCTTTTTCGTGTTGGCCGGTGTTCGACAAAAAGTGCGCATAGGAGAATAGAGAAAGAGAGCTATTGGGATCCAGCTCGAGCGCTCGCAAATGATGCCGCTCCGCGCTCGGAGGGTCGAAGTCGTACCAGAACGAAATGATCCCGAGCGCGGTGTGGGCCTCCGCCAGGGAGCTGTCCAACTCAATGGCCTTCAAGGCGTATTCTTTTGCTTTTGGCACCACGTCGCTGGGCCGGGCATCGTTGGTCAACACCATCGCCCGATAAGCATTAGCTAACTCCACGTACGCCAGCGCATAGTTCGGATCGACCGCGATCGCCTGCTCGTAATACGCGATTCCCTTCTCGACCTCGGGCAAAATGAGCCGGCTCGAATGAAGTCGCCCTTTGCTAAACAGCTGGTACGCTTCCAGATTATCGGTATAATTTTTTACTCTCCGGTTGCCCAAAGTAGCCCGAAGCGCCGCGGCGACCCGCTCCGAGATGGAATCCTGGAGCGTGAAGATATCTGTCGACCTTTGGTCGTACTGATCAGCCCATAGCTGTTTTCCGTCGCTGACCCTTAGCAGTTTGGCGGTTATGCGGACCCGGTCGACCGACATTTGAATTCCCCCGTCGAGAACAGCATCCGCGCCGAGCAGCCGTCCGGCCTCGACAGGATCCTGATCGAGTTGGGCGAATCTGCGAACCGTCGCAAGTGGACGCACCGTGATCTGATATCCGCTACTAAGTTTTGAGATCAACGTATCGGCCATGCCGAATTCCATCGACTCGTCCCGGTTCTCCGAAACAAGAGGCTTA
>DATLCA010000553.1:0-3457 GCA_035526605.1 Pyrinomonadaceae bacterium | reverse complement strand
AGTTGTTCGTCGCCGTCGCTTCCTGCGAACCAAGCCACGCGTCAAAATCTCGTACGGCTTTCGACGCGGCGGCGTTGGCGGCTTTGAAATCGGTCTGCGCCTGTTGGTCGGTGACGGGAGCAAACACGCCGATGACATCCTTGTCGTAAAAATCTGCGAGGCCGCCGATCGTCTGCCGGCCGATCTTTATCAAATTCATCGCAAGCGGCGGTCGCAAATTTCCTTTTATCTGCTCGAGTGCCGCCGGAACATTTTTGGCGTACGTCGTGTAAGCCTTAATACGCGTTTCCAACGGCGCATAATTTCGGGAAACGTACACGTCGGGGTCAATCGAATCTGCGTAGTAGTAAGGATTTATGTGCGGCTGGTCTGCCGTCTCGCGCCAGAACAAATCTTTGTCGATCTGCGCGATCAGGTAATCGCGCTCGAATCGCTGTCGATCGTCGAGCTGGTCATCCTTGAAAGCCGACGCTTTTTCCCGCTCCGACTTGAGCCGCGTGATCTCTTTATTTAATCCGTCAGCCGACCAGTCCGGAAACTTTCCATCGAATTCGTGCCGGCCCTGGTAAACCCCGACCGTCGGATTCGCCGTGAAGTAATCCGTAAGGAACTGCTCGACGTATGCGTCCCATTTTGCATTCGACGCGGTCACGTTCGAATTCGAGTTGGGTGCTTGACTCGTATTTGTGTTCTGGGCCGGCTGGCAGCCGAAAAGAGCCAGCGATAAAGACACGAGAACAATTATTATCGATGTATGTTTCATATATTTGCGATTCCTATTCAGTCCTTCGTGTGTTTAGTGTGTTTCGTGGTCTGGCTCTTTCTAAGAGATAACCACGAAACACACTAAACACACGAAAAGAATGTCAGTCGATCGAGACTAGTACAGATTCCCTTCGCGCTTCCTTCCCGTGTAGTCGACGTAAACGACCTTCAACTCCGTGTAGAAATCGAGCGACGTCGATCCCTGCTCCCGTGCACCCAGGCCCGTGTTCTTGATACCGCCAAACGGAATGTGCGCCTCGCCGCCGGTAGTCGGCGAGTTGATGTGGGTCATCCCGGTTTCGATCTCGTCGACGAACCGGTAGACGAGATTCGTGTCGTTCGTGAAAACGGACGAAGACAAACCGTACGGGCTATCGTTCGCGACGCGCATCGCTTCTTCGAAGTCCTTGACGCGCAGAACCGATAGCACGGGCCCGAAAATTTCTTCCTGGGCGATGCGCATGTCCGTAGTCACGCGGTCGAAGACCGTCGGTTCAACAAAGTAGCCGTTTTCCAGTCCGTCACCCGTTGCGCGCTTTCCTCCACATAGCATTTCGGCGCCGTCCTCGCGGCCGATGTCGACGTATTTCAGAACCGTGTTGAATTGACCTTCGTCGACCGACGGCCCGATCTCATTGTTCGGATCATCACCTGCACCAAGCCGGAAGCTTTTCGCGCGGGCGACAATTTTTTGAACGAACTCGTCGGCTACCTTATCGACAACAACGGCTCGCGATGTCGCGGTGCATCTTTGACCCGTTGACCCGAACGCACCCTGCGCCGTCGATTCGACGGCAAGCTCCATGTCGCAATCTTCCAGCACGACCACCGGATTCTTTCCGCCCATCTCGGCTTGCACTTTCACACCACGCGGAGCGACCTGCCCGAAAAGTTTTAGACCGGTTTCCGTCGATCCGGTAAATGAGATCGCACGCACGGCCGGATGATTTACGATCTCGTCACCGGCATCGCTTCCGGATCCGAGCACTAAGTTCAAGACGCCTTTCGGCAAGCCGGCTTCGATAAAGATCTCGGTCAACAGGGTCGCCGTTAGCGGAGTGAGCGTCGCGGGCTTGAACACGACCGTGTTGCCGGCAACCAACGCCGGAGCTATCTTCCACGCCGGTATCGCGATCGGAAAATTCCATGGCGTAATGCACGCGACCACGCCGTGCGGTTCTTTGATCGTGTATGCGAAATTCGACGGCAGTTCGGACGGGATCGTTTCACCGGTCATACGGCGCGATTCGCCCGCACAAAATTCGACCACATTTATCGCCCGCTGCGTTTCGCCCCGAGCTTCCGAAATTGTTTTTCCTTCTTCGCGGGTGATCGCGGCAGCGATTTCTTCTTTGCGCTCTTCCATCAAGCGAGCAGCCCTTGCAACAATGCGCCCGCGTGCCGGCGCCGGTGTCTGCTTCCAGCCCCTGAAGGCCGTATACGCCGCATCAACCGCGCGTCGCGCTTCGTCGCGCGAGGCGAGCTCGATCGTCCCGATTATGTCTTCGATATTTGCCGGATTGATGTTCGGAGCCGTGCGCCCCGAAGCCGAATTGATCCATTCGCCGTCGATCAAACTGCGGTACGTCGTCATATCTCTCGCTGAGGGCTAAGTGTTAGAAAGCTAATGTTTATCGTGGTAATCTTAGACGACATGCCGTCCAAAAGCAAAGAAAACGTACGAGAATTGCTCGAAGAACGGGCGAGTGCAACTCCGGAAAAGATATTTCTGTTTTCGGAAGCGGATGGGCGCGAATGGACGTACCGGCAATTCGATTCGACGGTTAATCGGACGGCTAATATGCTCCGCGCCAATGGCATTTCGAAGGGCGACGTCGTCAGCCTGCTTTTGCCGAACTCACCCGAATACATAATCGCGTATTTCGCATGCTGGAAGATCGGAGCACTGGCCGGGCCGGTGAATTCTCTTCTGAAGAAAGAAGAGATCGAATGGGTGGTCGGAAATTCAGAAGCGAAGTTGATGTTGGCCTCGACCACGCTCGCCAGAACTCACGGCCTCGACGCCAATGCATTTGCGGGAGACGGTCCACCGCTGATCCCTTTCGATAACGTATCGGAAATTGTCCAATATCAGAGTGCGGAACTTGCAGAGGTGGATCTCGCTGCCCAAGACGAGGCGATCATCATCTACACATCGGGCACTACCGGGAAACCGAAGGGCTGCCTGCTCACGCACGGCAACCTGATCGCCAACGCTCGGCAGATAGCCGAGTGGATGAACTTCAACAACAACGACCGCCTGCTGACCGTGATGCCGCTCTTCCACATGAATGCGGTCTCGGTCACGACGATGACCGCGCTGTTCTCAGGCGGCTCGACGGTGGTCTCCCCCAAATTTTCCGCCACACGGTTTTGGGACATTATCGGAAAGTACAAGATCACATCTTTCGGATCCGTCGCCACGATGCTGTCCATGCTGCTCAGTAGTCAGTCGTCAGTTGTCGGCAGTCAGCCGGAAAATCCGAAACCCGAAATCCAAAATCCAAAATGCGAATCGCTCCGATTCGCCATGTGCGGCTCGGCGCCGGTGCCGGCTGAGATTTTGAAAAAGTTTGAAGAAACTTTTGGCGTTCTCGTGATCGAAGGTTATGGCTTATCCGAATCGACTTGCCGCTCGACCTTCAATCCGCCGAACGAAAGCCGACGGCCCGGATCATGCGGAAAACCGATC
>DATLCA010000552.1:0-2402 GCA_035526605.1 Pyrinomonadaceae bacterium | reverse complement strand
ATCTCATTCAACCCGACCGGCGGACCCGGCCACGGATCTGATCAGGGCTGCGCCTGTCTTGGTTTCCAAACGTTCAACATTTTTTGCTATACTGATCCGGCCTCGCAATGGAGCAGGCCGGGCAGTCGCTTCCCGAAAGGGAAGAGGAAAGTCCGAACACCATAGGGCAACGAGCCGGATAACGTCCGGGCGCCCGCCTCACGGCGGGTGACGACAAGTGCAACAGAGAATAGACCGGCCCTCTTTATTTCAAATTTGAAATTTCAAATTTGAAGTGCCGAAGGTTACGGGTGAAACGGTGAGGTAAGAGCTCACCGGCGTGGCTGGTAACAGTCGCGGCCAGGTAAACTCCTCGTGGTGCAAGACCAAATAGGGAAATGTTTTTTGAGCTGCCCGCTCATTGGCGATGAAAATCGACGGCATTTCCGGGTAGGTCGCTTGAGCCGTTTGGTAACGAACGGCCTAGATGAATGATTGCCACCGCTGTAACGGCGGTCACAAAATTCGGCTTACGAGCCTGCTCCATTGCAAAAGGCAATCGGCCCGAACACTCTAAAAAGGAGAATCCCAGTATGGCAAACCGGAAAGGTGTGTTTATCGGCGCGTATGTCCCCAACGAGTTGAAGGAATCGCTTCGGCGCCGCGCGGCAGCCGAGCACAGGACGCTCTCGCAAGAAATAACACGTATTCTCGTCGAAGCGGTTCACGGCAAGGGACTGCCGGCGGGCAGCGTCGATCGGCGCGACAACACGACCATACCGCGGAGGCGCGAGACCGATCCGCCGATACGCCGCCGGGCCGAAGATCTTCCGTTTATCCCAAGCGGTCAGAACAAGAAAGAAGACTAGTAAAACTTCATAGGCTCTGTGCGTCGTTTGCCTAGCCGGGCAAACGACGCATTTTTTGTTTGCCAGTCCTGTTTGCTAAGATTCACTTCGATGAACGGACGGAGCACCTTTTTCATTTTCATAGCCGCGGTTCTGGGTCTGGCGGCGGGATTCATCTTGGCTAATTCGATCAACAGGAGTGAGCTTTCCACTCTTCGGGCAGAGAACGAGCGCCTCAAGACGGAGAAGTCCGCCGGTCCCGCGGGGGACGCGAAATTCAGTCTGACGGAAGAGGAGATCAACGCGACCATCGCGAAGGCGGATCAAAGCCCGGGTGACTTCGATCTCCAGCGAAACGTCGGCATCGCGATCTATCGATACGGTTCCGGGAAACAGGACGAGAAACTTATCCGGCAGGCCGTGCAGATCTTGGACAGGGCGGCGGGGCTCCGTCCCGACGACTACGACGTCATCCTGAGTCTCGCGAACGCGAACTTCGACGTCGGATATTTCAGCAAAGACAATGATGCGCTGGCGAAGGCACGTAGCTTCTATTCCAAGGCCCTCGTTGCGAAACCCGAAAATGTCGACGTCAGGACCGACCTCGGATTGACTTACTTTCTGCAGAATCCACCGGACTTCGACGGTGCGGTTGGCGAATTTAAGAAGGCTCTCGAAAAGAATCCGAAACATGAAAAGTCTCTGCAGTTCATGGTGTAGACATTGATAAAGCAGAATAAGTCGGCTGAAGCATCCGAATATCTTGAGCGGCTCCGCGCCGCCAATCCGAAAAACGAATCTATCGGCGAGCTCACTTCCATGCTTTCAGGCGGACAGCCAGCCGGATGAAAGAAGCATTTTTCATACTTCTCGTAATTGCGGTGCTCCTTGCACTAACCGCGATCCGCTACCGCAGGCAGATCGCCGCGATGCTGCACATCTGGCGCTCCCTGAAATCGATGCGGGACCAGGTAAAGGAAAGACGAGTCCCTCCCCAGGAAAATATTCCCGCGGGGCCGTTAGTGAACTGCGCCAAATGTAGGTCATGGGTTCCCGAGCGGGAAGCCATCCAACTCCGCGGCGGAACATTTTATTGTTCGTCGGCCTGCCTCGAATCGGCGGTGCCTGCCGGGTAGATAATCAGGGCACGAACGATCTGATGTACCAGTCGATCAACTGTTCCCCGAAGAGCAGCGACAAGATCGAGCCGGTTCCGAGAAAAATTCCGAACGGGATCTGCGTCTGAAGGTCTTTGTCTTTTTGCTTCGCGATCACGACGATCCCGATCAATGCCCCGGCGAACGCTCCGAGGAATATCGAAAGAAATGCCAGGCGCCACCCGAGCAGGGCGCCGACGCCGAGCATCATTTTCACATCGCCCAACCCCATCGCGTCCACACCTCGGAGTTTCTTCCAGACCGCACCGACTAGCCAGAGGGAGCCGCCCCCGACCAAAGCTCCGAGGACCGCGCCGAAAAGCGAGATCATCCATCCGGGTTGACCGGCGAGATATATCGCCGGCGCGAAAGCGGTATCGCTGAAATAATTTTCCGCGAACACGATGGGGAAGATTAC
>DATLCA010000551.1:0-3927 GCA_035526605.1 Pyrinomonadaceae bacterium | reverse complement strand
AGTGTAGACAGCCGTGAGAATTGCCGGGATGATGCCGAGCGATTCGATGGTCGGCAGAATGGAAAACTGTTTCATAAAGAACGCGGCCCACCACGCCGTTAGGATCGCGCCGAAGATCGTGATGATGTACGACCCGCGCGTCAACCAGGAACGCCATTGCGGGCGCAGCAGCGTGTAGATGAATCGCTCCGGACGCCCCAGATCCATGACGAGCAACACGCCGGTGACCGCGAGAAAGACGAACGAGATCGCCGCCCCGACCATCTTCAAACGTATCGGCGTCTCGTTGAAAAGCATGAACAGAAACGGAATCAAATAAGCACCCGCCGCGATCGCCTTCGTCCAGACGTACGCGGAAACCTCCCATCCCCACAGGACGCCCTTGTTTGGCGCATCATAAACACGTCGAGCGCCGTAGGACGGACTGTTAGTCTGTCCTTCTTTTTTCCGCGGCGCGATCTGTACAAGGCCACCGGGCTTCGGGGTACCAACAGCGGTCCAATTGGTTGAGCCGGACGGACCAACAGTCTGTCCTACCTGGTGCCCGACACCGGACGACTGCGACGACCACATGTAATCGGTTCCCGGATTTGCCGCCGTTGGATCGAGCGATGCCTTATCGCCGTCGATGTAAAAAAGTTTCGGATTCGTTCCTTTCTCCGGCTTGCGAACCGAGACGGCTTCGCGCGCGAGCAGCCGTGATATTTCACTTGAAGGATTGTCCATGTCGCCGGAGATTATCGCGTGCTCGGGGCAGACATTCACACACGCCGGCTCCAATCCGATATCGACGCGGTGCGTGCAGTAGTTGCACTTCGCCGATGTGTGATCGTCCGGGTGCATGTAGATTGCATCGTACGGACACGCCTGCGTGCACGCCTTGCAGCCGATGCAGCGGCGCTCATCGAAATCAACGATGCCGTCGGCACGTGTGAACAGCGATTCTACGGGGCAGATCTCGACACACGGCGCGTCGGCGCAGTGATTGCACCGCATCACCGAAAACAATCTTCGCGTGTCCGGGAACGAGCCCTTCTCGATGTACTTCACCCAAGTCCGGTTTACGCCGACCGGCACCTCGTGCTCGGCTTTGCAGGCGACAGTACAGGCATGGCAGCCGATACACTTTCGGTTGTCGATAATGAAGCCGTAGTTCATAAATGAGCGTCGAATTGGTTGAGAAGATTTTAGGCTAAAGGAGTTTTCTTTGCGAACCGTCCAGCCGCCGGGACTGCGGAAACCGAGCGTGATATGGGCAAGGCATTTATCCGAATCGCCGCGAATGGATGTGCGGAGTCCGAATTCGCACCGATTGGTTTTGAGCAGGGCGGCGGCGCTTTGATTGACTTTAGTCGCGGCAAAAAAATCTTATCTGAGCGACGCATTCAGCTTCGTCAACGCATCGGCTCCCGGACACAGGTCATCTTTCGAAAGGGAATTCAGCGGACGGTCCGTCGTCTTTAGAATGTCGTGCAGCTCGGTTGAATCTTTGTCCATGTAAAGGAGCCCGGTCAAAATCTCACCAGTCTGCTTCGCACGCTGCAGCGCATTCGCAGCGGACAGACGATTGAACGGGTCCCAATCTTTCGCGAGCTTGTGCAGGCGGATCTTCGAACCGTCGTGCATCACCAGATCGTTTACCGATCCGGCTTCATACGTTGCCGTGATCTCGCGCATCATCGGGACGAAGTCCATCGTGCCGGTGACCTCGACGTGTTCGCGAACGTAGTCGTAGGATTTCGTCGAGCCGGGATTGTTGTTGAAGGTGACGCAGGGCGAGATAACGTTCAGCATCGCGAAACCCTTGTGCTTCATCGCGGCCTTTAGCAAAGGCGTGAGCTGTTCCTTGTCACCCGAAAAACTCTGCCCGACAAACGTCGCGCCTAATTCAATAGCGAGACTCGCGAGATCGATCGCTTCGAAAAGATTTACGCTTCCCGCCTTCGACTTCGAGCCCGCATCCGCGGTCGCGGAATCCTGCCCCTTCGTCAGACCGTAGCATCCGTTGTTCATCACCAGGTAAACCATGTTCAGGTTCCGCCTGACGACGTGAACGAATTGCCCCATCCCGATCGACGCCGTGTCACCATCGCCGGAGACGCCGAAATAGATCAGATCGCGATTCGCAAGATTCGCTCCCGTTGCCACAGAGGGCATCCGTCCGTGCACCGAATTGAACCCGTGCGAGTTCGACAAAAAATAAGCCGGCGATTTCGAAGAGCACCCGATACCCGAAAGCTTCGCCACCTTATGCGGCTCAATATTCATCTCCCAACAAGCCTGCACGATCGCCGCATTGATCGAATCATGCCCGCAGCCTGCACAAAGAGTGGAGAGTGAGCCCTCATAGTAATCGACCGTGTAGCCGAGATTGTTCTTCGGGAGAGCGGGGTGACGGAATGTGGATCTTACGTAGGTCATAAGCTACTGCTAATCATATTCGCTGATCCGAAAAAAGTTAAGCGAGGTGCATTTGAACGACCGCCTGGGCGGCCATATGAACTTGAGGCCGCGGCCTTCAAGGCGTCCGCAAATAGGGCAAGGCTCGGCTCATCCAATCGTTCGGTATCTGCATTCGCCCACGGCTAGTTCGTTCGTGCCGACAACACTCGCTCGGCCCGTCCGGTCTTCAGATCGTAGAACCGTATCGTCGTGTCGGCGCTTCCGGCGATGAGGTATCGATCATCCGGTGAAAATACGAGACCACCGACGTCGAACTTCTGGTCCTCGAAAGTGTAAAGTTTTCGTCCCGTCTCGAAGTCCCATACATAAGTTCGAACGTACACGAAATCACGCTTTTTGGGGTCAAAACCAGTCACGCTTGTCGCAACTAGTTTAGCGTCTGAGCTTACCGCAGCCACGTGCGACTGTTCTGTTAGATTCGCATCTGTTTTCCCACCGAATGTCTTCGACGCACGATTCGCACGCAAGTCCCACGTTTTAATGTTCGCCTCGTTGTAGCCATCCGATATGAGCAGATGATGATCGCTGGTGAATACCAGTGCAATGACGGCTTCGTTATGCGCCTTCCACACGTTTACCTCTTTGCCAGATGCCGTGTCCCACTGGCTGATCATGCCGTCGCCGTTGCCCGCAAATAGCGTCTTGCGATTCCTGTCAAAAACAAGAGAGTAGATAGACGTATCGACGTCAAGCGCTGTCGAGTGCACGAGCGATCTAAGTTCGCGGCCGCTCGCGACTTCCCACACTTTGACTACGCCGTCGTTGCCGGACGCGGCCAGCGTCTTTCCATCCGGGCTGAACGCAACAGATTTCACTGAGCATTGAAAACCTTCAAGACGCTTCAGCTCGCGCCCACTCGCGGCATCCCAGATGCGCACAGTTGTGTCGCGGCTCGAGGAGGCGATCCGCTTCTCGTCGGGACTTAACACGGCCACGTAGACGGAGTTCGTGTGACCCGTGATTGTCTTCGAGACCTTTCCCGATTCGACGTCCCATATACGGATGATACCGTCGGTTCCGGCAGCGACGAGAGTCTTTCCATCACGGCTGATGTCGAGACCGATAACGCCCGGCTTAGGGTCTTTTGGCATTGGCGCCGACGGTCGGCAGCGTGCGGAAGATTGTGCGGAGCATCCGACAACTCCGAGCGCGAGTAGCATGACGACGTGGAGTGTATGTGAACGGATCATTACAACCTTGAGGCGGCGGACCGTTATTTGGTTGCCTCTGACGTGATGGAACGTTCGCTCTGAACGAAACCCCATGACCCCTCACTCGGAGCGACCTCTATTGACGCCCGGATCGACGGCCAAACCGACCCTCGAAAATCCGGCTCAATATTTAGCTCCCGACAAGCCTGCACGAACGCCTCGTTGATCGAATCATGCCCGCAGCCCGACCAGAGAGCCTATAGCGAGCCTTGGTAGTAATCAACAAGCTAGCCGAGATCGTTTTTCGGGAGAG
>DATLCA010000550.1:0-3631 GCA_035526605.1 Pyrinomonadaceae bacterium | reverse complement strand
ATACGCGGCGGCGACACGTACCAGACAAACCTTACGCAGCAATTACGCTGCGAGCTTCCCTCCGCCATGACGCCGGAAACCGTATTTTGGCGGCTCCGGCGCGATCACCCGGCGCCGTTCTCTGCTTATTTACGTCGGCGGAGCTCGACGGTCGTCTCTGCTTCACCTGAAAGATTTTTCCGCACGACGCGCTCCAATGATATTGAATCTTCGCCCATCAAAGGGACCCGGCCTCGCGGGCGGACCAGGGATGCTGATCTCCGTTTGCGCAGCGAGTTGCTGTCGAGCGCGAAAGACCGGGCCGAAAATACGATGATCGTCGACCTCGTGCGCAACGACCTCGGCCGGGTCTGCAAATACGGAAGCGTGGCCGTGGAAAAACTTTGTGACATCGAAGAGCACCCGACGCTGTTCCATCTTGTTTCCACCGTCCGCGGAGATCTGCGCGACGGCGTCAAATTGTCCGAGATTCTGCGGGCCGTTTTTCCGTGCGGCTCGATAACCGGCGCGCCGAAAATCCGAACGATGCAAATAATCGACCGGACTGAGGACTCAGCTCGCGGACTTTCGATGGGGGCAATCGGGCTCTACCTGCCGGAGAGCTGGGATTTTGGAAATGCACTTGTCGATACCGTCCTCGATCTCAGCGTCGCGATACGAACGATGGTGATCCGCGATGGCGAAGCTGTTTTTAATGTCGGAGGCGGTGTCGTGATCGACAGTGTACCCGAAAAGGAATTTGAGGAGTCGCTCCTAAAAGCGCAGTCGCTGCTCAACGCTATTGGCGCGAGCTATCCGGAGAGTGACGATTAATTTTGGGAACCTTCTCGGGGTGAAGGTGTCTTTACCTTAAACCGGAGGAAAAGACCCGAATGACAAAACCTCAAATCAACGTTACACCTCTTATAGATGTCCTGCTCGTCCTGCTAATCATCTTTATGGTCGTCACGCCGATGAAGCCGAGCGCCTTCGAGGCGAAGATCCCGGCCGAGCCTGACGATGATCCGATGGTGAAGGTCCATCCGGATACCCTGATCGTCTCCATCGGAACCGATTCGAAGCTTCGCCTAAACCGGGACGATCTCGTCGGCGATGTTTCCGACCCGACGTCCCTGATCGAACGACTGCGCGAGGTGTTTGACCGTCGAACGCAAAATGGCGCATTCGCGGTGAACGCGGACGGCGGAGTGGAAGCCCATATTCAGAAAACCGTTTTCATAAAAGCTCCGCGCGGGCTCGATTATGGCAGCGTTGCGAAGGTCGTGGACGCCGTTAAAATTGCGGGCGCCAATCCGGTCAGCCTCCAGATCGACGGCCTGGATTGAGTTTGGAATCCCCAAAAAGCTTTATGTTATAATTTCGCCGTGCTGGACCGTTCGGTCACGCACCTAGAAACCCAGCTCTCCGCCTTAAAAAAGCGTCGATGGTTAATTACTACGAAACGCTAAAAGTCTCACCTAAGGCCTCGAAGACCGAGATCAAGTCGGCATATCGACGGCTGGCGCGAAAACTTCACCCTGACAAAAACAACGGTTCCGAAGAGACGGCCCGGGCGTTCGCGACGATCGCCGAGGCGTACGAGGTCCTGAGCAACGCGAAGGAGCGTGCGGCGTACGACAAGCGGATCCTCGCCGCGCAGTACAACGGATCGACCAATGGTGATTCGGTATTTGCTTCCTCGAACACCCACGCCCGCCGGTGGAGGCAGTTGGTTTACGAGCATCGGTACAACGAGATCATCGATCGCATGATCGCCGAAGAGCGGCGTGAGTCGATGGCACTGCAGCGGATCATATTTCCAACCGTGGCGCTGTTCGTCTCGACCCTTGCGGTTTCGATATTTAAACCGCAGATCTTCGTGCAGCTGGGGATTCCCGGAGTCATCATTCTGGCGACACTGTTTGTGGTCGGTTTGATTCACCTGCTCGGGCGCGTCCGCGAGGCAATGGAGCGTTATGCGTACCGTTCGGACGAGATTCACGACTCGATAATCGAGGCCGAGGGCGGCGCCGTGAAGCACTATTCCCGGTTCCTTGCGGGAACTTTTCTGGTATTGGGCGTCGTCCTCAGTTTCGTCGTCGGCTTATTAATTGGCAATTACGCGGACTTCGGCTCGATGCCCAATCCGCCGCAGTTCTGGTTTTCAAATCCGGAGTTTGTTCTCTATCCGCCTATTTTCGTGCTTATCGTGGACCTCATGCATTCGATCGTATCCCGCGTGGAATCGTAGTCTCCTTGACGTCCTCGCGGTCGGCAACTATAATCTCTACTTTGTTTTCGAGAATTATCAGGTAAGGAATTTAATGGCAAATCATAAATCGGCAGAAAAGCGCGTTCGGCAAAACACGAAGCGTAACGAAATTAATCGAAGTAACCGCAGCAAGCTCCGCACGCAGATCAAGAGCCTTCGCGCTGCTTTGTCCACGGGCGACAAAAATCAAAGCACTGAGCTCCTGAACCCGACCGTGTCTTTGATCGATAAGGCGGTTAATAAGGGATTGATCCATAAGAACACTGCGGCACGCTACAAGTCGCGCCTGACGAAACACGTTTCCGAACAAGCATAGGGTGAGTTTCTAACCTCACGCATCATAGTTTTCTCCTTTAAGTACGGAAGCAGCCTGCGATGGCTGCTTCCGATTTTTTTGCACGGAGTTCCCGCAAACGTAGCATGCTACAATCCGCCTGTGTCCGAACCCCGCCGCTATAAATATTTTGACCTTATCATGGCGGCCTTTGTTGCCGTGCTGCTTTGTTCGAACCTCATCGGCGTTCACAAAGTTTCGTCGATCCATCTGCCGTTTTACGGAGAGTACATCTATGGAGCCGGCGTACTTTTCTTTCCGATCAGCTATCTCTTCAACGACATCATGACGGAGGTCTACGGCTTCGCCCGTTCGCGCCGGGCTGTGTGGGCAGGTTTCGGAGCGCTGGCGTTCGCGTCGCTGATGTCTTATGTCGTCACCGCTCTCCCGCCGGCGCCGACGATGTCACCCGAGCACCAGAACGCGGTCAATTTAATTTTCGGACAGACCGTTCGGATAGCTCTTGCGTCACTCGTCGCATTTTGGGCAGGCGAATTTGTTAATTCGTTCGTTTTGGCAAAGCTGAAACTCTTCACGGAGGGGAGCTTTCTCTGGGTGCGCACGATCGGCTCTACTTTCGTGGGTGAAGCCATCGACAGTATCATTTTCTATCCGGTCGCCTTCTTCGGTACGTGGTCGAACGAGCTGCTCATCAGTGTGATGATCGGGAACTACTTTCTAAAAGTTGCATGGGAGGTTGTCGCGACGCCGCTCACTTACACCATCGTCAACTTCCTAAAGAGGGCCGAGCAGGAAGACTTCTACGATCGTAATACTGATTTTAATCCCTTCACCTTGGAAGCTTGAGGCACAAAAATGGCATCGATCTTTCGCTGGCGAGGCCACCAAATCCAGGGCGTCAAAATCTAACATCCTCCCTCGACGGCGATGCCACCCGGTATTCTCTATTGGACCTGCCACGACTCCCGCCTGAGCTGTTAATCCGCTAACGGGCAATATTTCAAAACCGGGCGGAACGTCGTTCGGCGTTTAGACAGAACAGTTGTGCTAGAATCTTGTCCAAATGGCGCTCACCCTCGACACTC
>DATLCA010000549.1:0-2765 GCA_035526605.1 Pyrinomonadaceae bacterium | reverse complement strand
GAGTGTTGTTGTCGCGGGAGCGGCCCTGTGCGGCGCGTATCTTTACAACCCTGTCTTTTTTGCTGGCGAGGCGAAGGCTCCAGAAGCGGTTCCTGTAGCCCCGGCGATCGAAATGAACAGCGTTCCCACGGCCGCGAACGCCAACGTCGACGGTCCCGCCGAAGCGGAAAGCGCCGCGCCGGCAGAATCGAACGCCGCGATAGCGAAAACGCAGGAGCCGGCAAAAACTGTTCGTGCCCAGGACGGCGCTTCCAAGCCGCGCCAACCCAAGGCGGACCAGATCATTATCGACGGCGAGACCGTCTATATGGGAAACACAAAGATCACGGAGGATCGCATCGAAACGCCCGATGCGGTGATCGACGAGAACGGCATCACGCCGCGACAGCCGAAGACCCCGAAGGTGCGGCCGGAGATCCCGCCGATCGATATGCGTTACATGACACCCGCGCAGCGGCAGCGCCTGCTCCAGACACTCCGGAGAAACGGCGTCCGGATGATGCCGAGTCCGGCGCCAAAAAACTAAAAAGCGGGCCCCGAATGGCCCGCCTTGTTTTCCGACTCACCTCAGCAAATGCTAGATGCGCTCGAGCGCAGCCGCCGACTTCATCAAAGTTTCAACGGGAAACGTGTTTTCGACGAATTTCAAATGCAGCCGTGTCCGGGCGTCATCACCGCGCTGGACATTGCAGACGACCGCGAGCCCTGAAAAATCGTACCTTTCGCTGATAAATTTGACGCGGTCGCCAACGACGAGATTCAGTGTGGTGAGCACGGCGGCACCATTCCGACTGACGTTTTCCGACGTTGCCCGTTCGCCCCCGGTTACCCCCTCCTTTGAAGAGATCACTGCAAGGTACAAATCGATGTTGCGCCAGAATCTCACGCCGGTGCGCTTCTTGAACGGCCGCTCCATCTCCGCGACGTTCCACATCCCGTCGTGCCCCACGCCCGAGATCCGGTAGTGCTGACGCGGGTCGGCCTTATAGCTTTGGGGACAATCTTTGCCGATGAACGCGATGCCGATATGGAAACTGGGGGAGTCTTCCGTGATTGTCGGTTCGCAATACTGTACGAGTCCCCAGACCCGATAAATCTCTTTGTCGTAATCGTAAAAGCGCAGGTGGGCCGGGAGGGCCGCCGCGAGCGTGACCAGCGTACCCACTTCGCACTTATGCGTCACATTGAAGCTGGAACCGGTGAGAGAAATGCTGATGACATCCGCGTTCTTTTCCCATTGACGACCGCCTTTTTCTTTTCCTTTTACAACCGCCTGAAACAACATATACCTATACCCTGCCCCTTGTTCGGGGCAGTGATGCTCCGACCGGAACCGAAACGCTTTCCCGGCCCAATCATCTAATAGAATTATAAAAAAGGAAATATTCCGGAAATCGGGCGATTATCCTATTCCCTGGAGCGGGAACATATGGTCGATAAATTCCAGATGGAGGCGGATGATGCCATCGTCGCCGACCCTCTTTCCGCGGACGATCGAGATTATGCTCAGATCGTGGCGTTCGCTCTTAACCCGCAGGAACGCGCCGAGCTCGACGTTGAAGGACGTAAACACGGCGGCTCCACCGAGGCTGACATTCTCGGTCACGCTGACCTCGCTTGCTGAAACGTCCCCGTTCTCGTCGAGCATTTCGAGAAGAAGGGCTTCCGGGATCGCGAAGCGCGTATGCCGCCGAAGATAACCCGGCAAATCACTTTCGTCGGGAATTGTTTCGGCCTCTACCAATTGCCAGAGCCCGCCGTCGTTGCGGTTCGCAAGATCGTATAGCTTGGATGGCTGTTCGACGTATGTGTCGGGCGGGGTCTTTCCGATAAATGCGACGCCGACGGCGTAGGCCTCCGCATCGGCACCCGTGCCGAGAGGAACACACCGCCGCACGAGCCCCCAAATTCTGTACTGGGGCTCCAGGTAGTCGTAGCACCGGAGCTGCCGCGGCATCGGCACGCTCAACAGCACGAGCCTGCCGCGCTTGACAGGGCGCTTCAGCTTGAATCCCGCCCCGAACGCGGAGATGTCCTCGAGTCGGGTGATCTCATTCCAAGCCAGTTTGCTGTCGACTTTCACCTCGACCCGGGCCGGCAGCGCAAGCGGATATCTTTGAATACGGCGGTTGTCTTGATCTGTAACGGTATTGAACATTTTCGGCTTGGGCGAACCTCGATCGATGGGGGTGTTCGTCTTGGAAAAGATTTGTGTTTTGTAGAATTTAGCGGGCCCGGATGGGTAGGTTAGGAGGTTGCTAAACAGGCCTTCCGCCTGTAAAATATACACTAACATCAAACGGATTTTTTTCCAATATTTTTTTAGTGCCCGCTTGTAGCAAGGCCTCACTACAAACCAGGCAAATTCAAATAAAAACAAGACTCAAATGGATTCAATTTTAGAACGTAATCAAGTCAATATCGAAGACGAGATGCGGCGATCGTATCTCGATTATGCAATGTCCGTGATCATCGGGCGTGCCCTTCCGGATGTCCGCGACGGACTCAAACCGGTGCACCGGCGTGTGCTCTGGGCGATGCATGAGCTCGGCAACACGCACAACAAACCTTACAAGAAATCGGCCCGTGTTGTCGGCGACTGCATGGGTAAATATCACCCGCACGGCGACCAGTCGATCTACGACACCCTCGTACGTCTCGCACAGGATTTCTCGATGCGTTATCCGCTCGTCGACGGCCAGGGCAATTTCGGCTCGATCGACGGCGACAACGCGGCAGCACAGCGATACACTGAGGTCCGCCTC
>DATLCA010000548.1:0-11419 GCA_035526605.1 Pyrinomonadaceae bacterium | reverse complement strand
CTCGAAACAATACGAATTCGGCGATACGATCAACCTCGACGTGAACGCCACGCTGCTTTCCGCGATCACTCGCGAAGGCCTGTCGGTGCCGCTCAATCTCGAGTACAGCGATCTGTACATCCACCAGCAGGATTACAGCTCGTCGTGTGCGACGGTTGTCATGCTCGACTGCTCGCACTCGATGATACTTTACGGCGAGGACCGCTTTACGCCTGCGAAAAAAGTCGCGCTCGCACTGGCCCATCTCATCCGGACTCAGTATGCCGGGGACTCGTTGAAGATCGTTCTGTTCCACGACGGTGCCGAAGAATTGCCGCTCGCCCGCCTCGCAACGACGCAGGTCGGGCCGTATCACACGAACACTGCCGAAGGCTTAAAGCTCGCACGCCGGATTCTAAACGGCCAGAACAAAGACATGAAGCAGATCGTGATGGTCACCGACGGTAAACCCACCGCAGCGTTCATCGAGCCGTCGAGTCCGGCGTTCATGGGCTACCGCAGGCATTCGAACAAGGTGCCAGGCGAGCAGCGGCTGCTTTACAAGAACTCCATGGGGAATGATCCATTCGTCATGGCCGAGACTTTCAAGGAAGTGCAGGCCTGCCGGAAGTCGAACATCATGATCAACACGTTCATGCTTGCGAGCGATTATTACCTCGTCGAGTTCGTCAAACAGATGAGCGCTATGACGCGAGGCAAAGCTTACTTTGCCAATCCGAACAACCTTACTCAGTTCGTGCTGATGGATTTTCTAAAACGACGCACGAGCCGCGTACGATAGCGAGAACCTGTGTCATCAGGTACAGGAAACGTTCGTACTTAGCGGTCCGTTTTTTCGTGATCGTGTTTCTCCGTGTGTTCTGTGGTTATGCTCTAAATCAGTAACCACGGAATACACGGAACACACGGAGAAGACACAGATAAGAAGGTGCAATTCGACGCGCTGCCGGGAAATGAAACTGAACCATTGCCTTAAAAATGTCGGGCCTCTCGATTAGCTGCACTATGTTAGAATCGTTGGCGATACAAACTAACTTCCCGACCCGATGCTAAAAAACGATCTCCTTGATCTGACCTTGTTCTTCGATCTGGAATGGGTGCCGGACGCGGCTGGCGCGAGGCGGCTACTGGGCCTTCCGGAAACCGTATCGGAGCACGAGGCGATCGAGGCGTTATGGAAGTACGCCGGAGCAACCGTCGATAATCCCCGACCCTTTGTAAAATATCTATTCTCCCGGGTCGTTTCGATCGCATTTCTTTCGCGGCGAACGCTGTGGCGCGACGGCGTCAGGGAAACAGAATTCAAGCTTCATTCGCTGCCACGTCTCCCCCACGACGAGAAGGAAGTGGACGAGGCTTACATTATCGAGCGATTTTTGTACTTCATCGGCGAGCGGGAGCCGAATCTTGTCGGCTACAATTCGAACGAGTCGGACCTGCAGGTTCTCATCCAGCGCGGCATCGTCAACGAGATCACATCACCGCGATTCTGCGCACGCCCGCAGAAGCCCTGGGAAGGACGTGACTATTTTTATCGTTTTGGTGAGGAGCATCTTGACCTACTGCGCCTGTTCTCGAACGGAAACATGAAGCCGACGCTGAATGAGCTCGCGCGGCTCTGCGGTTTCCCAGGCAAGACCGGGACGAGCGGCGGCGATGTCGTGGATCTATGGCTCGACCGAGATATCCGCAAAATAGTCGAGTACAACCAGCACGACGCGCTCAATACTTACCTCGTATGGCTGCGAGTAGTTCGATTTTGCGGCAAACTTTCTGATGAAGAATATCAGTCCGAACAGTTTCACTTCCGCGATTTCCTCGAAGAAGAATCGGCAAAGCCGAACGGCGACCACCTTCGAACATTCATAGACAATTGGCCTTTGTAATTTAATCTCGCTTGCATGCTTTTCCGCCAGACCCTAAACGACGAACTCGAAAAAAAGAGCGAAGAGTTTCTGCGATTTATTTCCGCGTACACCTCGGAGGTCGACGTATATCTGGAAAGTCTCGCCCGTTTGGAAAAAACACCATCGGCCGACATCCGGCGAATGAAGAACGGCGGCGATGGAAGCCCCGCCGCGATTCCGTCGGACGAGATGTCCGCCGGATCGTTCACGATGCGATTCAGCGACGTCTGGGAGAATCACGAACAGGCTCGCGGGTGGGCGTCCGATATCCTCGATCAGCGCGTTACCTTTGCGGCGGACGGGAGCCAGATTTACACGGGTAAGGAAACGCTCGTCCCGATCGCCGCGGTTCAGATCGGATGGTTTGAAAACCCTCACGACCTGGATTCGTTCTACGAAAAGAACGCCAGGTTCCAATTGCTGACCCCGGCCGATCTGCTTACGGAGTGGGAAGAGCCGATGAATCCCGACATACGCGTCGAAGCGGCCCGGTATCTTGGGGAGGTCGAGCGGCTCGGCGAATTCCTGCAAAAGAAAACGGGTTGGCGCTCGCGCGGTGAGCGAATGCCGCTGGCCTTTTTCGACAACCCGCTACTCGTACCGTTTTCGCAGAAAGGACTGCAGAAGAAATTTTTGGACGCCACGGTTCGGCTGGTCCAACAGTCAAAAGAATGTGAGGTGCCCCTTGTCGGTTACGTAGATCGAAGCTACTCGCGAGACATCCTCTCCATGCTCGAGGCGTTCTGCGGCGGCGAAAATAATAGGGAATCCGCGGTCTTCGACGCGTCGGTCCTTCGTGGGCGAAAAAAGGATGGGTCCCGGGTCCTGAACGCTTGGGGGGAACGCACGTGCTTTTGCTATTCGACTCGGCGCGGACTCGAAGCGTTTCTCGACGCATCCACCGGAAGGTCGAGCGTCGGGTTCACGTATCTTCAGACGACGGCGGAATCGGCGCCGGCGCGACTCGATCTTCCATCCTGGATCCACGAACATGGGCTTCTCGAAGAAGTCGTCGACACAGTCCGCGCCGAGTGCGTGATCGGCCTTGGCTATCCTTACGTTCTCGAAACTGCGGACCAGGCCGCGGTTATCTCGACCCGGGACCGTGAAGTTTTCTTCCGAGCTTTGCAGGAATTAACGACTCGTGAAAAACTAGATTTCAGCGTCGCCCGGAAGGATGCGAGCAAGCAGAGAAGGCGTTGAGATGGATTTTGAATTAGCCGCTACCGATAATCCGCATTCGCGCTCCGACATGGCATGGGCGCTCACCGTGTACTCGATGGTGCCGTATCTCGGGATTTTGTTTGTTCCGTTCGCTTTGATCCTTAGTGGTTTTCATTACGTCCGGGCACGCCGGCGATCGTCGAATGACCGAGGTCGATTCCTGCTTTGCGCCGCCCTGAGTTCGTTCATCCTCGCACTGCAGCTATTTTTGTGGTGGCTCCTGTACTTCATTCCGAAGATGAGCATTTAAGATGAAAATCGCAAAGATCGTCAGCTCGAATTCTCACATAGACTACGTCGCGCGGGTCATCGACGCGCTCGATTGTGAGAAGCCGCCTGACGCGTCGGACCACTGCTTCGGGCAGTTCGTCTCGCTGCCCAGAGAGGGCCAAAACGTAATCGGGATCATCTACGACTCGAGGCTCGTGAATCCCGAATACGGGAGCTTCGGTCCGCGTCTCAGTCCGCGCCCGGCGCTTGGAAGCTTCAGCCCCGACTACATAAACGAGCAGGGAATTTTGATCGGGATCTTACTTCTGGGCACGATCGGCCCGTCCGGAAAAGCGACGCACGGCGTGCCGCCGCAGATCGTGCCGGCCGGGCAGGACGTGACGAAGATCGACTCGGAAGAAGTAAACCAATTTCATGCCGACGGTGAAGGCCGCGTGCATCTTCACTACTACTCGCAGATAGTCGCGAACGCCGGGCAGTTCGCGATACCGCTGCTGGATTCGATCATCGACCAATTGTGCGCCGGCTGCTCCGACGCGGAAGCGCAGCGGCTTCGCGTTTTGAAGCAGTCGCTCGTCTGGCAGGGAACGCTCGGCGGAATGAAGCTCTAATTAATCACCTTGATGCTCGAACTCGAAAATATCTATCGCGAAAATTGTCTGGAGACACTAGGTCGCATGTCCGACGACTTCCTCGACATGACTATCACGAGTCCGCCGTACGACGACCTGCGCGATTATAACGGGTATCATTTTCCGGTTGAGGAGGTCGCGGCGGGACTTCTGTCGAAAACGAAACCCGGAGGCGTAGTGATCTGGGTGGTCGGAGATCGAACCTTGAACGGCAACGAAACGCTAACGAGCTTTCGCCATGCGCTGACTTTTCAGGAAGCCGGGTTCAAGGTCCACGACACGATGATCTATCACAAGAACAACCCGATCCCGAGCGACTGCGGCAAGCGGTATCGTCAGTGCTTCGAGTACATGTTTTGTTTCAGCAAGGGCCAGCCGAAAACTTTCAACCCGATCATGCAGCCGATCAAGCAGGAAAAGGCTTTCAAGTCCTTCCGCATCACGAAGGTCGGCCGCAACGATCTTGCCCACGACCATGTCGCTCCGAAACAGCGCAAGGTGAATAATATTTTCTCGTACAACGTTGGCACGTCGTCTTCGCGTGACAAGATCGCTTTCGAGCATCCGGCGATCTTTCCTGAACAGTTGGTGGAGGACCAGATCTCGACGTGGACGAACGAGGGCGACATCGTTTACGACTGTTTTATGGGGAGCGGCACGACGGCGAAGATCGCTCATCTTTTGAAACGACGTTGGCTGGGGTCCGAAATATCGGAAGAATATGTCAACATCGCGCGGCTCCGCCTCGCCGAGCACATCGAAGGCGACAAGTTTTTTGCGGCAAAGTGAACAACCATATGTGGGTCAAAAGCGTCTATAAGTCGTTTACCGGATCAGTTTCTCCTCGCGGTCGGTTTAGAAAGGGAACTTCCATGAAGCGAACATATATTCTGATAGTTGCAATGTTTTTGGGCGCGGCGGCCGTTTCCGCTCAGCCTCGGCCTGTGGATGTGTCTTCGAAGGCCACCGCCGCGCGTTCTAACTCCGCCCCTGCTTCGTTCGAGGCAAAGTACGAGGGCGGGATGTTCGGGTATAACGAGAAAGAGGTCGGGACGCTGAAATTCGACGATGAAAATCAGCGGCTGGTTTTCTTCGGCAAGGATCAAAAGGAGAAATTTCAGATTCCTTACAAATCTGTTCTTCTCATCTATCCTCAGTCAAAATCGGTGACTTCGACGACCGGCCAGGTCGTCCAGAACATTCCCCTTCCGGGCGCGATGCTTGGCGGATTGATAAAGGAAAAGCGCCGGTATCTGGTTCTGCACTTTAACGATCCGGATGTGGAAGCGGCTCGCGGGCTGGTGAATTTCAAGCTCGATAACAAAGCTCTGCTGGATTCGGTAATTCAGAGCTTGGCCGGCAAGGCGAATCTGACTCAACGCGGCGATGCGTATTATCGCCCTAGGAAGAGCAAGAACGAGATCTAGTTCAGATCCCCGAAGCGGTGCTGAAGCAGCGCCGCGAAAGTGATCGCGGCGGTTTCCGCCCGCATTATCCGTCGCCCCAATTTAACGGGAATGAAGCCGCGTTCGGTGGCCAACTCGATTTCCGAATCTTCCCAGCCGCCCTTTGGTCCGATGAGGGCGGTCATCATTTTGCCCCCGGTCTCTTCCGGAATACTTTTCCCGTCCTTTTCCGAAAACATCAAAAGCAGCCGTGAGTCGGGATTTATGCCCGATACGAAATGTATGAAAGGCAGGGGTTCGTCGATCTGCATCACCTTCGCTCGCTCGCATTGTTTCGTCGCTTCGAGCGCGATCTTTCGCCAACGCTCGGTTCGTTTCGCCGTCGCCTGCAGATATACTTCACTACGAAACGAGACCATCGGGGCGAGCCGCGCGACACCGAGCTCGACGGCCTTTTGAACGACAAGATCGAATTTGTCGTTCTTGTAAGCGCAGGCGGCGAGGGTCAGATCCAGATCGGATTCAGGAGCAGGAGGATCGATCTTCTCGATGATTTTCAGAAACGTTTCGCGCTTTCCAATGCTTCCCACCTCCGCGAGAAACTCCCGCCCGTTACCGTCGAAGACCTGCGCTTGCTCGCCCGCCTTCATCCGCAAGACGTCGCGCAGGTGTCTTGTTTCTTCCACCGCCAATCTTACGATCTGCCCGTCGAATTGCTCCGGCGGTGCGTAAAAACGTTTCATCTCTTTTAGATCTTTCCAAACTTTGACACGAAGTCGGCCGACCCCCGTCGTATCTTTATCCAGGTTTCGAAAAGCTCGGGCGACTGAAGCCACAGTGTCAGCCATTCGGCGATCTCGCCCGCTTCGAGACGGCTGTTCTGCGCAACGCCCCCCTTCTTCGACATGCTCACCTTGTTCTCCTTTTCCGCAATCACCTTCCTGCGAAGCAATCTGAGCCCGTCTCGATCTGCTTCGGTTTCGAATTTTCGTCGAAGATTTTCCATCTGCCGGATGGACCTTAGGGCCGCTCGTAGATCTTCGACTTCGATCAAATTTGCGAACGCCGCATCGTACGGCCGGTGCGACGCCCGCTTTACGTATAGCTCCATGATCTCGCTGTGACGGAGCTCGGCACCTTCGTCGGCGAGCAGCCGGGCGATCTTCATCGGCGAGTCGACCGCCGGCTCGCCAAAGACGGAGCTCACTGCCGTCTCGATCGCCTCGATCTCGACCGCTCCGACGCTCTCGCAATCGAGCTTCTCCCACACTTCGATCATCAGCTCAGTTTTGTTGCGAGACTTCCACACGGCGCTATTTGATTCCGGAGATGGCCTTTATCAAGTCTGTCGAAGAATGGTCTTTCGGGTCGCCGACGATCGCGACGCGGCCGCCGTAAGCCCGGACACGCTCACGCTCGGGGACGGTCTCTGTTGTGTAATCGGTCCCTTTCGCGTGGATGTCCGGCCGGATCGCGTCGATCAGCTCGTTGACGGTAGGCTCGTCGAAAATTGTGACAGCGTCCACGTAGCGAAGTGCAGCAATGATCTCGGCCCGTTCGGTTTCGGAAATATATGGACGTCCGTTTCCTTTGAGCCCGCGAACCTGCTTATCTGAATTTATTCCCACGACCAGAAATCCGCCGAGCTGCTTCGCGCCGCCCAGGTATCGAATATGGCCCGCGTGGATCACGTCGAAGCACCCGTTCGTGAGAATAATCGTCGCGCCGCCCGATCGTTCGGCAGCGACGCGCGAAATGAGATCGGTGCGGGACAGAATCGGGGCGGTAAGGAAACTCATCGAGTTGGTGTGGCCTGTCTTAGGTCCTCAGGATGCGATTCGATCGAGGCAAGCAGCTCCGCGGTGTTGACTGAAGCAGTCCCGCGTTTCATGACGACGATGCCGCCCGCGTGGTTCGCGACCGAGGCCGCGTCAAAAAAAGAGAGGCCGGAAGCGAGACCGAGGGCGAACGCACCGATGACCGTGTCGCCGGCACCGGTTACATCGATCGGCTCTTTCGAGCCTACCGCCTCGAGCTGCCTTGGAGCTTCGCCCTCCTCGAACAATGTCATACCCTTGCTGCCGCGGGTGACAAGCAGGGCCTTGTAGCCCAAACGCTCGCGCAATTCACGACAGCTTTCTTCGGTGAAATCTTTTCCGAGAATTTGCTCGGCTTCTTCCTGGTTCGGGGTGGCGGCGACCGCTCCCGGAAATTCCGACAGTCTGAAGCGGGAATCGACGATCAGCGGAATCCCGTGATCTATTGCAAGCTGACGAGCGACTGCCCCCAGCTCCGGATCCGCGGCTCCGTAGTTATAGTCCGAAACAATGATGGCGTCCGCTCCCTCGCACGCCCTAACCAAATACTCCTTCAGCCTTTCGCGCACGGAGCTGTCGACGGATTCGCCCTGCGCGTAGTCGATGCGGATGACCTGCTGCCGCGGGGCGTGCTGTTGCCCGGCGAGCACTCGGACCTTTGTCGTGGTCGCGAGCCGATCGTCGGAGACGGCGAACTGAAAGTCGACATTCGAAGCGAGCAGGGTTTCTTTAAGAAGCACGCCGCTGGCATCATTTCCCATCAGGCCGACGAGCACGGGTTTGCCGCCAAGCGACGCGATGTTTACCGCCGCGTTCGCCGCACCCCCCGCACGCGTGTCCGTACCGTCATGGTTGAGGATAAAGACCGGGGCTTCCCGCGACACACGAGATATGGTGCCGTGGAGAAACTGATCGGCGACGATGTCACCGAGCACCACCACCCGCCGCCTGCCAAATTGATCTCGAATTATCTCGGATAGCTTCGACATTTCTGCTGACCTGCAAACTAAAAAGGGTGAGAGCCCGAAAGCCCTCAACCCTTAAAATCTAACATCGTTACTGTTCCTAGTGCGAATCGTAGCTCGCAACCGGGTAATCGTTCGGGGAACCCCACTGATAGACGATCCAGTTGTTTACGTTCGTGCTTTGCTGCACGTAGAAAGTACCGGTAGTGTTGCGCCAAATAGCGACGTCCGTTTTACCGTCACCATCGTAATCATTTTGGACATTAAGGTCAGACCCGGTAAGACCGAAGCTCGTCGCGTACAGGCCGCCATCTGAGCTGCGTCGCACATACCAAACGAGATTTGACGTCGGGGTTGGTCCCTCTCGGATAACTGCGATATCGGTTTTGCCGTCGCCGTCATAGTCGCCCGGTGCGATAAGGTCGTTGCTCAGGCCCCATCCGAGCACGGTCAATCCGCCATCGAGGGTGCGCGAGATGTAGAAAGTCCCCTGATCGGCCGCAGTCGCACCCGGACGCTGAACGGCAAAATCGAATTTCAAGTCACCGTCGTAATCGCCGGGAGCGGGATAGTCCGTCGAAAGTCCGAACTGGACCGCGACAAATCCGCCATCGAGGCTCCGAAGCACGTACCAGATCATCGCACCGTTCGTTCGGCGAACGACCGCAAGATCCGTTTTGCCGTCGCCATCATAATCGCGACCGACCGGATCGTCGCCGGTGATTCCGAACCCGACAGCGGTGAAGGTATTGTTGCTGCTGTTCAGCCGATACCAGACCCCGGTCGTGTCGCGCCACACCGAAATATCGCCCTTGCCATCGCCGTCGAAATCGCCCGGAGCCATGAAGTCCTCATTTGCCAACCCGAAAGTGGTGAACGTAAAACCACCGGAGCTCTTCGAGATGTACCAGGTATTATTGGACGGACGGAAAACGGTGAAGTCAGCTTTGCTGTCCTGATCCGTGTCCATCGCCTTTCGAAGTGACAGCTGAGCCGACGCGGATACAACCAAAAGCATCGCGACGAACGCGATAAAAGCAGATTTGCCGGTAGCGGCTGCGATATTTCTCATCTTAATTTCCTTATTTTAGAACTACAAAGGTTCCAACTGTTGGGTCGGGAACCCTAAATATACTATCAGCGACGATCGGATTGCAAGAAAATCCGTCGAAAAAACCTGATTTTTATGCCGCTTTCTCAAATGGCAAGGTCAATGGATACGAAGCGTTAGACGCCTCCCTACAAACAAAAGTTGGAAAACCCTTTCAACTTTAAAAAAAGCTCAGTTTCGAGACTGGGTTACAGTCACCGTCTGCCCCGCGATCGTAAGCGTGCCGGTGCGCGAGATCCCGGGATTGAGCCGTACACGAAAATCCACGGTTCCGTTGCCGCTTCCCTCAGTGATTCCCGAGACTTTAATCCAGTTTACGTTGCTTTTAACCGCGTAATCACAGTTCTGGCCGGCAGATACCCCAATCGAATAGTATCCTCCCTTCGTCCTCGCATTGATCGTCTGCGTCGAAAGGCTGAAGGTGCAAACCGTTTGATTCTGCAGCGCCCTCCCGACATTGAGCCGCCCGCCGGTGCGATTGAAACCGGCGAACTGGGGCAGAACGTCGACCGTGTTCATAAGAGTTGCCTTGAGCGACGCGGGAGATAACGCGGGGTTATACGCCGAAAGCAGCGCAGCGGCTCCGGTAACATGCGGCGTTGCCATGGAAGTGCCGCTCAAGTTTCCGTAGCTCGAATTGGACGTCGACGTCGTGCTGCGTATTCCTGCCGCCGGCGCTGCCAGATCGACACTCGCAGCCCCATAATTGTAGATGCGGGCGTCGGCTGAGTTCGACCCTCCGACCGATAAGATGGTCGGAGACGTATAGCTCGCCGGGTAATGCGGAGCGACATCGTTGTTCGTACCCGAGTTTCCCGCCGCGAAGACATTCAATATTCCTGCCTCGCCCAAGGCGTCGATCGCATCCTTTGTCGCCTGATCATAACCGCACGCCTCGTTGCATCCGCCGTACGAGTTATTGGTGACGCGAATATTTACACCTCGGTTCTTCATCAGTAGCACGTATTGGTAAGCCGCGATCAGCATCGCCGAAGTCGTGTCTTCCCCGGCTGGGCTGTATATCTTGATCGCCATCAGTTTCACGTTCCAGTTGACGCCGACCACGCCGACAATGTTGTTGCCGACGGCCCCGATGGTCCCCGACGTATGCGTTCCGTGCCCGTTTTCGTCGGCGGGGTCGGAGTCGTTAAACCTGAAATCCCACCCGTAATAGTCATCGATGAATCCGTTATTGTCGTCATCGACGCCGTTACCGTTGGCTTCGCCGGGGTTCGTCCACATATTCGCCGCGAGGTCCTGATGCGTATAACGAATCCCCGTGTCGATGTTGGCCACCACGACGCTCGAGCTGCCCGTACTCAGGTCCCATGCCTGGGGCGCCGAAATCTTTGTCAATCCGTATAGCAATCCCGCGCCGAAATCAACGTCATTGGGCGTCGCGAGCAGGCTGTAGTAATAGTTTGGCTGAACTGCTACAAAGCCGGATCGTTTCTGGTAACGCGCGATTGCCTCGTCCACCGTCATGCCTGCCGGGATCCGAACCCGTTGCCAACCGAGGCCGGCAAATTTCTCTACCACCTTTGCTCCCTCGTTATCGAGGCTTTCAAGGTGGCTGCGTGCTTCCGCGGACGAATCGGTCTTGATCAGAACTTCGTCGGGAACATATTTACCGGTCTTTTCTTGCGAAATCACAAAGCTCGCAAAGATCAAAACCATTGAGACGGCGGTCGGCAGCGATTTTATCCGCATAAGAAAGTAAACCGCACCCATCCAGACAGTGCGTAGACCTAAGGTGAAAAGACAGTAAATTATATTGAGTCGTTGCCGGAAATGCCAGAGATTTCGGCGGAGAAGAAGTTGATGGGGCGGCTAGTGGGAATCGAACCCACGACATCCAGAACCACAATCTGGCGTTCTAACCCCTGAACTATAGCCGCCGTAATAATCTCAAATTTGAGATTTGAAATTTCAAATTATAATGCCCCCGGCACGACTTGAACGTGCGACCCACAGCTTAGAAGGCTGTTGCTCTATCCAACTGAGCTACGGGAGCGTAAAGAGCAAGCTAAAATCTTAGCCATCGCACCCTGACAAGTCAAACATTAGGCCGTTTCGGCCCGATGCTCGTTGATCTTGGCGAGCATCTGCTCGAAGACCTCGGAGAG
>DATLCA010000547.1:0-4131 GCA_035526605.1 Pyrinomonadaceae bacterium | reverse complement strand
CGCTGCCCAAAACCGACGGAATAACATTCGGCCATGCGATCCGCACACCGGTGTTCTGGATCCTCGCTTTTGCCGCGGCCCTTATCTTCTACCCGATCTTCGTAACCAGCCAGCAGCTTATCCTGCAAACCGCAAAGATCGGCTTCACCGCCTGGCAGGGAACATTGGTGCTCTCCGGATTATTTACCGTAAGCGTTGGCGGTAAATTTCTCTTCGGATATCTGAGCGACATTTTTTCTCCGGTTCGGGTGATGCTTGTTTGCGTATCCGTACTCTTCGGATCAACTGTCATTCTTCTGGATCTGAACGCGACAACCGCTTTTCTGTTTCTCGTTCCGTTCGGCCTCGGCTATGGCGGCGCGTTCGTTCTGATTCAGCGGCTGGTTGCGGACATTTTTGGTGACCGGGATTACCCGAAGATTCTCGGTGGGATAACTATCGCCGATACGCTTGGCGGCGTCGCAGGCGGACTCATCACGGGCCGCCTCGCTGACCGCTACGCCGGCGATTACACGGCGGGGTTCTATGGGGTAATAGCGGCAACTTTCCTGGCCTGGCTGCTCATAATTATTTTGAACGTCATCAACCCCGGTCGTTCAGCACCGGATACTAAAAGAGCGCTTGAACCCTAAGACTGCGGCTTCGACTCGCGCCTCTTTTCAAACCAGTTGGTTCCGCGCAATACGACGAGCGTGAGCACGGTAGCCATTAGAGCCATACCGAGCTCCCCAAGACCAACCGAAACGCCGATCGCCGCAGCCATCCAGATTCCGGCAGAGGTCGTGACACCCTGAATACTCTGGTCATCTTCGCGCTTCAGGATGCTGCCGGCTCCGACAAAACCGATGCCTGTAACGATGCCCTGAATAACGCGCGATAGGGCGTCCGACTCCATACCTGACCCCGCACATCCAAGGACAAATGCCGCGGTGCCGGCCGTAACAAGGATGTGGGTTCGAAGCCCCGCCGCTTTCCCCGCCGTCTCCCGTTCAAATCCTATCGCGGAGCCAAGCACTGCCGCTGCGGACAGCCTGATGATTAGTATGATGAATTGTCTTGAGTCCGGGATCCCAAAGCTAAGCTCTGACCAGAAAATGTCCATAGCCCGAATTGTAGGTTATCTCTAACGGTGAAAAAGTAGTTCTGGAACCTTTGCGACAAATCAAAGCCAATCTCAACGAACCCGGCCGCAGGGCCGCGCGAGACGGCGGCCCACTCCGCATTCGATTGAGTTTCCGGTAGAGAACCCCAGCGTTTTCCCGACGCGCCGAAAGCGGTCTAACGCGTTACAGTCTGCCGGTGCGGGCCTCCGCGTGACCATATTTTCTGTCGAAATCGCGATTGAACTTTTCCCTTTCGCTCTGCTCCGCTTTCCATTCTTCGATCGTCTTGTAGGAGGAGAATTCGAAGCGGTCGTCCATGTTGCAGCCATCGAGGAACCAGAACATGGGATTGTCGAAATCCTGTGCGAGCGCGACGCAGCACGGACAATTTTCGTCGATCAACATCTCCTGCGCCGACGCGGTCATGTTGATCCGCTGCCGCTCGAAATCGATTATCTCCAGCGGCGTTCGCCCGGAGACTTCCGGATCCGGCGTCCGAAGCCACTCGTCGCGCAAGTTCGAAAGGCGGTCGACCTCGGCTTCGATTTCGTTCGCGACGCCGGACCGCCGATGCTCCGCGGCATCGGCCAGGAGATAGCGGAACAGGTCATAGTGAAGAAACCATTCGTGCGAACCAAAGGCGGCGTTCAAATATGCAAACGAATTTTTCTCGAGCGGCGGCGGGCAAACTTTCGTGAGCGACCACTGAAGCGATCGTGACTGCAGGTCCGAATCGATGAAGTCCTGCTGTTCGAGGAACACTTCGCGAGGGCTCCGGTCACGAAGGTCCTTTCGCCGAGACATCAACCAATCGGCGTGGATGTCCGCGAAGACGTCTTCGGTGTCGAGGGTCGGAGCTTCGGAAATGGCGAGGGCGATATAGGCGATCATCGGCCGGCCGAACAGTATCGGCCGGGCATCGAACGGTGCCCGCCTAAGGCGGTCCTCGCGCTGCGTTATCCGCGTGCCGCGGTAGAGCGGCATGGACTCGACAAAGGCCCAGTCGTCGGGCACCTTGTAGGGAACCCACACGTCGTCGGTGTCTGCAAAATCGCTCGGCACTCGGACCCTCCCGGCTGCGCACGGGAGTGAGTAAGTTGTGTCGAATCCGACGGTGCGGCTGTACAGATCGATCGCGACAACGCCGGCGTCGTACGGTTCAAGATCCTCATGCGGCCTAAAGCCCCGCAGCGGCGGCCAGTCCGATTCCGATTTTATGTATCGGCGGAGTGCTGTTTCGAATTCCGGAATTGTTTCGGGTTCTGCCGTCAGTGATGCGATCAATGGTTCGGTAAACGAGCCGTGCAGATCGCCACTGACACACCGGTATTTATCGGAGATATTGAATCGTACTGAACTCATATAGTGGGAGCCTCCTGAAGATTGTTTTTGTTTCGAAGGACCAAAGGGTCGCACGCCGTCCGGCGTCAATCGGACGGCCCGAACCGGACCACGCGCCGCCGAGCCTTTACGGCATCGGTTCCAAACCGACCTCACCCTTCGTCCATCGTTCGGAGATTGTAGACGAAACACTTCATCTGCAGACATTATTTTTTCTTAATTCTTCTGGTTAGATTGAAAGCAGAGACGGGGGTTAAGCGGGTGGCGTTGACGTGTTTGAATTCTTCAGTGGGTAGTTGATAGTGGGCAGTGGATCGCCGAGCCAACTATCTACTACCGCCGAAGAGATCCAATCGATCCGAACACGAAAACAAAAGCGAGAGAACCCGACCAGGCTCTCTCGCTTTTTTAAATTTGATTGGTGGAGATGAGGAGGATCGAACTCCTGGCCTCGGCATTGCGAACGCCGCGCTCTCCCAGCTGAGCTACATCCCCACTAGGAATTTCGATGATAGATATTCGGAACAAAGTGTGTCAAGCCGCTGCCGGATCATCACCCCACCCGAAATTTTATAGTGAGGCCGTGACCCCGAAGGACAAGCGTCACGATCCCATTCCCATGAGCGCGGCACCCAGAAAATGAGTACCTCTATTTTTATTTACCTGATCGTCCGAACGGCCGGAAGGAGCAGGCCTACTAGGATGGTCTGCCCCGTTTGCTCGTCGACGAGATCACTTGACGACGGGAACGGGAAGGAGATGAGGCAGCTCGCGGGTGATGCCGTCCTGCCAGACTTGTTAGCTCGATCTCAATACGAATTTGCACGCAGCCCGTGTCGGGATCGCCCGGCAGCTTGATACTCTCTCTGCAAACCTCGGATGAACAACATGAAAACGCCCCAGCCAGAACTGGGGCGTTTGATGATCGTTCCAAGGTCGCTGTTATCGTTTAATCGCAAAGGGCCGGGCTACTGGACGCCAGCCGGAAGAAGTGAGCCCTTCGGATCGGTCGCGAACGCGAAGCCGTCTTCGATCTTGCCGATGATGCCGTGAAAACTAATATCTTCGCCGGACACGACCACGACCACATCGCCGGGGCTGTAGAGTTTTTCGTCGATCGGAAACTTGATGATTGTCGCGTTGCCGCTCTCTTGTGCGACCGCTTCGTATTCAAAAGTGTCAGCGTTGAAGCTGATCGTCTGGCAAAATGCTACTTCCATAACATGGGATTCTACTTGCCGTGGAGTAGAAAGTCCAAATGTACGTTCTCGGCTCAGACATTTGATCGAGAGCCCAGATTCTCTTTTTTCCGTTTGCGTTCGTGTGATTTCGTGCGGGTTAGTGGTCCAGGTTCCGAGCTCATGAAGACTGGAACCACTAACCCACACGAAATCACACCGACAAAGCAAAACACGAACAAAGAAAGAACACAAAAGACACGGAAGCCGTACAGTGCGACGAAACTCAACTCACGCGGTGGTCGGCCCTCCGGCAGGGCCCGCGATTCGAAAGTCCAGAGCGATAGCGTCGTGGTCGGAGAGCGGAATACCACCGCCGTCGGTTAAATCGCCGATCGTTTTCGGCGTGGTTCCCGGCGCGATTTCAATACCGCGTCCGGCGAACCAGTCGAGCCGTCCGGACACTCTGCCGCCGACTCGGTTCGCGGCCCAGAAGATAAATGGGAAGC
>DATLCA010000546.1:0-3589 GCA_035526605.1 Pyrinomonadaceae bacterium | reverse complement strand
GACTAAATCGAAACGCGATAATCGTCGATCTCTTCCTCCAACCCCCGTTCTTCCAGTTCCTGGCTAACAACCAATTCCATTTGCGGCTGGGCCAGGCGACGAGCCAAAACCACGCCGCCGATGATCGCCATCAGCAGAAGGACTCCGACGATCTCGACCGGCAGCAAATACTCCGTGTACATTCCCTGGCCGATGCTCATGGTTTTTCCGACCGTCTCCGCATTGTTAACCGCCTGCTGCGGGGCCTTCATTACCGCATAAAAGATGAAGAACGTCTGTGCGAGTAGTATCAAGCCCAAACCGGCTCCCACACCGTAAAGATATCTCAGCCGGTTCAGCGGCCTGTCTTCATCGAGATTCAAAAGCATGATGACGAAGATCACGAGCACCATGATCGCACCCGCGTAGATAAGCACCTGAACCGCGGCGATGAACGGGGCCGCCAGGGTCACATAAATGCACGACAGCGAAATGAAGACGCCGACGAGCGATATCGCGCTGTAAAGCGGATTCCTGTGATACACGGTAGAGATCGCACACGCGATCGCGAGTCCGGCGAAAAGGAAAAAGAGAACTGATCCGACCATATAAATCTTTACCGCCGAGACGCCGAGAAAGAAAAATCAATTTTCTACTCCGACACGCCCTCAAGAAAATCTGCGCCTCCGCGTCTCGGCGGTTAAAAAACTTACCGATTCAAAAAGTACACGAGCACGATCGTCAAAATCACATTTGCCAGCGCGAGCGGCAAAAGGAACTTCCATCCGAAGTTCATCAACTGGTCGAATCTAAATCGGGGCAGCGTCCCTCGCACCCATATGTAGAAAAATAGGAACGCGCAAATCTTGCCGATAAAGACCACGTGGCTCACCAGGGCGTAGGGGATCGAGCCGGGTTCAAACACGTGGCTAAGACCAGGAACATACCAACCGCCCAAAAACAGAACCGTGCACATAACCGAGACCGTGAACATGTTCACGTATTCGGCCATGAAGAAAAGCGCGAATTTCAGCGCGCTGTACTCGGTATGAAAACCCGCGACAAGTTCTGTCTCGGCCTCGGGCAAGTCAAACGGCACACGATTGGTTTCAGCGAAGGCCGCGATCAGGAAGACAACAAAGCCGATGAACTGCGGAATGATGAACCAGCGAAAAGGCGACTGTATCTGAGCGAAGATGATCCCATTCAGATCCAGCGTGCCGGCGAGCATCACGACACCGATCACCGAGGCCCCCATTGCGAGCTCGTACGAGATCATCTGCGCCGACGAACGGAGGCCGCCCATCAAGCTGTACTTACTGTTCGACGACCAGCCGGCCAAGGCAATCCCGTAAACACCGACCGAGGTGATCCCGAGAACAAACAAAACCCCGACGTCGATCTGCGCGATCGTCAGACGCAGCTGTGTAACGCCTTCGCCTAAACCGAAGGGAAGAAAGTCCCAGTTGACGGTCGTGATCGCCGGACCGAACGGATAAACCACGATCGGCAAAAGTGCGCACGTCAAGGCGACGAGCGGTGCCAGAAAGTAGACGAACTTCGTCGATTTATCCGGAACAAGGTCTTCCTTAAAGATGAATTTAAGAAGATCGGCGAACGGCTGCAGAACTCCCCACGGCCCCACGCGGTTCGGGCCGATACGTCCCTGGATCCAGCCGAGAACTTTTCGCTCGGCGAGAACCGTGTAGGCGACGATCATCAGCACGCCTTGAAAGGCGAGTAGGATCCCAACACTGTAAACCAAAAACGGAAATGCCGTTTTAAGAATCGATTCCATAGAAAGATGTAGGACGGACTGTTAGTCCGTCCACCGGCAGGCAAACAGCCCACCCTACCTGCTGCTGCCCGGAGTCGCTCGATCTTCCGCGCCGACCGCGACGGCCAATTCCTCAGCCTTGGCTGTACCGTCCAGCTCGAACTGCCGCAGCGGCGAGACGAGCAAATTCTCCGGCTTCGGATTTCCGTGAGCGAGCAAATGAAATTGGGCCGTCTTGCTTGTCATCGTCGTAAGGCGGTGTAGCTTGTGTCCTACCTTCGGCGTGATCGTGTTCTTCTCGCCGCTGTCACCAAGCTCCGCGACGCGCTGTTGCAAAACATCCATGGCACCGTTTGCCGGAGCACTCGTGATCGCGTGCCTCACCTGCACCGGACGAGATTCGTCTTTCAGATCCGGATATCGCAAACCCGCGTAGGCCGGAACGCTGTCCGAAACCGCCTTGAACGCACCCGATGCCGACATGTTATATCCAAAGTCGACGCCCAGTTCTTTCGCGAGCATGCTCGTGATCATCCAGTCGGGCTTCGACTGATGAACCGGGTCGATGGACTTACGCACGCGCTGCACAAATCCCGTGTTGTTCGTGTAGGTCCCGTCCATCTCGGCGAACGAAGTCGCCGGGAATACGACGTCCGCGTACTGGGTCGTTTCCGTCTCGAACAATTCCTGAACGACGATGAACTCTTTGTCCTGCAAAAGGCTCGCATCGGCGATGCTTCCACCAATGAGCAGAGCTTTCGATCCGTTTATGACATCAAGCAGAGACTTCTTGCCATCCGCCATGTCGTTCGCACCGACCGAGTTGTTATAAAGCGGCAGCGGCTGCAGCAAAACACGCCGGGTTTCGGAAGCGAAATTCCCGGCCGAGGAAGCGATCGCCGCTTGTGCCTCGTGCGATAAGTTGCTGCCGATCATGATCACCAAGTCGCCCTGGGTTTCGCCGATCGCACGAAGCAGATCTTCAATCTCCGAAAGCTCGACTCCGAGTTTTCCCGCCAGATCCTTTGTTGCCGAATCGGCAAATGCTGCCGCGAATGCGTCATACGAATTCTTGTTCACGTGCAGGAACTGGCTCGCCTGCGCGGTGATTCTAATCGGCGTGTCATTCACGACGATGAACTTCGCACCACCATTCCGCACGGCTTGCCGTATCTGCTTTCCGGTAAATGTTTGCTCTTCTTCGGGCTCACCGCCTATCAGAAGTATCGTTCCCGCGTGACGGATATCTTTGTGCGTCGCGAGTGGAGCACTGAGGTTATTGAATACGGCCGACAGATCGTATCGATCCGAGATTGCGAAGTTGTTCGACTTTGTCACCTCGGTCGCAAACCGCTTGAGCGCGAAGACGGACTCATTTGTCAGACGCGGGCTCGCGATCACTCCAACCGAATTACCAAAGCCCGCAAGCTTTTCACCGACGTAAGCGATGGCCGCGTCCCATGTTGCAGGGATCAGCTTTCCGCCTTTCGTGTAGCGGATCATCGGCGTTTTCAGTCTGTCGGCATGATTGACGAACTCGTGTCCGAAACGTGCTTTCACGTCAAGAAACTCGCCGTTCAATCCATTCACGTATCGATCGCGGGCGACGATCCGGTGAACATAACCGTTCCGCGAGCCAAGCGACAATTGCATTCCGTCGGAACTGTACGTGTCGGTCGTAACCGTCTGCTCGAGCTCCCATGGACGTGTCTCGTGACGATAGACACCGTCAAGCAAAGTTCCCGTCGGACAGACCTCAATGCAGTTTCCGCACTGCGAGCAATCGAGCCATCCGCCGTAAGTTCCGATCACGGTGTTGACGCCTCGGTTGCC
>DATLCA010000545.1:0-3021 GCA_035526605.1 Pyrinomonadaceae bacterium | reverse complement strand
CTCACCGCGCTCAAGGTCTCGAAAGACCTCCGGGCGAACGTGAGCCTCGACGGACGGACGGAACGTCAGGCGATCTACTACGAGAATAAGAAACTCGCGCTCTTCTCTTACCGGTCCGCGGGCGGAATCCAGAATGACCGGATTCTCATGCTCGACTTTAATCAGCCGAATGCGCGTGTCTCGTGGTCGACGAAAGAACAGCCGAATTGCCTCTTTCTCCGGAAGGACACGCTCCGGATCAAGCGGCCGTTCTACGGCGCGGAAGACGGCTTCGTTTACGAAATGGACCGACAGGATCGTGACGTCGCCGGCGTTGCGTACCGCGGGGAATTCCAGACGCCGCATATGGACCTCGGTTTCGCCGATCCGGGACTCGCCGGACGGAAGAAACTCTTCGACCGACTCGCGGTGACGTTCGAAGAGACCGGGAACTGGAACCTCAGCGTCGACGTCTTCATCGACGGGAACTTCGTCGAGACGATTGCGTTTCCGTTGACGAAGGGCGAGTACCTGAACAATTTGTTCCTGAATACCGACGAAGTCATCGGCCCGCGAAATCAGACGGTCGAGAAACCGCTTCACGGATCCGGAAGGAGAATTTCTTTCCGTTGCTATAACTCGGGACTCAGGCAGAATTTCAAAATAAGCGCACTTACGGTCGGATTTCGCGTCGCAGGCGACGACCAGGGCGCGCAGACGAATACGTAAGGAGAAATGACGAATGGGCGCGACTTATCCGAAGTACAAAACGTGGGCCGCAGACGAGGACCTGACGACCGCGGACCTGAACGCCCACGTCGACAACGAACGGAATAACCTTACTCCGTCCGGCGTCGACGATCATTCCTCGACGCTCTCGCAGATGAAGATTCAGACGAACCCCGGAGCGCAAGGTACGGAGTCGCAAGCGACTTCGCTCGGCGGAGAGCTCGAACGCCTCCGTTACGTCCTTAATCGCCTCATCGGAGGGACCTTCTGGTACGATGCGCCGGCGTCGACGATCTCTCTCCTGAGCACGACGCTGAATCAAGTTCAGTTCACGCCGCCGAATCGCATCGTCTCCGGAAGGAAACGCTCGACTTCTTCTCAGTCGCTCTTCCTCACCCCGGACGGAACCGCTTCGACGGTTAACCTAAAAGCGACCGCGACGAACCTCTCCGTTTTCATCAACGGAGCTCTTTTCACGCAGACGTCTGACGTCGCGATCACCGGACTTTCCCTCGCTCCTTCAGCGAATAACACCGCGCTTGTGAACGATACGTCACTGGCCGGCGGGCAGGAGACGCGCCTCATCGGCGAGGGCGGATCGGACTTGACGATTGACACCGTCGGCAGTGAGATCTCGAATCTCGTCGGCAAGTGGGCCGCGTTTAAGATCGTCGGAGCGGGAACGGAGTACTTCCTCGCGTACGTCAAGTCTGCGACGCAGCTTACGCAAGTACGACGGGGTTACTTCTTCGATTCCGCAGACGCGCCGTTTAAGAGGACGACTATCTCGAATAACGACACGATTACGCTCATGAAACTTACCTGGGTCTTTCTGAAGAACGACGGGACACTCAGCGTGACGTACAATAATCCGGTCTGGTCCTCGACGACACCGACGTCGCCGTCGGTCGGCGATTACTGGTACGATTCGTCGAGTACGACGTGGAAGAAGTACAACGGTAGTGCGTACGCCACGGATAATTCGATTCTCATCGGCATTTGCGCGCAGAACACGACCGGAACGGTCATCGCTCGGAGCCTTGAATTTCATGCGCAATTTTCCGAATTGAATAACATCGACACGGAGGTCCTGAGTAATACGGTCCTTCAGTCAGTCGTTCCCGAGAGCATGATCAGCGTCAACGGGAACTTCGTCTCCTTCGGAAGTAACGGCGTGAAGTGGGACATCACGGCGAATCTCGCGTCCTCGGCGGATATGTACGACGCCACGGAGCAGGCGAGCCGCTCTTACTACGCGTACGTGAAGGAAGACGGCGGCGTCGTCCTCAGCGACATGGCTCCGTATAAGCGGAATTCGATGCGCGGAAAGTACCATCCGTACAATACGTGGCGCTTCGTCGCGGAGATCTTCAACAACGGGAGCTCGAACTTCGAATACGACATTCCGGACTTTCCGAGTAAGCGGTGGAGAACCTTCAATGTCACGGTTACCGCGGTAACTGCGAATCCTACGAAAGGCACTACCTCGATTGACCAAGGACGGTTTCTCCGCACAGAGAACGGGACAATGAAGTATCGCTACGAGTACCGACAGTCGGTCGCCGGCGCTGACGGAACCGGGACTTATATGTACAGTCTCCCAGGACTATCCGTAATCGACAGCACGCAAATGTCCGTTGATACGAATCCGCTCGAAGGCTACTGCGGAAACGGGCGAGTCAGCGCCTCTTCCGACACGAACAACCGAAAAGTCGAGGTTTACGCCAGGACAATCACTCAGCTTTCGCTCGAATCTGGCGGCGCGGACGGAGGCCTTGAGCAGGTCAGCAGCGCCCGGTACGCTTTCGGAACCGCGAGTGTCGCTCATTGCTTCACTGCGGAGATTCCGATTCGCGGATGGTCGGAGTGATCGAACGTGAAAATCGTCGACTACGTCGAAAAGACGCATTATGAGATGCTCCGGGCTTGGTGGACCTTTCAGCGCGAGGTTCCGCCGACGCCGGGAATGGTCCCTGAGGGAAGTACCTGGATCGTTTACGCGCACTCCGGCGTCCCGCTCATTAGCGCCTCAGTCCTCCTGACGAATTCCTGCGTCGCGTACGCGGAGAACTTTGTCGGGAATCCGTTCGCCCGCGGGGAATTCCGCAAGGAAGCCACGGACTTACTCATCCGGCACGGGACGGAATTCGCCCGCAGGGCGAACAAGACGAAGCTCGTCTGCCTCGCGCCGAACGCGACACTCGCCGCGTATTATGAGAAACTGGGATTCGTACCCACGCTCAAAGGACTCTTCGGATTCGTAAAGGAGATCTCGTAATATGCCACCAGCTCTAGCTATCATCGGAGGAATTG
>DATLCA010000544.1:0-3047 GCA_035526605.1 Pyrinomonadaceae bacterium | reverse complement strand
CCGAGCATGTGATACGCCGCTTTGATCAACTGATCAACACCGGACGATGACACTCCGTGGCCTTGCAGATATTCTGCACGCTCGGCCGCGTCGAGAGCGACCAGTTCAGCTTCAAGCTTTGCGCAGATTACGACAACGTCTGCCTTCTCCGTTTCGGCGTGTTTCTTTACAGACTGAACATGTGGATTCGCATCCGGATCGGCAAGCGATTCTTCATCGACATTCGCGGCGTAGATCATCGGCTTCGTGCTGAGTAGGAACCATCCCTTCACGACCGCACGCTCATCGTCTGTCAGAGCGGCAGCACGCGCGGGCCTTCCTTCTTCCAGAACCGGTTGGATCTTATCCAGCAGCTCGAGCTCTTTCTTCGCGTCTTTGTCCCCGCCCGACTTTGCCGCCCGCACCGCTTTGTCTCGGCGCTTTTCAACCGAGGCGAGGTCGGCGAGCGCGAGCTCGATCTGGATCGTTTCGATATCTCTAATGGGATTTACCGAGCCTTCGACGTGGATGATATTTTCGTCTTCGAAACATCGCACGACCTGGATCACCGCATCGGTCTGGCGAATGTTGGCGAGGAACTGATTTCCCAAACCTTCTCCCTTCGACGCACCGCGGACGAGACCCGCGATGTCGAGAAACTCCACCGTCGCGGGCACCACCTTCTGTGCCTTGTTCATCTTTTCAAGGACGGAAAGGCGGTCGTCGGGAACGGGCACGACACCGACGTTCGGCTCGATGGTCGCGAACGGATAATTCGCCGCAAGCGCCGCTTCCTGCGCGGTCAGGGCGTTAAAGAGAGTAGATTTTCCTACATTCGGTAGGCCGACAATTCCTGCTTGCAGCATAAGTTCTCTTACACGGACCCGGATCGCAGGCCCAGATGAAACAAGAATTGTAGCGTCTTATGTGTAGTTTGGCGAAGCAGAGTGGCTCGCGGTGAAGTTGGACGTTCGTTCGTCTCGAGACGTTTCGTGTTCCTTCTTTGTTCCTCTTGTTTGTTCCTCTTCTTTCTTTTTTCGTGTCTTCGTTTTGTTCGTATGATTTCGTGTGAGTTCGGGGTTCCAGTCCTGGATTTCGTTCGTGGTGATTCGTGTGTTTCGTGGTCCGCTTTAAAAAAGCTCGAAGGCACGAAACACACGAAACACCACGAACGAAATCGAAGACCGGAACCACGAACACACAAAATCACACGAACAAAGCAGGAACACGAAAAAGAAAGAAGAGGGACAAAGAAGGAACACGAAACATCCCGAGACAAACAAACGTCGAACTTCACCCGGGCACTGCTTCGCCAAACTACACATAAGACGCTACAATTCTTGTTTCATCGGGCCTCGCCAGCCGGGTCTGTGTGACTGAACTTATGCTGCAAGCAGGAATTGTCGGCCTACCGAATGTAGGAAAATCTACTCTCTTTAACGCTCTGACGGCTCAGGAGGCGGCGCTCGCGGCCAACTATCCGTTCGCGACCATCGAGCCGAATGTCGGCGTAGTTCCAGTTCCGGATGAACGCCTTTACGTTCTCGAAAAGATGAACAAGGCCCAAAAGGTGATACCCGCGACTGTCGAGTTTCTGGATATCGCCGGGCTTGTCCGCGGCGCGTCGAAAGGTGAGGGGTTGGGCAACCAGTTCCTCGCCAATATTCGCCAGACGGACGCGGTGATCCAGGTCGTTCGATGTTTCGAAGACGAAAATATTATCCACGTCGAGGGCTCGGTAAATCCGATCCGCGATATCGAGACAATTCAGATCGAGCTCGCGCTTGCGGATCTCGCGTCGGTCGAAAAGCGGCGCGACAAAGCGGCCCGGGCTGCAAAGTCCGGAGGAGACAAGGATGCGAAGAAAGAGCTCGAGCTTCTCGATAAGATCCAGCCGGTTCTCGAAGAAGGCCGCCCGGCGCGTGCCGCCGATCTAACGGACGACGAACGTGCGATCGTCAAGGGTTGGTTTCTGCTCAGCACAAAGCCGACGATCTACGCCGCAAACGTCGATGAAGAATCGCTCGCGGATCCGGACGCGAACCCGCACGTGCAGGCCGTGAAGAAGCACGCGGAAACGGAGAAAGCGGACGTGGTCGTAATTTGCGCAAAGCTGGAAGCCGAGCTCGTCGCCCTTGACGCCGCGGAGCGTGCAGAATACTTGCAGGGCCACGGAGTGACTTCGTCGGGTGTCGATCAGCTAATCAAAGCGGCGTATCACATGCTCGGGCTGATGTCGTTTTTGACGGCGGGTGAAAAGGAAGTTCGGGCGTGGACGATCCCGATCGGAACAAAGGCGCCCCAGGCTGCGGGTGCGATCCATACCGACTTCGAACGCGGGTTCATCCGCGCGGAGATCGTCTCGTACGATGCGCTGACTCAGGCCGGCAACATGAACACGGCCAAAGAGAAGGGCGTCGTTCGGCTAGAAGGCAAAGAGTACGTGATGCAGGAAGGCGATATAGTGAATTTTAGATTTAACGTTTAGCGAGCCAGACAGTCCCGCTGTTGTTTTCCTTTTTTACAAATGTGATGTAGATGGAGCCGTTCGCAAATACAGCGGCCGGATTTGCGCCCCGCAAGACGCCTCTTTGCATATCGTACGAACCGCCTTGATCTGAGATTCTCGCAATTGTCACTTGTTCGTCTTGCCCCGGCATCACCAAAACTGGATCCGCATTTGTCGGGATAATGGCCGGCGTCCCGCTCGCTCCTTCACCGACGAATAACCTTGATCCGAAGGTCCCGCCTCCGTCGACCGTCTTCGCAATATAGTAGCCGGCCTGCCCGGCGTCCCCGGCCGTGTACCAGGCAACGTTCAACTCTCCGCCAGGTCTTGCATACATTGCAGCGCCCGAAACCGGGCATGCCGAGAGCTGCCAGTTATCGTCGCTCACGATGGTTCGGGGTGGAAATGTCCTTCCGCCATCGGTCGACGAAGCCACCGCGATGTGACGATGGTCTCCATCCAAAACCTGCCGCCAGCTCACATAGACCCGTCCTTCGTTTGCGATCACCGCAGTCTTGCAGCATGGGCAAACTTCGCTAGCGATGCGCTGATTTTTGGA
>DATLCA010000543.1:0-2180 GCA_035526605.1 Pyrinomonadaceae bacterium | reverse complement strand
TCTTACGGGCAAACGGCGCATTTTTTGTTTGCGAGTTCTTGTTTGCTAAGATTCAGTTCGATGAACGGACGGACGGGGTTTCTTATTTTTATCGCCGCGGTGCTAGGCCTGGCGGCGGGATTCATTTTGGCCAACTCCATCAACCGGAGCGAGCTTTCGACCCTGCGCGCGGAGAACGAGCGGTTGAAAACCGCCGGAGGCGCAGGAACCACGGTCGATGCAAAATCCGCTCTCACAGACGACGAGATCAACGCGACGATCGCCAAGGCTGACCAGAGTCCTAATGATTTCGACACGCAGAGAAACATCGGCGTCGCGATCTATCGCTACGGCGCGATGAAGCAGGATGAGAAGTTGATCCGCGAATCCGTGCGTATACTGGATCGAGCCGCCGGCCTCCGCCCCGACGATTACGATGTCACCTTGAGTCTCGCGAACGCGAACTTCGATGTCGGATATTTCACCAAAGACAACGATGCCCTGGCTAAGGCGCGCAACTTCTATTCGAAGGCTCTAGTTTCGAAACCGGAAAACGTCGACGTCAGAACCGATCTCGGACTAACTTATTTTCTGCAGAACCCTCCGGATTTCGACAACGCGATAAATGAATTTAAAAAGTCGCTCGAGAAGAATCCGAAGCACGAGAAGACTTTGCAATTCATGGTTCAGACTTTGGTGAAGCAGAACAAGACCAGTGAAGCATCCGACTATCTCGAGCGCCTTCGGGCCGTGAACCCGAAGAACGAATCTATCGGCGAACTGACCTCGATGCTTTCGGGCACACAGCCGGCCGGATGAAAGAAGCATTTTTCATACTTCTCGTGATCGCGGTTCTTCTCGGGTTGACCGCGATCCGCTACCGCAAGCAGATCGTCACGATGGTGCACATCTGGCGATCGCTGAAGTCGATGCGCGATCAGGTGAAGGGGAAGCAAGTGCCGCAGGATCGTGCTCCGGCAGGGCCGCTGGTGAATTGCGCAAAATGCGGAGCGTGGGTACCCGAGCAGACGGCGATCCAGCTTCGCGGTGGAACATTTTATTGTTCGGCGTCTTGTCTCGAATCCGCAGTTCCCGCCCGCTGATCCCTTAGGGAACGAATGTCCTGATGTACCAGCCGAGTAACTGTTCTCCGAAAAGAAGCGACAAGATGGAACCGGTTCCGAGGAAGATCCCAAACGGGATCTGAGTCTGAAGGTCTTTGTCTTTTTGTTTTGAGATCAGAACAATTCCGATCAGCGCTCCCGCGAAAGCCCCGAGGAATATCGATAGGAATGCGAGCCGCCACCCGAGCAGTGCTCCGACACCGAACATCATCTTCACATCGCCGAGACCCATCGCATCGACCCCGCGCAACTTCTTCCAGATCGCTCCGACCAGCCAAAGCGATCCGCCGCCGACGAGCGCGCCGGCGATCGCTCCAGACAGTGCGATCATCCATCCGGGCTTACCTGCGAGATATGCAGCAGGGGCGAACGCGGTATCGCTGAAATAATTTTCCACGAAGACGATCGGGAAAATGATCCGGACAAGAAGCGCGATCACTAGAAGCGGATACGTGATCACGTTCGGCAGAATCATGTGTGCGGCGTCGATAAATATCAGCGCGACTATCGCCGAGACGAACACTAAATAAACTGGCAGGATCGGCGTCAGTCCGGTATGCCAGTAGACGAGCAGCCACAGGCAAGCGGTCAGCAATTCCACCGCTGGATATCGCACCGCGATCGGCATCCCGCAGCCGCGGCATTTTCCGCGAAGTATCAGCCAGCTGACCAACGGAATGTTGTCGTAGGCTTTGATCGGCGCCTTGCAATTCGGACACGCCGAGTTCGGAAACACGATCGACTCCTCATTCGGAACGCGATGGATCACGACGTTCAGAAAACTGCCGACGCTCGCGCCAAACATGAAAACAAAAATGTATGCGATAAATTCGGGCACACCGGTGAGACTTTCGAAAGAAGGAAGAGCGGCCATAAAAAAAGGTTTCGGATGGAAAGGAAAGAGCGGCTTGAGAAAGCCATACCCATAATAATTGCTTTTGCGGCGAAAAGGAAGATTTGAATTTGGGAGGCGCAAGCCCTTCGAAATAGCTACTTTGTTTCGACGTTGTCCGCCTTTGCGTCTTAGCGGCTTTGCGTGAACACCGACTCGGCAAAGGTCGGAGGTTTTGCGAATTC
>DATLCA010000542.1:0-5332 GCA_035526605.1 Pyrinomonadaceae bacterium | reverse complement strand
GATTTGATAGTCGGCCGTTTCGACTCCGCCTTCGCGGGCGGGGGCGGCTCCCGAGTTTCGGCGGTCTCGACCGGTCGCGGTTCAGGATCCGCGGATGAACCTCCGGCTACGGTATTTCCGGCGGGACCTGCCGGCGTCCCGCTACCGTTGCTTTCCACACCGTTCCGATCGAGTATGAATCTGCCGGGCGGCAAGGTCATGCCTGTACTTCGGGTCGTCGATATCTGGGGCGGTGTCTGAGTGGGATGGTCAATATCGGCGATCATCTGATTTCTAATCGGCAATATATTCGTTTGCTGTGCGTTTCGTTGCAGAGGTTGCTGGCGGGGCCGCTCAGGCTCGGGAGCGTCTGGAACGATGGGAGCGAGGAGCTCCGAGAGTTCAAAGTTGTCGGTACCGAGATCGATGTTTGCCGCGTAGAGATCGAACACAAGCGCACTGAGAAACACGATCCCGACGACGACGAATGACACCAAGAAGAATGTGCGTCGGGGCTTGAATTCGGCTCCTCCCATTGAATCCGATTCGATAAGTTTGTCAAACATTTTAATTCCTCCTATAGAAAGCCCGGTGCCAACCGTCGCTCAGTTAGACACCGGGAAGAGGAATATGTTCCCGGGGCAGGACAGGCTGTTAGCCTGTCCTATTTACGAATTAGCGCGTGTGTGAGGGGATGGACAGGCTAACAGCCTGTCCTACTTGTTGGGCAACCCGTGAGGCTTTCGTACGAGGGCTCGGGTTTGGGCGAGGGCTTCCTCGAATGCGTCTTTGTCTTTTTGCGGGCTGCAATGAACCGCGCGGTCGTCGATGAACGCGGCTGCCCTCGGTTTGCCCTGGCCGACGTAGACGTCTGTGTATGGGAAGCCATGCTTCTCGAGCCACTCGATCACTTTTATCCGCAGCTGTCCCGGCGTGATCCGCGAACCCTCGAGCACATCCTGGGCGCAACGGGAAGTAAAGATCGTGATCTCGGCGATCTTTGCGAGTTTCTGCATGAACTCGAGAGCACCGGGTATAGGAGCGCCGAAATGATCGAGGCCTTTCCACGAATCGTATTTGGCGAGCACGCCGTCGAGATCCACACACACCCGGCTTCGCGTCGGTTCCGTTTTCGTTTTGCGCGGGCTGGACGGCTTGTACTCGGCCTTCTTTTCTTTCGACCGGCGGATCTTAGGAAGCTTCGACGGCCGCGCTGCCATCATTGCTTCGATCGCGTCACCGCCGTCGAGCCATTCGGGCTCACCGGCGACGGCGTCGAAATTCCAGAGGCGCGTGTAGTGATGTCGCGTGTGATGGCGTCCAGGCGTCCGCAACGTGTATGGCAGATCATCAGGACCAACGATCCGCTTCGGCGGGAACTGTTCGGGTTTGCGCGGCAGACCGAGCTCTTTCCAATCCGATCGGATCCCATCTGCAAAATCATAAACATCGGCGAGCGGGTACTCTTTGTCGAGCAAAACCCAGACGTGGTAACCGCCGACACCGTTGCTGTCCATCAACATCGCATCGATGCCGTTTTCGCGAAGGCCCTCCGCCCATCCGAGAGCGGCGTTGAAGTTTGCTTCGGCGATCTCGCCGGTGTTCGGCAGGCTTTCGTCGTGAAGATCTACGTCGACCGCGAACCATTTAGCTGTGCTGTGATCAGAGATCGAATGAAGGCCGATAAGGTGTGCGGGCGACTTCGCCGTGAAGTGACGCTGAAGCTTGTTGAGCGTCACCATGTCCGTGCCCATCTTGCGTCGCTCGATGATCGGCAGCATAACGACCCCGATCTTTCCGTCCTTGAGCGTATACTGGCTCCACACATCACGGCGATTGACGAGCCGTTCCATCGCCCACTCGGCGAGCCGGTCCGCGTACCGCACCCATTCGGATGCGATCCAGAGGAGCCGTTTGTTTCCCGCGAATTCGGCGAAGGGTGCAGCCATGTCGAGGATAGTTTAACCGCCGAGACGCAGAGCCGCCGAGTGATGTAAGAGAGCCGCCGATGGCATTCGGTGGTTTCTCTCTGCGCCTCCGCGTCTTTGCGGTAAATTTACTTGCTTACTTCTTCCCAGCCTCCGATGAAATTCTTCGACGCCAATGCATCATACAATCTGCGCGCGTCTTTCTCCGTGCTCGCGATCTTGATGTCGCGCTCCAGCGGGTTCTGCCGGTTAGGGCTGAAGTCCGTCAGATACACAACGAAAGCGGGGAAGTCAGGTTGGTCTTCTTTGTTCGTTTTCCAAAGTAAAAGCTTCCGCACCATTTTGTTTCCCTTCATCGTCTTTGTGTAGACCTGACGCTCGAGGACCTCACTCGGTTTTGCTTTTTCCTGGTGAGCGGATTTGTCGACCTCGGGGACTTTGACGAGATCGTTGACCTGACTGATATTGACATCATCGACCACCGCTTCTTTGTCGTCACGCAGGCCGATGTACTGCGGAGAGATGACGCTCACGAGCGGAAGGCGCGAAAGGGCCTTGTAGCGCTTGCCGTCCCATTCGAGAACCATCCGATTGACCGGTCCGCCGCGTGCTCGTTCGGCGATCATGTCCAGGCACGAGATCTCGATGACCGGTCCCGGCTTGATCATCTCGTACGCGACGTAATCGTTATTGACGGCAACGTATTCCGACGGCACCACGAGCTTGCGGAACGTCTTGACGAACTCGCGCCGGTCTTCGTCCGAGAAACCGCCGCCGACGCGCGTAAATTCGTGGAATGTTCCGTCGTCCCGAAGAACAGCGACAAGCAGATCGTGCAGCATGCCTTTGCGATCTTCGGTGCCTTCGGAAAAACCGATGACCGCGACATCGATGCTGTGCCGCGTCTTTATCTTAAAAATCCCGGCGCTGTCATGTCTGACCACGACGCCCTCGGCGCCTTCGCCCACTACCCAGTCGGTGAACGCCTCGAGGATCTTATCCGTGCTGTCGATTTTGCGATTCTCGACCGGATGGACGGACTTCGCCTTCCCGAACCACTTCTCCAGATGTTCGAAAACTTTCGCGACGTTTGTGACCGGTTCGTCATTAACCTGAACGACGTCGAACACCGCGAGCCCCAATTTCTCCAACTGCTTTTTGGATTCTGGCTTGCGGAGAATGCCGACGACCTGCTGCACAGGGTGGCCCTTGGTCGCTCCCTCGCGCACATAATATTCACCGGCGAAGACGCAGCTCTTGACCTTTGCTTTTTTTAGTAAAGCCTCCGCTTCGTCGAGGCAGGGAAGCCCCGCTCGCACGGTCGCACCCGGATTCACGGAGATCAGCTTCTTCCCGTCGAAGAACAACAAGGCAAACTCGCCGTCGTACTTCTTCGAGACAAAATACCCGCGCGCTTTCGGAATTCGGGAAACGTCGTCGCTCGAAACAGCACGCGTGGCGCCGCTGACGCGGCGTTTATATTCCTGGGATTTTACGTGGAGTGACGGATCCGCGAGATCCGCCGCCTTACCGATGCAGTAATCGAATTTGCAGGTAAATTTCTTCTTATCGAAATCAAGCTTCAACGGCATTGAGGATTTTCGGTTTCTTCAGCTCCATGTTTGAGAGGTGCATGACCAGGCAGTACGCGTCTTTCTGCACGCGGCCTTCGAGAAAAGCATTGTAAGGCTTCCCGCCGCGGTTCATGACGATCGGCTCGGTGCCTTTTTCGCCACCTCGAATCAGCAGCAGCGATTTTTTCTTGTCGAGCTCTTTGGCCATATCGAAAAGAAAGTCGAAGGTAAGCCCGTTGACGTGGACGAGCTGTTTTTTATTCGTAAACACGAACCGGTTTATGGCGTCTTCCTTTTTTATATATTTGCCGGTCCAGCGAATCGGAAATTCCGCGTTGAGATTTTGAGGAGCCTTAACGCGGGGGCGACGCTCGCGAAGACTTCCATCGGGATTCGTCACCACTTCGAACTCCTCAACGAGATGTACTATCCCCGCCTTGGTCACATACACGCGCGACGTGTCCGTCAGAAACATCCCGAACTGTTCGATGTCGATCTCCGGATCTTCTTTGATTAGTTTGTCCGCAATCTTCTCGAGCTTCTTCGTCTTCTTCAGAAGCTCAGCGAGGTCATGGGCGACGTCGGTCTTCAGAAGCTTGCGTGTCATGACGGGCTTACCCTTTTCGTCGACGTAACGAACAGAGCGCTTAGGAGCGAGTCCCTCGAACGCCACGACGGCGTCCCTCCCTTTCGGGTTCATTATGTTTATCGGCATTTCCTCTTTTTCCTTTCTTTTCCGTGTATTCCGTGGTTAGTCTCTTCAGAAGAACCACGGAATACACGGAATACACAGACGAAGAGACGAATCAAATCAAATCAAAATCCAAATCGTCGTCGGAGATTTCCTGCTCTTCGCCCGAGTCGAGCGTCACGGCCTGATTCAGTCGAAGAAACTTAAACTCTGCCTGCTTGCCGACGATCATGAACGCTTCGTTGTCGGCACCAAGCACGAATGCTTTGTCGTAATCGATCCCACCCCGCCAGCTGAATGGGAAAGTAAATATTTGTTCGCCGTCGAGATGATCGAGAAGATATTTGATGTCGCCCCCGTCTTCGGGAGGCTGGAGAAGATAAACCGACTTCACCATCTGGGCGAGATAGTCGTCGCTCGTCGTCCGGTCGAGGACGTTCGGTGCATTGAACGACGAAGGAACCGGCTCGATCGGATCGCCATTTTCATCCACCGGGCTGAGCGACGGCCGGTCGACCGAGTTGCCATTTTCGTTCACAGTGCCGAGGGCAGTACCGCCTTTGTCGATGAGCGTTTTTCCGTCGGCGGCCAAAACTCGCAATGACGCCTCACGGCCTTTTTCGTCGAACGCCTCAATCTCGACGGACCCGTACAGCTTGTCACGATCGATCTTTATCAACGACACAGGAAATTCACGTCCATCCAGAGAAAGAACCAGTTGTCTTGCCATAAAGTTTCGACACGAATGCGGCGATCGCTTTAGCGGATCCGATTGCCACCTAAATAGAGTGTTAACTTTTGCCGTTCTTTACGGAGACGATCTGGGCCGCGATGCTTACGGCGATCTCCTCCGGGGTCCGGCTATTGATCGGGAGGCCAACGGGCGTGTGAATTGCGTCCAGCTTGTTATCGGGAATTCCGTCTTCTCGCAAAGACTTGAACATGGTCGACATTTTCGCCTTACTTCCGAGCACGCCAAAATACTTGAATTCTTTATTGATCAGGCCGCGGACAACGATCTCGTCGGTTTTGTAACCGAGGGTCATCACGACGACGAAGGCGTTAACGCCAGAGGGAATATGGTCGCCGATTCGGTCGTAGCTGTCAACGATTTTTATTACGTCGGCGTATCCGTTTTTTTCGATGGTGTTTAGCTCGGG
>DATLCA010000541.1:0-2114 GCA_035526605.1 Pyrinomonadaceae bacterium | reverse complement strand
GCAGGTTAGACGAATTATTGAGACTGTCACCGAAAGATTTGAGCTGCTGGCGGGTGCCGAGATCACGATGGAAATGAATCCCGCAACGGTGACGGCGGAGACTTTATCCGCCTACAAATCCCTCGGCGTCAATCGAGCGAGCTTCGGGGTGCAGACATTCGACGACCGCGAGCTGAAGCTGCTCGCCCGCGGGCATGATGCGAACGACGCCCGGACCACGTTCAGACTTCTGCGCCACGCTGGGTTCGAAAACATCAGCTTCGATCTTATCGCCGGTTTGCCGGGCCAGACTCTTGATCGCTGGCGGCGAAATATCGACGAGGCGATCGCCATGCGGCCAGAGCACATGTCGCTTTACATTCTCGAAGTGCACGAAGGCACGCCCCTCGCCGAGCAGGTTCGATCGGGACGCAGGCCAGGGCCTGACGAATCGCTGGCCGCCGAGATGTACGAGCTGATGCTGGACAAATTGGTCGCAGCTGGGTATGACCAGTACGAAATTTCGAACTTCGCGCTCCCCGGTTTCCAGTCGCGTCACAATTCAAAATATTGGCGGCTCGAGCCTGTCTTTGGCTTCGGCGTTTCGGCCCATTCTTTCGATGGAACGGAGCGCTATGCCAACGAACGAGACACGGCTCGCTACGTAGCGAGCGTGGAAAATTTCGGTGCCTCGGAAGTGTGGCGCGACAGGATCGACGCTGGGTCCGAGTTCGCGTTTCTTGGATTGCGGTTGACTGATGGCATCGACTTGAACGAATACCGCGACCAGTTTGGAATCGATCTCGCAGCAAAGTATTCTAATGAACTCGCAGACGCGAAGGCCGATGGCTTGGTTGAATACTCCGGCCAGAAACTTAGATTGACTCGAAAGGGAATGCTGTTTTCGAACGAAGTTTTTTCGATATTTGTGTAGCTCAGCCCTTCGAAAGTCTGTGCCGTGTGTGATACAATGTATCACATGAAACACCTACCCCCACGAAAACTCGCCGACGCCATTTTCCGCGGCCAGGCCGGATCCCACATTTTTAAGGTCTATCCACTCAACGCACCGATCACCGACCAGCCCGCAGTTTTCATAATCTCGCGGCGTATCACGGACCGGCGTGGAAAGGGCCACCAGGCGGTTATCTGTATCGGCGAAACCGAGTCCGCATTAGGCGAACTTAAGAAACACAAGAAATCACGATGCACGAAAGACAACTCCGCAAATGTGATTTGCCTACTGAAAGAACGGGATCCGGAAACGCGCGAAGCAGTCGTCGGTGATTTGGTCGCGGAGCGTTCATTCGTTTGCGTAAAAAATGTGTATGAACCTAAGATTGAGGCGGCTCCGAAGCGGGCGGTAGCGAAATCGACACGTCCCGTGAAAGCTAAACCGGCGCTTCCCGCGAAACCGAAAGCGGAAGCCAAAGCTCCGAAAGCCAAAATCGCGAAAGCGAAACTCGCGAGCGCCACGGCCGCGAAAGCGAAAGTCTCTAATGCAAAGGTTAATTCTGTCAGCACTGCTGCTAGGTCTCCTCGTGCTTCAAGCAAACGCGCAGGTACGACCAAAACCGCTCCGCGAGTTTCGCGCGGTGTGGATAGCGACGGTCGACAACATCGACTTTCCAAGCCGAAAAGGACTGCCGATCGAAGACCAAAAGCGCGAACTGCTCGCGTCGCTCGACCTCGCAAAAAAGCTGCGGCTTAACGCCGTAATATTTCAGGTTCGACCGATGGCCGATGCGGTATATCGATCGTCGCTCGAACCATGGTCCGAATTTCTCACCGGCGAGATGGGCAAGCAGCAGGATTTCGATCCGCTCGAGTTCGTCGTCGCCGAAGCGCACAAGCGTGGAATTCTCGTCCACGCATGGTTCAACCCGTACCGGGCGTATCACCCCGCCGCGAGGACGATGTCCGATGATCACGTTGCAAGAAGGAAACCCACAATCGTCAGGCAATACGGCCGCCAAATGTGGCTTGACCCGACCTCGCTGGAAGCGCAGCGACATTCCCTGGAAGTCATTCAGGATGTTGTCCGCCGCTACGACATCGACGGCGTACACTTCGACGATTACTTCTATCCCTATGCCGAAAACGACGCGGCCGGCAATGAGATCGACTTTCCCGAC
>DATLCA010000540.1:0-4059 GCA_035526605.1 Pyrinomonadaceae bacterium | reverse complement strand
ATCTCTTCGATGATGTCCTCGACCGTGACAATGCCCGCAACTCCCCCGTATTCGTCGATAACTATCGCGATCTGGACATGGTTCCCCTGCATGCTTTTTAGGAGCTCTGAAGCGGTTTTTGTTTCCGGAACGAAGTAGGCGTCGCGGAGCATTCCGTCGATCACCGCATCCTCTTTTTCCTCTGCCCAGGCCTGCAACAAATCGCGAACGTAGATCACACCCTCGACGTTATCGATGCTTTCGCGGTATACCGGAAGCCGGGAATACTTTTCCTCGGTCATCAGGTCCCGTGCCTGGCGCACCGTGGATCCGATCGCAACAGCGCAGATCTCGGTGCGGGGCGTCATTATTTCGCCCGCCCGTGTCTCGCTGAATTCGACCATCGATTCGATCAACTCGCGCTCTTTTTCTTCGATGATCCCTTCCGCTTCGCCAACTTCCATCAAAGCTTGAAAATCTTCGTCGTTGTCATCGGCTTTGTCTTCCGCGGCGTCGGGGGCGACGGTCGATTCCAGCTTCTGTTGTTCTTTGGATTTCGGTCGGGCAGAAAAGGGCGACGTCACCGCGTAAACGAATCGATATAGCGGACGGACGATCGGCAAAAGAAAGAGAAACTTCTTTTCCGGATTGTTTCGAATAATCAGGCGGGGAAGTACCTGACGGAAAACCACCGTCGCTACGAGTGCGATGACCAAAGCAAAGACAACAAGACCCGTTTGGGGAAGCTCCAACCGCAGGCCGATCAGCGTCGTGATAACCGCGAAGGAGATAAGTAGGATTTGAATGGACGAAGAAAGGGCGAGGCGAAAACGTGGGCGGTACTCCTGAATCTCGCGGAGAAAGGTAGCGGTCTTAGCGTTCTGCGAATCTTCGGACTCCGACGCGAGGCGGCGAAGCCCGACGTCGGACAGATGCGAGAAGGCCAGGTCGACGGTCGCCAAAAATATCATGGCGATGAGGATGACCACCGCGAGAAGGATCTCGATCTCCATAGTCTAACTTCTGCTAATGTTACGTTTCGGGGGCAAAGAATTGCAACCTTCTTTGCGAACTTGGCGAGCTTTGGGTGAAGGGATTTGTCTCACACAAAGCTCGCCAAGTTCGCAAAGCGGAATTCATGCGAGTTGAAGTTTCGACGCGGCGGCCTGATCCAAGAGCCAGTAAAGGTTTCCGTTCACGGGTTGAACAAACTGGGCCGGCAACTCGTCTGGTCGAAATCCACCTTCGAGAACCGCGGCAACTGTCTCCGCTTTTTCTTTTCCGGATACGAGGAAGATCACATTGGCGGCGTTGTTCAATACGGGAAACGTCATCGTGAACCGGTGATCGTCCAGTTTCGGCACCCAGTTCGAGACGGCTATCGCATCCTTTTCTTTCAGGGCATCAGTGTTTGGAAACAGTGAGGCCGTGTGGCCGTCGTTTCCAAGTCCCAGCAAGACTAAATCGAACCGCGGGAAGCCGTGAAAAAACTGCTCCATCTCGCGAGCGTAATCTCCCGCTATTTTCCCCGGACCTTCTTCAAATGTCGGCCACTCATGAACGCTGTCCAGGTTCAACGGCAAGGCTGAGAACAATGTCTCGTCCGCCATTCTGTAATTGCTGTCCAGCGAGTCGCGCGCGACATTGCGCTCGTCTCCGAAAAAGAAAAAGATCTTCTTCCAATCCAGAACATCCCGGAACTGTTCCGACGCGAGCAGTTTGTAAAGTGATTTGGGCGTCGAGCCCCCGGACAAAGCAACCGCGAACCGCTCGCGCTTCGCGATACTCTCGGCGCCGATCGCGACAAACAATTCAGCTGCCGCATAACTGAGCCGGTCGAGACTTTCGAAAATGCGAGTTTCTCTCATCACTCGCCGGTCGGATTCTTCCACGTGCGCCCGTCTCTAGCTAGAAGCTCGTCGGCATCGGCGGGACCCCACGAGCCGGCCGAATAGTTTGGAAAATCCCGAGCCGGAATCGCGCTCCAGATATCGAGAATCGGTGTCACGATCTCCCATGCCGCCTCGACCATGTCCGCCCGCTGGAATAGCGTCGCATCGCCGACCATGCAATCGTAAAGCAGACGCTCGTATCCGGTGCTGAGCTGCTCGCCAAAATGTTCGACGTAATTGAAGTCCATATCCACCGCCCCGAGTTGTACGACGGGTCCGGGAATCTTCGCGCCGAAGTGAAGCGTGATTCCTTCGTCGGGCTGAATGTGGATCTCGATCCGATTCGTCCGCAGGCGTTCGACGGAGGTATCGCGGAACAAAACGAACGGGGCTTTTTTGAACTGGATGATTATGCTCGAGTGTCGATCGTGCATCCGTTTGCCGGTGCGCAGGTAGAACGGCACGTCTGCCCATCGCCAGTTATCGATCGAAAGTTTGAGCGCCGCGAACGTTTCGGTGTTCGAGCTCTTAGCAACTTTTTCTTCATCACGATAGCCCGGGCCGCTCTTGCCGTTCGTCTCGCCGGCGCCGTACTGGCCGCGGACGGCGTCGTGCAGCGCGTCCTCGGGTGAGAAAGGCTGGATGGCGTGAAGGATCTTCGTCTGCTCGTCGCGCACCGCGTCGGCGTCGAACGATATCGGCGGCTCCATGGCCGTTAGCGTGACAAGCTGGAATATATGATTCGGTACCATGTCTCGCAGAGCGCCCGCACTTTCGTAGTAACCGCCGCGCTGTTCCACTCCCAGCTGCTCGGCAACGGTGATCTGAACGTGGTCGATAAAATTGCGATTCCAGATGGGCTCAAAGATGCTGTTGCCAAAACGAAAAACCAGTATGTTTTGTACCGTTTCTTTACCGAGGTAATGGTCGATGCGATAGATCTGCTGCTCTTTCAAAATCGCGAGAAGATCAGTGTTGAGTTTTTTCGCTGAATCGAGGTCCCGGCCGAACGGTTTCTCAAAAATGAAGCGGCGCCAATTTCCGTTTTCCTCGCGCCCGAACCCGTTCTTTACGATCTTCTTCGTGACCGTGGCGAAGAGGTCGGGCGGGATCGCCATGTAGTAGAAGAAATTTTCGGGGATCTCGTACTTCGCGCAAACCTCCGCCAGAAGATCTTTCAGATCCTTGAACAACTTTTTATCGTCATCGAAGTCGCCGCCGGTGTAGAACGTCCGGCTGCAAAACCAATCGAGCAATTCCTTGTCCGAATCTCCGCCGGCAAATTCCTTCAGATGCGCGTCCATCTGATTGCGGAATTCGTCCGTCGTCATTTCCTGCCGGCCGACTCCGATGATCGCAAAATTTTCCGGGAGGAATTGAGAGCGAGCTAGATTGTAGAGGGCAGGGAAGAGCTTGCGTTTTGTCAGGTCGCCGGTCGCACCAAAGATGACCATGACGCACGGCTCGGCGGTCTTATGAGTTTCTGGCATTAAGAAGATATTGACATATGCGCTGGTAAAGAAGAATTAGTTTTTTGGGGATAGGCTTTTGGTTTTTGATTTGGGATTTTTATTTCAAATTTCAAATTTGAAGTTGGATTTTGAGTTTAGACTTCAAATCGAGGCTGAGCCGGAAGTCCAAGCAAAAAACAAAAACCTAAATCTTCAGCTTCCGCCGCAGCTGCAGCTCCTTCTTATTCATCTCGCCGTTGTCTGTTTCGTGATCGTAACCCGAGAGGTGAAGAACGCCGTGGAGGATGAGCTGCTTGATTTCGGCTTGGAGCGTGAGACCGTTCTCCCTAGCTTGCCGCTCGGCTTGCTCGACGGAGATGACGATGTCGCCGAGGTTCGATACATCAGGATCGAATTCGTCTGCTTCATGCGGGAAAGAGAGCACATCGGTCGTTGAATCTTTGCCGCGAAAGAATGAGTTCAGTTCCTTCATCCGGCGGTCCGACACGAAGGCGATCGAAAAGTCTTTGTCTTTTATGTCGGGTGTGTCCGCCCGGAGCTGTTCCGAAAACTCTTTGATCGGTTCAAGCGGAATTTTGATCTTTCGTTGGAGGTTAACGACCAGAGCCATCGCGGTTGTTGGGGGAAGTTTCGAGGGAATGATCCTCGTAGGCCCGGACGATCATCTGCACAAGCTTGTGTCGCACGACATCCTTATCACTGAAGTAAACGAATTC
>DATLCA010000539.1:0-1879 GCA_035526605.1 Pyrinomonadaceae bacterium | reverse complement strand
TTCAACCGGAGGTCAGGCTTTGGAGTGGACGGCTTCAGCCGAAATATAAAAAAAGGCTTTAATCAAACAGCTTTAGCTAAAGCTCTCCGGAATTCGGCATTTTCTTTTTTCGCCTAAAGTCTTGGCCGAACGACCGCCTCCTACGTCTAAAGACGCAGGCAATTCATAAGACGGGGCAATTCGAAAAAAAGCAATTCACACGACCTCGACGCAAATTTCGGTAGGCGCGATGCGTGCCCCGTGACTTTTGGACTCTTAATCGAAATCTGGCAGAATAATTTCACCGACGATTGAAGCCCGGCTCCACGTTTCGACACTTAACCGATGGAATCGCAGAATCTGAAAAAAGACGCGGCTGATCAGGGCGGACTCCGCCTCGTCGGAGATTCGAAGGGCCCGGCCGAGGTACCGACGCTCGAAAGGCAGTTCGTGAACTTCATGTTCTTCCGGGTGAACCCCGACTGGAGAAAGCTCGATCCCGAAACGAAAAGTATTTTCAAATCGGAATTTCAGGGTGTTTTTGACAGGTTCCGCGACGACTTCCTGCTCTACACTTATTCGCTCATCGGGTTCGACTCGAAGGCGGACATTATGTTCTGGCGGATCGGCACCTCGCTCGACCTGATCCAGGATATGACCGCGAAGCTTTACCGCACCAGCCTCGGCAGTTTCTTCGAGATCGCTGACAATTATCTGGCGGTCACGAAACGGATGATGTTCGTGGGGGACGGCGCGGACGACCGCTCGCACGTGCGGGCGGGGGAAAAGAAATATCACTTCGTTTACCCGTGCACGAAGCACAGGAATTGGTATGAAAAGACCGGCGAGGAGCGCGACGCGTTGATCGAAGAGAACTTTATGGTCGGGAAGAAATTCCAGAACATAAAGATTCATATGACTCACGCCTTTGGCTTTAGCGAGCAGGAGTATGTGATCTCGTTCGAGACGGACGAGCCGAAAGACTTTCTCGCCCTCGCCGAAGAATTGCGCCGGACGCCGGCGAGCAAGATGACCCTGCGAGGGATGCCCGTTTACACGTGCCGGCAGCGGCCGTTGATGGAATGCCTGGACGCACTTGGTTGATCAGCATGGTTGTTGCGAGAAAGTTTTATATTCGCGGTCAGGTCCAGGGTGTCGGGTACAGATATTTTGCTCAGCGTTCCGCTGCCCGGCATCAGATCCGCGGTTACGTGAGAAATTTGGACGACGGACGCGTCGAAGCTTTCGCGCAAGGCGCCGAGCGAGCGGTCGAGGCCTTCAAACATGATCTGATCGCCGGCCCGACCTATTCGACCGTGGAAGATATCGAAGAATTGGTCCTCGAACCCGACCGAGGTTATTCAACGTTCCGGATCGAACGATAACTGACAACTGACGACTAGACCGACGACTGACAACGGACAACCGACAACTGACAACTGACTACTGACTACCGACAACTGCCCAGATGGACAACTTAAAAAAACTTATTCGCGAGGTGCCGGACTTCCCAAAACCGGGCATCAACTTTTACGACATAACAACCTTGCTGAAAGATCCGACGGGTCTTGAAGAAACGATCGACGCGTTGACGGAACAGTGCCGCGGCATGGACATCGATACCGTCATCGGTGTCGAATCGCGCGGTTTTATTTTCGCGACGCCGCTCGCATATCAGCTTGGTGCCGGTTTTGTGCCGGTCCGCAAACCAAAAAAGTTGCCGGCCGAGTGTGTTTCCGTTTCCTATGATCTCGAGTATGGGCAGGACACCCTGGAAATGCACAAGGACGCCGTTGGCGAGGGACATCGCGTGCTGATCGTAGACGATCTTCTGGCCACCGGCGGCACGGCAAAAGCCGTCGTCGAGTTGGTCGAGGGATTGGGCGGCAAGGTCGAAGGT
>DATLCA010000538.1:0-1374 GCA_035526605.1 Pyrinomonadaceae bacterium | reverse complement strand
AGGAAAAAGGGATCGTGAGTGATTTCGAGAACGGCGAACGCCGGCGGCTCGAATAGCTGGAGCTCGCGTTCCGTCTCGAACTGCAAACGCGCGATATTCAGCCCCCACAGCTTTCCAAGGAAAACATCGAACGCAAAGGTCCGCTGATCGAACTCGTGAAAATAGCGGTTCTTGCGGATTTCGGTACCTTCGAAAATCTGAAAGTGGGCGTATTCCGCATCGTCGAGATAAATGTCGGAAAACTTCAGACACGAGAGATTGCCCTCACTGGATGGAATCCGCTGCTGAAGGATCCGGGTCCAACCGGCAGTCTGCGGATCGCGGACGGAGCGTATACGAAGGCGCGTTCCCGCGATGTAATTATCGAATAGCTGGATGTGGGCACTCGCCCGAGTGAGCGGCTCGGGCAGCCCCTCGATGAGAAAAGATCGGTGCATTTCCACGCGGTTGGTTTTGTCCATTGTATTTCGATTCATTATACTTTGGACTTTGATTTTGGACGGACACCAATATGAAACTTTCGATCTTTATAACTTTTGTTTTGGGACTTGGAATCGCCATTGCCGGCTGCGGAACAACAACGACGACAAATGTTTCTAACGCAAACGTCTCGAGTGCGAATGCCAACTCTGTGCCGCCCGCGGCGAACACGGGACTCGAAACTGTCAAGAAGCCCGAGGCCCCGACGACCAACGACGCCCCGACGCTGGCCCCCGTCGTGCAGAAATATTATGAAGCATTAAGAAAGAAGGATGACGCGTTGCTAAGGACGGTCGTTACTCAGAATTTCATCAAAGCCCAGGAGGCCGAAATGAAGGCCGACAAACGGACCGGTAGCGTCGTCGCGTACATGGCCGAGATCGAATCCATGCCGGACAAACCGGTCGAAGTTCGAAATGAAAAGATCGAAGGCAACGAGGCCGTCGCCGAGCTGAAAGGCGGTGCGTATCTCGTCTGGACGCCGCTCAGCTTCATCAACGAGGGTGGCAAGTGGAAGTTTACCGGCGATAGCCCCGACCTCAAGTCGCCAAAATAATTTCAGAACCAGAGAACGCGAAGACCGCAGAGAATTTTCACTCTGCGGTCTTCGCGTTCTTTGCGTTAAAGTTCGACGAACTAATTAGCTGCTTTCGCTTCCTGATACGGTGGGAGCACGACTCTCGCCGCTTTCTCCTTCTTCAATCCAAGCGCCCAATCCGCCTGCATCAGCGTATGGATGTCGCGGGTCCCTTCGTAGATGACCGCTGCTTTGCAATTGCGCAGGTAACGTTCTACCGGGTAGTCGTTCGTGTAACCGTTGGCACCGTGAACCTCGATCGCCATCGACGCGGCTGTTTCCGAACGCGTCGTCGACTGCCACTTCGCGAGGCTCGC
>DATLCA010000537.1:0-2893 GCA_035526605.1 Pyrinomonadaceae bacterium | reverse complement strand
TAGCCGGTGCCGGCCGGGATGATGTGACCCATGATGACGTTTTCCTTGAAGCCGCGCAGGTGATCGACTTTGCCCATCGTCGCCGCTTCAGTAAGGACACGGGTGGTGTCCTGGAAGCTCGCGGCGCTGAGGAAGCTCTCGGTTTCCAAGCTGGCTTTGGTGATGCCCAGGAGGACCGGCGACGCTTCGGCGGGCTTGCCGCCCATTTTGTCGACGCGTTCGTTCTCGTTCTCGAACATGATCTTGTCGATCTGTTCTCCCCAGAGGAAGGAGGTGTCGCCCGGTTCAGTGATGCGAACTTTGCGCAGCATCTGACGGACGATGATTTCGATGTGCTTGTCGTTAATGCCGACACCCTGCAGGCGGTAAACTTCCTGGACTTCGTTGACCAAATGTTCCTGGAGTTCCTGAGGTCCGCAGACGTCGAGAATTTCGTGCGGGACAACCGGGCCTTCGGTGAGTTGCTGACCTTTCTTGACGACGTCGCCCTTGAAGACGATGACGTGACGGCCAATCGGGATGAGATGTTCCTCTTCGCTCTCAGTCTGCGGATCTTTGATGACGATAGTGCGTTTGCCGCGGACGCTGGGTCCGAAGTCAACGACGCCGTCGATCTTGGAGATTTCCGCGGCGTCTTTGGGACGGCGGGCTTCGAAGAGTTCGGCGACACGCGGAAGACCGCCGGTGATGTCCTTGGTCTTGGACGTTTTGCGCGGCGTCTTGGCCATGAGTGTGCCGGCCACGATTTTGTCCCCTTCGTTGACGACGATGTGCGCGCCTGAAGGAATCGGGTAGTTGGCGAGGGGTTCGCCCTTTTCGTCCACAATGACGATCTGCGGGTGCAAATCTTCTTTGTGTTCGATGACGACCATGGCCTCCTGCTGGGTGGCTTCGTCCATTTCCTGTTTCATCGTCACGCCTTCGATGATGTCGTGGAATTTAATGTGACCGGCCTTCTCGGAAAGAATCGGCACGTTGTACGGATCCCACTGAACGAAGGTTTCGTTCTTTTTGACTTTGGCGCCGTCCTGGACGCTGATGACGGAACCGATGACCACGTTGTGAGTTTCGAGTTCGCGACCATCGTCGCCAAGGATGGAGATGGAGCCGTTCTTGTTAAGGACGATGTTGTTGCCGTCTTCAAGTTTGACGAGGCGCAGGTCGTTGTAACGCGCGATGCCGTCGACCTTGGATTTGATCTGCGGCTGCTTGAAGACCTGCGAGGCCGTTCCACCGATGTGGAAGGTACGCATGGTGAGCTGGGTGCCGGGTTCGCCGATCGATTGAGCGGCGATGATGCCGACTGCTTCGCCGAGCTTGACCAGCCCGCCGGTCGCAAGGTTGCGTCCGTAGCAGTTCACGCAGATGCCCTGCTTGCTTTCGCAAGTGAGCACGGAACGAATGCGAATTTTTTCGACGCCGGATTTATCGATGGCCTTCGCCTTGATTTCGTCGATCTCTTCGTTGGCCTTCGCGATCTTCTTCTTAGGATCGGTCGGGTCGTAGATATCTTCGCAAGAGAAACGGCCGATGAGGCGTTCGCTGAGCTTCACGACTTCGTCCTCCCCTTCGTAAATGGCCTGCACGATGATGCCGTTGCTGGTGCCGCAATCGGCTTCGCGAATGATGACGTCCTGGGCCACGTCGACGAGTTTGCGCGTCATGTAACCGGAGTCAGCTGTCTTGAGGGCGGTGTCAGCCAGACCTTTGCGCGCGCCGTGCGTTGAGATGAAGTATTCGAGCACGGTCAGACCTTCGCGGAAGTTCGACAAAATCGGTTTCTCGATGATGTCGCCGGAGGGCTTGGCCATGAGGCCGCGGACACCGGCGAGCTGGCGAACCTGCTGGCGGTTACCGCGCGCCCCGGAGTCAACCATCAACCAAACCGGATTGAATTCCCGCTTGTTTTGGTTCACTTCGAGCGTCTTCAACATGACGTTCGCGATCTGGTCGGTGCAATGCGTCCAGATGTCGATGACTTTGTTGAGGCGTTCGCCGGGGGTAATAACGCCCTTGCGATATTGCTTCTCGACTTCGGAAATCTGCTTCTGGGCGGCGTCGATTTCGTGTCCCTTTTCCTTCGGGATGATCATGTCGTCGATGCCGATCGAAACGCCAGCGCGAGTCGCTTCCTTGAAGCCGAGTTCTTTTAGCTTATCGAGGGTGACGACGGTCTTTTCGTGACCGCAGAACTTGTAGCAGTTCCAGATGAGGTCACCGATTTGCGATTTGCCGATCACCTTGTTCGGGAAACCGAGTTCGGTCGGCCAAATCTCCGAGAAAATCACGCGACCGACTGTGGTCTCGACGACTTTCTTTTCGGAATCGCCGTAAACGGTCTTGGCGCCGAGGTCGGGATTCGCGAGAAAAATCCGATCATGCGTGCGCACGGCGCCGTCGTCATGAGCGAAGATGACTTCGGTCTTCGAGCCGAAGAGCATCGGTTTTTTCACGCCCATTTGCGCGCGTGGATTCGCGGTCAGGTAATAGCACCCGAGCGTGATGTCCTGCGTCGGCGTCATGATCGGCTTGCCACTGGACGGGCTGAAGATGTTGTTTGGCGCCATCATGAGAAGGCGCGCTTCCATCTGTGCTTCGACTGAGAGCGGGACGTGGACGGCCATTTGGTCGCCGTCGAAGTCCGCGTTGTAAGCGGTGCAAACCAGCGGATGAATACGGATCGCTTCGCCTTCGATGAGGACGGGTTCGAACGCCTGGATGGAGAGACGATGGAGCGTCGGCGCGCGGTTGAGCAGCACCGGGTGGCCCTTCGTGACTTCTTCGAGGATGTCCCAGACTTCAGGCGATTGACGTTCAATCATCTTCTTGGCCGAGCGCACGGTGTGCACATAGCCGAGTTCCTTGAGGCGGCGAATGATGAACGGCTCGAACA
>DATLCA010000536.1:0-2966 GCA_035526605.1 Pyrinomonadaceae bacterium | reverse complement strand
GCTTGCGATGAATGAGGGGATTATTCCGCCGACGATTAATCTGGATGTTGCCGATCCGCTCTGCGATCTCGACTACGTCCCGAATACGGCTAGGGAGGCAAACGTTAATGCAGCTCTTTGTAATTGCATCGGATTCGGTTCCAAAAACTCCGCCCTAATCCTCCGGAAACCTTAAACAAAAAAGGTGCGGCTTTTGAAAAAGCCGCACCTCAAATAATCGAAAGTATTAAAACAGGACGGAAGATCAGGATGCTTCGGGCCTCACGATGGGCGGATAATAAAACGGGCCGACTGTTCTAAAACCTAGCGTGTCGAATTTTTTGCGGGCGCCGCAGTCAGTGCACGCTCTATATGAATCATTCTTTTCCGTAAAAGGACGGGTCAGTCGTTTGTGCCAGCAGCCAAAAACCGAGGCCATAATCCCGATCCTGCTGCCAAATGAACCCGTGGTCCGGTTGATGACGGATGCCGCAATCCTGTTCTGTTCTAAAATCCCTTGCATAATTTTAGCTTCTCCTCACATTGACGTAATGTGATCTACCCGCTTGAGGAAAGAACGAATCCCCGGGAAGTTTTTGCAGATCTTCAGAAAATTAGCCCCGTCCGATCTGCCTACACACTCAAACGCGTATGTTTCGCCGATTAACTATCATTTGATTTATTCGGCTTTATCGTTATGTACAGTAGCAACCATCGTGCCCAAACCGGTTTTGCGCTTCCTGCGGTACGGAGCACGCCTTTCTCTTATTACGTTATTCCGCTAAAATCATCCAAAAAGTCAGGGAACCTTATGCCAACATTTTTTCGAGTCTTTGTTTTGAGTGCGTTTTTTGTAATCTCCGCTGTGTCGTCATTCGCGTGGGACGACACCGGTCACAAGGCGGTAGCATTTATCGCTTGGCAGCAAATGTCTCCGGCGACGCGCGAAGCGGTAATAAAAATCTTAAGAACTGCACCGGAAGATTCCGATCTCTCCGCGTTTTATCTCACCAGCGCCGAGCCGGAAGACACTCGCAAGCTTGCATACTTCATGCTGGCCGCGACGTGGGCGGACATCGTCCGTGACCGGGCTTTCGAAACTCGCAACAAGAAGTACCACAAAAGTAATTGGCATTATGACGACATCTTTTGGAAACAGGTGAACGGAAAGGCCGAAGTTTTACCAAAACCTGAAGACGGCGGCCAGGCGGTGAGCAGGCTTGTAGAATTCGATAAGCTGCTCCGAAATGCTTCCGCGAGCGACAAGGACAAAGCGATCGCGATCGCTTGGGTCGAACACTTGATCGGCGATATCCACCAACCGCTTCACACATCGGCACGCGTCACGGATAAAGAACCGAAAGGCGACCAGGGCGGGAATCTTTTTCTTCTTACGCCGGAAAACACGCCGCGCGACAAGCAGCTAAATTTACATTGGTTTTGGGATTCGATAATTGACCGGAACACGCCGTTGAAGGGCGACACGTGTGAACGCGATTACATCGCGGACGTGGCCGGCAAGATCATGAAAAAGTATCCGCGGCGCGACCTTGCCTCCGAGATGAAACCCGGTGCGTTCGACGAGTGGCGGGCCGAAAGTGTCGCGCTCAGCCAGACTGAAGTGTTCTCGCCGGATCTTGTTCGATTCCAATCGCCATCTGAAAAATACAAGAAAAAAGCGTTTCAGGTTTCGCAGCGCCGAATGGCGCTTGCGGGCTATCGCCTCGGCGAGATCCTGAATCAAATCTTCGGTACACCGGCCCCGCCCGCGGTCCGCTGAAATCCGCTCGATGAAACCTTCCGAAATCGCGGAGTACTTTAATAACCGGTTGGACAAAACGGTCGAGATGATCCACGAGATCGTCGAGATCGAGTCGCCGTCTTTTGACGTGGAGCGAAGCAAACTGGTCGCGCTCTGGATCGAAAACGAAGCACGCAAACTGCCGCTCGATCTTCAGATAGAGCGTGTCTCGGCGGAAAAGTACGGCGATCATATTTTGATCCGGGCGTTTCCCGACTGCGACGAAAACATTCTCTTGCTCGGCCACACCGACACGGTTCATCCGGTCGGGACAAAAATTCTAAATCCGACAAGGATCGAAGATGGAAAGTTTTTCGGCTGCGGAATTTTCGACATGAAGTCGGGGATCGTCCTGATGCTTGAGGCGCTTCGCTTCATAGCTGAATCGAATGTGAGCCCGTCGCGTGCAATTACGATACTGCTCTCTTGCGACGAAGAAGTAGGAAGCTTCACAGGACGCGAGCTCGTCGAGCGCGAGGCGCGAAAAGCGAAGGCCTGCTACGTGTTCGAGCCGTCAGCCCGCGGACGTGTCAAAACCGGTCGAAAGGGTACCGGGATGTTCACCATCAAAGCTCACGGCATTCCGGCGCACGCCGGTCTTGAACCCGAAAAAGGCGCAAGCGCGATCCTCGAAATTTCCCGCCAGATCGAGAAGCTTCACTCACTAAACAACCTTCCGGCGGGCACCACGGTAAATGTGTGCACCGCGCGCGGAGGAACGACAACGAATGTGATTCCGGAACACGCCGAGTGCACCGTCGATGTGCGATTCACGTCAATGGAAGAAGCTACGCGAATCGACCAAACGGTTCGAACTCTCAAGCCATTCGACGATCGAGTGTTGGTAGAAATCATCGGGGGCGTCAATCGGCCGCCTATGGAAAGAACTGATGCGGTCCGGGCACTATTCGAAAATGCGAGATCGCTCGCGGCGGGCCTGGAATATGAGCTCGGGGAAACCGAGGTCGGCGGCGCATCCGATGGAAATTTCGTCGGTGCTTTAGGCGTTCCGGTACTCGATGGCCTCGGCATCGCTGGTGACGGGGCTCATCGTTTAGACGAACACATTTTGATCGACGATATCGCGAAGCGGGCGGCATTGGTGACCATGCTGCTGGCGGCTCAATAATGCCCACCATTTTTTCACACGCAATTTTTGCATCAGCAATAGGCGGCGCATTTCGAG
>DATLCA010000535.1:0-10766 GCA_035526605.1 Pyrinomonadaceae bacterium | reverse complement strand
CAGTTGTCGAAAAACCCATAAAAGAAAACTGAAAATAAAGGATTAAAAATAAAGCTTATTGTAACGTAAATTGCAGATACCAAGGCTAAGTTTTAACGAGATTTCATGGTAACTTGCCATATTGAAAAAAGCAAAGTAAATGACCGTCAAATGAGCTCTGACCGCCGCCTCGCATTTATTTATCCAAACGAAAATAGGATAGAATTATCACGTTCCTTACCATCGCTAGATATGCGATTCCGAATTCGCACAAAACCAGATGCCTAAAAGTATGTTCGACCAGTTTACGCTCGGGATCGAGGAAGAATTTCAGATCGTCGACCCGGTAACTCGCGAGCTAAAGTCGCACGTTTCCGAGATTCTGGACGAAGGCAAACTTCTACTCGGCGAAAAGATCAAGCCCGAGATGATCCAGTCGATGATCGAGGTCGGCACCGGCGTCTGTGCGAATATTCAGGAGGCACGCGAGGACATCTCGAAGCTGCGGTGCATCATCTCGGCGCTGGCGCGAAAGAAGGGAATGGTGATCGTGGCGGCGTCTACCCACCCGTTTTCGAAGTGGTCCGAGCAAGAGATCTTTGATGGAGCCCGTTACAAGCTTCTCGTCGATGAGCTTCAGATGGTCGCGAGATCGCTTCTCATATTTGGGGTGCACGTTCATGTCGGTATTCCCGACAACGACCGGCGCATACACATCATGAATGCGGCCCGCTACTTCCTGCCGCACGTGCTCGCCATGACGACCTCCTCGCCGTTCTGGCTAGGGTTCAACACCGGGCTGAAATCCTATCGCTGCGAGGTGTTCAAGAAATTTCCGCGGACCGAGATCCCGGATCACTTCGAATCATTCCAACAGTACCAAAGCTACCTCGACCTCCTGGTAAAGATGAATTGCATCCAGGACGGGTCGAAGATCTGGTGGGACGTTCGGCCCCATCATCTCTTTCCGACGCTGGAGTTTCGGATCTGCGATATTCCGACGCGCGTCGACGATACCATCGCGATCGCCGCCTTATTTCAGGCCATCGTGGCAAAGCTGACAGTTCTTATCGAGAAAAACCTTGGCTTCCGCCTTTACCAACGCCGGCTTATCCAGGAGAACAAGTGGCGAGCTATCCGTTACGGGCTGGACGGAAAGCTTCTGGATCTCGGGAAACAAAAGGAAGTGCCGGTGAAGGACCTGATTCGGGAGCTGCTGGATTTTGTCGACGACGTTCTCGACGATCTCGGTTCCCGACACGAGGTCGAGCACATTCACACCATTCTCGAGCGCGGAACCTCAGCCGACGACCAGCTCAAGGTTTACGAGGCGACCGGCGGAGATTTTAACGCGGTCGTCGATATGCTCATCCACAATACAATGGAAAACGTCCCGATCCAGTGTTTTGATTAGCGCCTGACTACGCCAACCGTTCCCTTTCTGGAATTCCCCGGACAATCCCAATCTACTTTAAATGTGTGTACTCCCAAGGAATATTCTCGTCTCGGGCGTTAAACATAAACAAACAGTCATTGACTGTGTTAAATTTTATATGCTAAAACTTTAGCTGGGGAAAATCTTCCTCCACCGCTAGTCACCCGCACGGAAAGTTCATCAATCGGAGACACAAAATGAGTAATCGCGGATATGAAGCGCAGCAGGGATTCTCGTTGATCGAGATCGTAGTTGTGCTTGTCATCGTAGGAATCCTGGCCACCTTCGCATTTTTGGCGCTTGGAAATTCCGCCGAAAATCTGGACAGGCAAAATGTCGCGAGATCGTTTAAGGTCGCCCTCGAAAGAGCCCGGTTCGATTCCGTGAAACGGCGCCCGGCCACGTGCGCCGATCAAGCAAGAGTTGAGATCACGAGCCCGACTTCCTTCTCCGTCATAACCGACCAAGACCAAAACGGTACCCTCGATGTGGGGACCGAGACCCGTGTCGTAGATTTCGGCGGACGTGGAAATACAAATATCGTCGTGCCGGCCATCAACGCGACGGTGGTATATCGGTTCGACGCACGGGGACAAGTAACGTCCGGCCCGTGCAACGCCCAAATTGAAATTCCGCCGACGGTTACCTTTTGTCAGATGCCGTGTGCCACACCCGACGATACCAATTCGAGCGTGATATTCATTTCACCGACCGGTACGGCAGCGTACCTTAGCGGTGGCTCGACCATTCCGACATTCAACGCTCCGACGATCGGTAACGTTAACACGTCGATGAATCCGATGCTCGCGGTATGGGATCTGATTGTCGGGACTCCGACGCCCACTCCGACTCCGAGCGGCCCGCCAGCCGGAACTCCGACTCCGACACCGACTCCAACACCGACTCCAACACCTACGCCGACGGCGACGCCGACACCGACCGCCACGCCGACACCAACCGCGACTCCTGTAGGCGCTACTCCGACGCCAACGCCGACGGCGACGCCCGTCGCGACCGCGACGCCCACGCCTGCGCCCACGGCGACACCGGTTTACTGTGAGAACAACGCCCCGCCGGTAGGTTGTGTTTGCGGTCCCGATCAGCACCTTCAGGCAGGCAAGTGCCGCCGAAACCACTAGGCATTAGGCTGGAAGAACAAACTGCTATGACTACCCGTTCAGAAAAAACGAATCTATCCGAATACAGCTTGGTGCCGGACCCGCGCTGGGACAAGGCCAAAGGCTTTACGTTGATCGAGGTCGTCATGGCCCTAATCATAATCATGATCGCCTTGCTCGGCGTGTTCTCGGTGTTCACTTACGCGATCACCTACAACGCCGGTAACAAGGCGCGGGCCCAGGCCCTCGCCATCCTCCAGCAAGAGGTTGAGCGATACCGAGCTGCAAAGTTCAACGGAGTGCCGGAGACGGATAATTTCACGCCCGGTGATCCCGACGACGGGCGGCGGGACATAACCGGAGGGCGCAAAGCCGACCGCCTCGTAACGGCGACGAATGGGATGACCTTTACGGTCCGGGTTTCCGTCGATAACGCACCGTTCGTCGCGAACACGCCGGATCCGCCCAATCTCGACATACCGCAGAACGAATCGTACACGTGCCTATCCCCGCAAGGCGATGCCGTCCCCTGCACACTGAAAGAAATCACGATCGAGGTGAAGCTTGCTGCCCCGAATCCGGGTTGGCAGACTGCGATCCCTGTTAGGACCGTTTTGCGCCGCGTGCGAGGAAACTAGAAACATGAAACCTGTAAATCGCAATTCAGGATTTTCGCTTGTCGAGTTGTTGATCACGATGACCATCATGCTGATCGCGATGGGCATCGTGTCGATGCTGATGAGCCGTGCGATGAGTGTGCGGGCGCGCGAAAGCTCCACCGCCGACGCTCTCGCTTCAGCTCGTGCCGCTATCAGCGTCGTGTCCCGCGAGATATCCAACTCCGGCTTCGGCCTTTACCAGCCAGGTACAAAGAAGGCCAGCAACGGCATCGTTCTAAGTGAGTCCGACGATCATCGAATTCGCGTTCGGGCGAACATAGAAAACGAGGGCGGCACCTTTCAGGCGCAGGGGCCGTCGACGATGCAAATAAACCGGCCGGGCGAGGACGTCACCTACTACTTCGACGCTGCGACATCTTCGATCGTCCGTCACGATCCACACGGCATTGAGACAAGTCCCGGCGTCTTTGGTCCGGAAACTTCCGTCGTCGTTAACAAAATTAGTAACGTCACATTCGAGTATTACGATTATGCGGGTGGCACCTCCCAAGCTACCGGGCCACTCACGACTCCCACGGAAAACACCGCGCGCGTTCGCATTATCGTTGACGTCGAGCTCGACCAGGTTTTCGGTCAGCACAATGTCGAACACGTGGTCTTTGCGTCCGACGTCACGTTCAGAAACAACAATTACATGCTGTCGCAGTACTGAGACTCCACCCTCAAAAGGGAAGGAAGAAATCGATATGAGAAATCCTGTTTTGAATTTGCCCAAGAATCGAGAAAACGAGAAAGGCGCCGCTATGGTGATGGCTTTGATGGTGTCGTTCCTTCTCCTTGTCGCGAGCGCCGGTATGTTGCTGGAAACCACAAGCAACACGCAGAACGTGATGGACTCGACGTCTGAACAACAGGCCTTCAGCGCCGCCGAGAGCGGTATACAGGCGGCGGTTAATGTTCTTCGGAGCGACCCGCGGCTTCCAAACAATCGACTTATTAACGCTAATCCGGTCGGGTGTGCGACAGCCGCGACCGAGCCGGAGGAATGTAAAGCGAACCGCATCGACTATCTGAAAGCGCTCGAACCCGACGAGTCAAATCTCGATCCGGCTAACAATCCTCTTGACGCTAGGCCGCGTTTGTCGCGGTGGCTCAATTACGATGCGAACTTCCCGGATCGCGTTCCGATGGGTGGCGGGGCCTACGCGGCCCAGAACGGATACGCCTATTCTCTTGATGTTTCGGATCCCGACCACACGGGCTCGGTGGTAACTTACTCGACAAGAGGAAAACTGGGTGAAAACGACGCCGCGGTGGGTGGGAGTATCAACAAAAAAACCTACGGCGCTGGAGCGAATCGTATAGAGGTTGAGTTCGTCCCCCGGACTGCTCACCAGATAGATACGGTGGGCGGCAGCGTCTCTACGGACTTCGGTACCTTCAAGATCACCAAGTATGGCTTGGGCGCTTGCATGTTGAATTACAACCGCCTGCAGGTGGAAGTGACGATGACGCAGCCGTACTTCGGCGTACGAGTAATTCGCGGATATGTGGAGCCGAACGCCACAACGTGCGGCGGAGCGCTGACGAACTACACGTCCCCGAATGTCCGATTCGACTCGATCACTTTCACCTTGCAAGGAAGCAAGATTGATCTAGTCTCCACCGGCGGACACGCAGTGTCCACGACATGGGCCCCGGCGAACGGCGCTGTACCGAGCGGGTTCACTTCCCAGCTGGTGCCCGCGGTTACGTCAGGTGTTCCGGCCAACAGCATACTGCTCGGTACTATGTCGTCGCCCGAACCGATCCGCCTGTTGGTGAAGTCTACGGGATACGGGCCGCGCGGAGCCACAAAAGAGCTTCACGCGATTATTCAGAAGAATTTTTTCAACGGGCTTACTGCGCCGGCGACTTTGACTTTGATTGGCCCCCCGAACACAACGGCAGTAGCAGCGTGCCCGACATGCATTCCGGCCACTCCCGCTCAGCCGGCATCGACGTTCCACTTCGCTCTCGGCAACTCGAACGCGATGCTTTATTCGGGCCAGGACGCCGCATCGACCGATATAATTCCGCCCATCGGTGCGTGGGGAGACGGAAACGTCGGGGATATTTTTGAAGAGATCGATGACGTCCATCGGGAAAACCGGATCATCGGCGAACCTTCGGATATAACGACCGACACGCCGCCGTGGTTATCCACTCCGGCAAACCTGGATGAGTATGTGCAGATGCAGGCCGCGTCCGCATACCCTCAGGACCGTTATTTCGCCAACGGCGTGCAGCCTCCCAATTTCGGTAACCCGAACGGTACCGGACTTACGATCTGCGACGGGGACTGTACATTGACCGGTGACGGCGGGGGAATCCTGATCGTGACGGGTAAGCTGACCCTTCATGGACGATTTAGCTTCAAGGGCATCATCATCGTCACGGGCCAGGCGGGCGTTGATCGCCGCGGAGCCGGAAACGGCGTTATCGAGGGCAACATGATCATCGCGCCGTACGTCAACAGCCGAATTCAACCGGAATCCAATCCTGTGGGCATTGGTTTTCTTGCACCGCAGTACGATTTGTCGGGTGGTGGTGCCTCGACGATCCAATACAACTCAACAGCATTGAACAGTGCCTTGCAGGCCGTCAGCAACTTTGTTCAGGGCGTGGTTGAAAAATAATAAGCAGAACAGATGGCCGATGAGGCCTTCGGTAAGAAAAAACGGCTTCATTTTTGAAGCCGTTTTTTTAATTCGATCGGTGCTGTAAAGCCAGCTTCAGGAAGTTCTCGAACAGGATCCGCCCGTCTCTCGATTCGTTCGGGTGCTCCCACCGCGTGGGGTTTTTTGACCAGTCCTCGAATGACTTTTCGAGGTGGAACTGGACGCAGTAGATCATCTGCCCGTCCGAATGTTTGACCATCATCTGGTTCTTGCAGAGATACGACGTGGCGAGCAGCCTGAATCCATCAGGCACGCCGTCCACCTGAACGCCGTGGTTCTGCCACACGCGGAGGATGTCGTCCTCTTTCGTATAATCCTGCCAGATCCCGGATGACTGGTCTTCGTTTCCGTCGAAGATCGGGTCGTTCTTATCGACGATCTTTACGAATCGATATTGATATTCCAGTACCCGCTCGCTCCGCTTCTCGCCCAGATCGAGATCGTCCAATGTTTTCAAAGGAGCCCCGAATGAAAGGCCGACGAGCTGATGGGAGCCGCAAATCGCAAGTATCGGTGTTTTAGTCGCGGTGATAAACCCGCGAAACGATTCAATGTGATCCGCGTTGTAATAATCAAAATCGCTGAACGTTCCGCTTAGAACGATCGCATCCGGTTTGAAATCCCGGGCGGCCTGAGCGACCTCGGAGAGATGTACCGTCAATGTCTTCGGATTCTTAACAAGCCGGATCACGTTCTGGGCGATGTTGTTGCAGGCAAGAGATGAGACCTTCCGCTCGAAGCGTAGCTTGGCCTCCAACCCGTCCTTCCAGTCCTTGAACGCCAGCGGCGAAAGGTCCGATTCGTAGCGGAGAAGGCAGTTCACGATAAGCACCCGTGCATGCACGATCCGTTTCTCGATTGGCTCGTAACGGCAAAAAGCTCTCCCGTTATACGGAAAAGGTAGCTCTTCGGAAACCGCGGTATTGACTGCTGCGTCAAACATAAGTGCTAATTCTAGCTAACAATATCGGGAAATCGAAATTCGACTCCCAAATTTAAGATGATTATATCAGGGGTTCCTTTGCTTGGTCGATTGTTTGAATTCGGGCATCCTCTCACCCGGCCCGATCTCGGCTACCGCTGACCGAGCCAATTTATACAAGCGGCTTCGGTGCCTCTTCCTCTGATCTTCGCCCTTGACGGCCGCCTCATTCTCGAGCATCAGCACGGAGCGCTGCCATGCCGTTTCGAGCTCGTCGGCGAGAGTGGAGATTTTTGTGATGTCGTACGGGATCGCGAACTCGCGGGATCCGAGCCGCGCAAACACGCGCATGTAGCGGGCGGTCGCAAGGTCGGGACACGAAAATCGCCGCCGTCCTACTTGCAGCTCAATACCGAGAAGCGTGTGGTGGATTTCTACATCGTTTTCGCGTTCAGGTATTTCGAGCGTGCACGAACGAGTTCGAAGCGTGCGGATCTTTTCCGCGTAGATGGCGGCGATCGACTCGGCCGGGATTTCGAGATCTTCGTTCATTGGAAAAGGAAATTGTGCCGAACAGTTTACACAGAGTCGAGCTTAGCCTGGAACAGATTGTAGAACTTCCCGACGTGAACGCCGTCCACGAGTGCGTGATGCACCTCCACCGAAAACGGCATCTTCCGGGCAGGGCCGTCTTCGAACATCCTCCCGAATACCATTCTGGGGACCGACTGCCGATTATTCTGGCGGCTTGCGTGTTTGAAGCTCGTGAACGAGATCCAGGGGATCGCGGAGTAGTAGATCAGATCGACCCGGTCCGTCTCGACGTCGAAAGACTTGAGAGCTTTATACTTCTCGCGTGCCGTTTTGCCTGAACGGTCGAATTCGAAAACGTCGTCCTTGAGCGGGAAGTAGCAGAACGAGAAAGTCTCGTCGTCGTTGAGGATTGTTTGCGTTGCTTCGACGCGGCCGAATTCGACCACGACGTCATCGATGATCCGAAGCCGCAGCTCCCGAATTTCGTTGGCCGCCTGAATTGAAAAGAAGAGCGCCGCGAGTGAGAAAGCGAGATCGTTTTGTTTGCAGAACCTATAGAGATTGGTGACGTCCAAGTTCGCGGTCACATTGAAGAAAGGATCTTCGTAGTCGCGGAAAAATTCATAGGTCGCTTTCCGGCTCCACGTGCTGATATCCACTTCCTGAAACATCGGGCAGTTACCTCGCAGCGATCCCGACGGGGCGTGGGGGCTGGGCGAACCTTTCGATCACCCCGCTGGCGAAGATTCCGAAATACAAGACACCGACGACCGCGATGATCAGCGCAGCCGCGAGACCGGCCGACACCTTTGGCTCAAGCCAGTCCGCTGTCCGTTCGCGGAAAAACATGACGACGATCAACCGAAGATAGTAGTAGGCCGAGATCGCCGTATTTACTACCGCGATGACGACGAGGAAGGTCAACATCGGGCTGTTCGCCTCGAGGGCCGGACGGAAGACCATGACCTTTCCCATGAACCCGGCGGTCAGCGGAAGCCCGAGGAGGCTCAGCATGAAGAGGGACAGCGCGAATGAAAGCATGGGTGACTTGAAACCGATCCCGTTGTAATCTTCGAACTCCGTTCGCCGATCATTCTTCTGCCCGATCAGTGTGACGACGGCGAATGCTCCGAGATTCGTGATCGCGTACGTCAACATATAAAACGCGACGGACGCAATTGCTTCGTCGCGGGCGATGTTGGATTTTGCCGCGCCGGCACCGATGAATCCGACCATCGCGTAGCCGGCATGTGCGATCGAAGAATAGGCGAGCATCCGCTTTACGTTGCTCTGCATGATCGCGACGACGTTGCCGACGGTCATCGAAAGGACCGCCATGACGGTCAGTGCGGTCATCCATGAATCATGCAGATATCCCGACGCCTGAACGCCGGCGACAAGTGGGAATCCCAAAACGAACACACGCAAGAACGAGGCGAACGCGGCGGCTTTTGGGCCCGCCGCCATGAATCCGGTAACCGGGGTGGGCGCTCCTTCGTACACATCGGGTGTCCAGATATGAAAAGGCGCCGTTGCCACTTTAAAGCCGAAACCGATGACCATCATCGCCGCGCCGACAAGCAGAAGAGCAGGGAAGTTCGCGTTCGCCACCCGATGTGCGATCTCGGTGATGTTGGTCGAGCCCGTCGCCCCATACGTCAGCGCCATCCCGTAAAGCAGGAAAGCGGAAGCGAACGAGCCGAGAATGAAATATTTCATCGCGGACTCGTTCGACTTCAGATCTCCGCGCCGGAGGCCGCACATAACGTAGGTCGCGATAGACAAAGTCTCGAGGCCGAGGAAGATCACGACCAGATCGTTGCCCGAAGCCATCAGCATCATCCCGAAGGTCGCGAACAGCAGCAACGCGTTATATTCGCCCGCCGGGACATCCTCGCGTTCGACCCAGACGGTCGAGATCAGTACGGTCATCGCCGACACCAGGAGAAACACGAACGAAAAAGCGAGCCGAAGATTATCATGCGCGATCATCCCGTTCCACGTGCCTTCGGGCTGGGGCGTGACCCACATCATGGCGAGCAAAACACCGGAGGTGGCAAGACCGACGAGGGCGATGACACCCGTCGTAAGGCGGTCCTTCGGGAAAAAACTGTCGTAAACCATCGCCACGACTCCGGCGAAAGCCACGACCAGCTCCGGCAGAATGATGTTGATGTTTGCGTTCGGTGTTACTAATTCAGTCATAAAAAATTCGGAACAGACCTCGAACCCCCGTTAAGCTCGCGGTCTTTGACCGCGACCGATCATCGTTAGGCGGCGGGCCCGTGGCCCGCAAGGCGGTCGAAGACCGCCGGCTTAACGAACCGGGGGAGCAACCGGCCTTAAAGACTCGCCGGCGTTCTCAGCTACGGTTCCGCCCGCTTGATGTGCCACCCGTTCCTGTATCGCCTTTACCGATTCCTCGGACCGAGTTAGAAATGGCTTTGGATAAACGCCCATGTACACCATCAGGAAAAGCAGCGGTGCGATCAAACCGATCTCGCGCCAGCTAAGATCAGTTAACGAGCGGTTCTTGTCGTTCGTAACCTTACCGAAGAAAACGCGCTGGATCATCCACAAAAGATAAACCGCCGCGAATATAACCCCGGTCCCGGCGAGCATCGTGGCGATGTAATTCCAATTCGCCGACGCCGTGATGGCAAGGGCGGAAGACTTCCACATCCCGATCATGATCAGAAACTCGCCGACGAAGCCGTTCAGAAACGGCAGCCCGACCGAGGACATCGCCGTGAAAACAAATATAGTTGCATAGATCGGCATCACGTTCGCCAGTCCGCCGAAGTCGGAGATCTGCCGGGTGTGCCGCCGTTCGTAAATAAATCCGACAAGCAAAAACAACGCACCGGTCGATACGCCGTGGTTCAGCATTTGATACAGGGCCCCCTGCATCCCCCATTCGGTGAACGAAAACATCCCGAGGATCACGAAGCCCATGTGAGCGACAGATGAATAGGCGACGAGGCGCTTCACGTCAGGCTGGACCATCGCCACGAGAGCGCCGTAAATGATGCCGATGATGGCGAGCACGATGAACACTGGTGCGAATTCGCGGCTCGCCTCGGGAAACAGCGTAAAGTTAAAACGCATCAAGCCGTAAGTTCCCATCTTCAAGAGAACCGCGGCCAGAATGACAGAACCGGCCGTCGGGGCTTCAGTGTGAGCGTCCGGCAACCAGGTGTGAAAAGGGAAGAGCGGTACCTTGATCGAGAACGCCAGGGCGAACGCGAGGAAAAGAAGTGTTCCCGTCGACCCCGCGAAAGCGAGATTTCCTACCTTTAAGGAATTGAGCAGTGTGACGAAATCAAATGACCCGGTGCCCGTAGCATCCGCCTGCAAATAATAGAGCGAGATTATCGCGACGAGCATCAGCAAACTGCCGAGCGCCGTAAAGATAAAGAACTTCACCGCCGCGTAGAT
>DATLCA010000534.1:0-2563 GCA_035526605.1 Pyrinomonadaceae bacterium | reverse complement strand
GCGAGCGATACGTCGGGAGCGCAAGTCGTCGATCGGTTGGTGCAAACGATCCGCCCGGCAGGAATATCTGCGGTGCTGGAGGCCCTCGGCAAAGCGAGCACATCCGCTGACAATGAGGTAATAAAAGTAGCCGGCTGGCTTCCCGATTCGCGCGCCGTTGAGAGACTGGGCGCGTTACTGGACGAGGAATCTTTGCGTGAACCGGCCTCCGCGGCTCTCGTCAGACAGGGTGATGCGGCGATACCAATCCTGATAGAAAAGTTGGATAGCGAAGAACTCGACGTTCGTGTGCACGCCGCCCAAGCTCTCGGGTCCATCGGCACTGAGCCTTGTGTCGACGCACTGATAGCGGCGTCGCGGTCCGACAGCAGCGTCGCATTGTCAGCTCTGGAGGCGCTCGGAAGATCGACCAACCCAAAAGCATTTGACGCCTTGATCGAACTGTTAGCCTCCCCCGATAAAACACTTCGGCGGGCGGCGGTGAATACGCTGAAACGCTTTCCGCGCGAAAACGCGTTCGCCCGGCTGGAAGGTCTATTGGCAGATGTCGATCCGAATGTCCGTGAGTCCGCAATTCGGGTTATCGGCGATCTGGAGGGTCCCGCGTGCCGTGAAGCAGTTCTCGCGGCAACGGAGGACGCGGACGAAACGGTTCGGGTCGCTGCCGTCGAACAGCTTGCGAGTTTCCCCAGTGACGCTGCGGTAAAAGTGCTTGCCCGGGCGCTCGGGGATAAAGTTTCCAACGTGCGCGCGGCTGCGGCCCGGACGCTCGCAGCTTTTGCAGATAACCAATCGGTTCAGGCGCTCGGCCAGGCTTTGAAGAACGACAGCGATCCATGGGTCAGGTATTTTGCGATTCGTTCGCTCTCTGAAAACGGCGGTGCAAGCCGGTTCTCGGGATTGCTCAAGGACCTCGCGGAGCAAGATTCGGCGGAACAAGTGCGTGTCGCTGCGGCTGAGGCGATCACGGGAGCGACCGATTAATGCATTCGAACATGGGGGGAAATCTGGACAATCTGGGATTGCGACGCGGAGCCGAAGGACTCCTGCGCGATCTCATTCACGATCGGGCCGGGCTGTACTTCGACGACGCGAGACTCGACACGCTTACTGAAAAGCTGGCTCCGCTGGTAATAGAACGTGGGTTTAATTCGTTTCTCGATTATTACTATTTGCTTAAGTTTGACGCCGACGCTGCCGACGAATGGCGCAATCTGACGAACGCCTTGAGCGTTCAGGAAACTTACTTCTGGCGCGAGATGGATCAGATACACGCTTTGGCTGAGGAGATCATGCCCAAGCTCGTCGCCGCGAACGGAATGTCTCCGATTCAAATCTGGAGTGCGGCATGTGCGACGGGCGAGGAGCCCTTGACCATCGCTATCAGGTTGAACGAAAACGGCTGGTTCGATCGCGCGAAAATAGAGATCTACGGCAGCGATGTGAGCAGCGCAGCACTGGATCGGGCCCGCCGCGGCCGTTTCCGGGAAAGGGCTTTTCGGTCTTTGCCTCAGCATCTAAAAGAGAAGTATTTCGAGGTAGACGGCAAAGAATGGCTCGTCGCCAAAAGCATTCATGAGAAAATCAGGTGGCATCAAGTGAATCTGTTGGAAAAGGCGGAAATTTCAAATTTGGCCCGGGCTTCGGTTATTTTCTGCAGAAACGTTTTTATCTATTTTTCGCCTGATGCTATAAGAAAGGTGGTCGATTCGTTCGCGGATAAAATGAAGACGCCGGCTTTTCTATTTGCGGGCGCTGCGGAATCGCTTTTAAAGGTGACGGACGATTTTGAACTGGAAGAGATCGGCGGCTGCTTCGTATACGTGAAGCGAAGATGACAGTCGTGCCCGACACGGGCACAGGAGGAAATCTAATCGATATTATTCGGGTACTGATAGTGGATGATTCGGCGTACATCCGAAAGGTGGTTCGCGAGATGCTATCGAATAGCCCGTTTATCGAAGTGGTCGGAGCGGCACGAAACGGGGTCGAGGCGCTGGAGCTCGTGGAGAGTTTGCGCCCGGACGTCGTCACCTCCGATTTGATAATGCCCGAGCTCGATGGCGTCGGCTTTGTTCGAGAGCAAATGCGGCGGAGGCCGTTGCCCATCGTGCTCATGAGCTCGCTCGGCGAAAGTCGGGCAGAAGTTTTGACGGCACTTAATGCCGGTGCCGTCGATTTCATCCAAAAGCCCACGTCGCTGGCGAGCGAAAAAATATTGGATGTACGCGCGGCGTTGGTGGACGCGGTCAAAACTGCAGTCGGTGTCGATGTCTCGCGATTGGTTCGAACGCCGATCAACGGCGATGCGGCCCCGCTACCGCTTAACCGCCCCGTCGGGACGGCTACCGGTTTTGATGCGGTCGTGATCGGCATCTCGACCGGCGGGCCTCAGGCGCTCCGGTTCTTGATACCCCAACTGCCTGGGGATTTTCCGGTCCCGATCGCGATCGTTATGCATATGCCGGCGGGTTACACGGCGATGTACGCGTCGAAGCTCGACGAGATTTCGAAGTTGAACGTTATTGAAGCCGCGACGGGTGACGAGATGCGGGCGGGAGCG
>DATLCA010000533.1:0-5454 GCA_035526605.1 Pyrinomonadaceae bacterium | reverse complement strand
CGTCCGGCGGGTCGCGTCCGGCACCACGAACAGCACGGTTTCGCCCGGCTCGACTATTTCCTCAAGGGGTTTGGAATCGATCGGTGAGTCGAGCTTGGAGCCAAGTTCGACGTCCGACAGGACATTGGTTTCGGGAATTGTGTGGAGGACGTCAAAGCGGTTCGCATCGTATGAAAATGGAATTGCTGTACGGCCGTACTTGAGCTGGATCTCTGGCATTCGAGATTTAGTTTCACTCGAATCAATCGACGACGCAACGCCCCGGCCCGCCGGCCTCCGTCCGAGGAGAATGCCTCGGCGTAGTTCCGCGAGGAGCGGAGTGTTTGTAGAAAGGAGTCGAGATGCATTCCTGGCTCCGTTAGGAGCGACATGTTTGTAGAACCGCAAGGCAAAAAAACGTCTCGCTCCAGCGGAGCGACACCTACATGCCTAATTGGGCCGAGTGGTGGTGGCGAAAAGGACGATATCGACAAACATGTCGCTACTCACAGAGCAACGAACCGAATTGCCCTTCGCTGGATGCGTTTGTGTCGCTCCGCTGGAGCTAGTTTCCTATCTCAGCGCTCGTTCTACGAGCATGTCGCCCCTAACGGAGCTAGGAATGTATGGTCGTATGAATCAATTCCCGTTCACCGCGCCTTTCCCACGTGCCGATGGTTCGAAGCATTTCGTTCCGGTTTCGCAGACGTACACGGCTTCGGCTTCGAGGTCGAGCGTCTCCATCTGGATCGTCAGGTGATCGATGCCGAACCGTTCGTGCAGTTTGCTGCGAACTCGCGCCAGCAGTTCCGAGTGCAGCACCGAATCGTCGTGCGTGATGTGGGCAGAGAGGGCTTCGATGCCGGACGAAATCGTCCAGACGTGAAGGTCGTGCACGCCGCCGACCCCGGCAGTTTCGAGGATCGCATCTTCCACTGAGGCAAGGCTTATGTGACGCGGGGTGCCCTCGAGCAGGACGTTTACGGATTCCAGGATCAGCCGCCACGAGCTGACAATGATGATCGCGCTTATCAGCACGCTTCCGAGCGAATCCGCCCACAGCCAGCCCATCGACCAGATGAGAACGCCCGAGATGATCGCCGCGACGGACCCTAGCAGATCACCCACCACGTGCAGAAACGCGCCGCGCATATTGAGATCGTGCTTGTGATCGGAATGGAGCAGGTAGGCGGCGACCAGGTTAACGACGAGTCCGCCGACGGCGATGATCGTCAACGGCGCGGCGGCGACCTGAGGCGGATTCTGCCACCGCTGGATCGCTTCGTAAATCACCCAGATCGAAAGCAGTACAAGAGCGATCCCGTTCACGAACGCCGCGAGAATTTCTAGCCTGTAATAGCCGTAGGTTTTTTTGGAAGTCGCGGGACGGGATGCGAACCAGATCGCAAACAGCGTCAGAGCAAGCGCCGCGACATCGGCGAGCATGTGGCCGGCATCCGCCACGAGGGCGAGCGAATTTGTCAGCCAGCCGCCGACCGCCTCGGCGATCATGTACACGAACGTCAGGACCAGCGCGATCTTGAGCCTTGCCAAACTTTCAGAAGATCGCCGTGCGTGTGTGTGTTTGTGTTCGTGATCCGAACTCGTAAGCCGTTACCTCTAAAATCTTCGTAAAACCCTCGCGTTCCGCAACCCGAGCACAAAGCCTCCGCGGTTGCCGTCGGTGTCGCCGATCTCGATCGCCACTTCCGACAGCGGCGTCGAAACCTGCAATCGAAAGACGCCGTCGCCCCCGGCAAAAACCTGGCGGCCCTGGGCCCGTATCGTCAGGCCCGCACGCGTACGCCCCGTGACAATATAAACGTTACCGCCAACATTTTCGACGTTCCAGTCCGCGACTTCGATCGCCGGATTCGTTTCCCGCTTTACGACATTGAATTTCCACGGCTCATTCCACTCACTCGTCTGCCCGGCCCGCGAGGTGGTCTTCAGCCGCCAATAGTAGGTTCCCGGCAGCAGCCCAGCGAGCCTGAAATCGCGGGTCGGGACGCCTCCGCGGTCGACGAGGATCGTGTCGGGAGAAAAGTACGGCGAGCGGGCAACCTGAATGTAGTAGCTCGCGACGGGGATCGAGCTCTCATCCTGCCAACCAAACGCCATAGTCACGCCGCGCCCGGAAGAATCGACCACCTGCGACATATTTGCCGGCGACGATGACCGCGGCGGAAGCAGCAGCTTCTCGCGCGATGCGACGCGGCCGTCGTTGAGGGCCGCGAATTCGTTCGCGTTTATCGTCGACCGCTCACCGCCGATCGAAGTCTCGACACTGCCGCGGCTGATGCGGATCTCGCCCTCTTTCGCATATGCGTCGGCGTTGAAGCTCGCGTCGGTTTGCGACTTCAACTGCGTTTCCGAATCCATCATCTCAACGACGTTCTCTGTATTTTCCGGCTGGTTGTCCGTGCGGACGTTGATCTGCCCGTCGTCGAGCGCGACGCGGACGTTTGTTCCGCCGAAGATCGACGAACTGTCGCGAATGACGACCGTACTGTTCGGCCGGACCGAGTAGACCGACTGGTCAATCATCTGCACCACGGCGCGGCCGTCCGCCTGCGTCTGGATCGTGTCACCCGCCGCGACGAAAGTTTCTTTCGTTACAAGTATCGTTTCTCGAGTGGCTGCACGTGTGATCCGAACGTCGCCCTCGAAAGAAATAATCCTGGCGGCATCCTTGGGCGCTTCCGGCGCGGCCTGCTGTGCGAACCAGTTGTACTGGAGCGCCCACCACACGCCGGTGATGACCACACCGGTAACGACGACGAACGCCACGAGGCCGTAGATCGTACTCTTCCGGATCTTCCACCACTCTACGTAAAACTTTCGGTACTTATTTTCCATTGACGCGCCGGGGGCGTTGGCGGCCGTTCAATCACCTTCTTCCTGTAGTTCGTCTTTGTGAGCAGGAAATAACATCGATGCGATGATCGAGACAGCTATTGCGGCCACGACGACACCGAGAGAGATGTTTATGACGAGCTGTTCATACTCGTGATGATTGTACCGGTCGAGGAATAGGGCAAAGGCGGACGTGCCGTCCGCGCCCGATAATTTTACCAGACCTTCCGCGAGAAGTGGTAAAAGCATTTTCACCCCAATAAAGGTCAAAACGAAGGCCAGGCCGTACTTCAGATAATGGAACCGGTCGGCCAGGTCCGCGAGCAAGAAGAAAAAGGTGCGGAGACCGAGAATCGCGAATATGTTCGAGGTATAGACGATAAAGCGGTCGGTCGTGATCCCGAAGATCGCGGGGATCGAATCGACGGCAAAGACGATGTCCGCAACGTTTATGACGATCAGTACGAGAAAAAGTAGTGTCCCCGCTGTTTTCCCGTCGGCCCCTTTTACGAAAAAGTTCTCGCCGTCGTAATCCTTCCTGATGCGGATGAACCGCGTCGTTAGTCTAACGATCGAGCTTTCTTCGGGCTCGAACGTTTCGTCGTCGCCGAACATTTTGAGCCCCGTATATATCAGGAACGCCCCGAAAAAATAAAGGATCCAATGAAACTTTTCGACCAGCTCGGCCCCCGCGAAGATCATCACCATTCGCAAAACCAGGGCCATGAAGATTCCCCAGAACAAGACACGGTGCTGATATTTTTTCGGGACCTTGAAATAGGAGAATATAAGCAGAAATACGAACAGGTTATCTATCGAGAGCGACATCTCGATCAGGTAACCCGTCAGAAAAAGCTTTGCGTGGCCGAGCCCGAATTGCCACAGGATGAACCCGGCGAAACTCAACGCCAAAGATATCCAGACGATGCTCCAGCTTATCGTCTCCTTTCTCGTGGGCGCGTGGGTTCGCCGGTTAACGATACCGACGTCGACGAAAAGGGCGGTCAGTACAACTGCGAAAAAAAAGATCCAGACCCAGAGAGGATATTCGATAGGCGTCATTCGAGCTTGTCAGAGTTCGTGTGGCTCCGAATGACTCGCTCAATAACATTTACGATTTGTGTCAGGCCGTCCCGGTCGACATCGGAAAAATCGTTCAGGCGGTCGCTGTCGACATCGAGAACTCCAAAAACTTTACGATCCGAATCGAAGATCGGAACGACTATCTCGGACTTCGCATCCGAGCTGCACGCGATATGTCCCGGGAATTCGTCGACATTGGGAACGATAACCGTTTCTGCGGTCGAATAGGCGTGCCCACAGACGCCCTTTCCAAAATCGATGCGTGTGCAGGCGACCGGTCCTTGAAACGGGCCCAGGACCAACTGATCCTGTTTCTTCAAGTAAAATCCAACCCAGAAAAATCCGAGTGCTTCTTTCAAAACAGCGGTGACGTTGGCAAGGTTGGCCGTTAGATCAGGCTCATCGGAAATAAGCGCATCGATCTGCGGCGTGATCTCCGAGTAAATAACGCTTCGGTCGGCAGTTTTTGAAAATGCAACGCTCTCGGCCATTACTCAAAAGTTTAGCTTTTAAGATTACGCTGCGCAAAAAGGATGCGGCTGTACCGCCCGATGAGGGGAAAGGCTGCTTTCCGACGGGGCTAAATATAGACTGGAGCCTCCGCCTAGCGGTCGAGACGGGGCCTCGGAGTATTTGATGGGAGCGACTGTGAAGGCGCAGGCTCACGGCTTATCGGGCGGCAGCAAAGACTTTTCACCTTATCGCCGGGTGAGTACAGCTCGTGCCTCTAGTACAAGCCCACGAGCCTCTTCCGCCGATCTCGCGACTGCGGTAATATGTCCCATCTTTCGGCCCGCCCGCGGTTCGGATTTCCCATAAAGATGAAGCTTCACTCCGGGTATCGCTACTGCTCGGTCCCAGTGAGGCTCACCCTCGTCCCAGATGTCTCCGAGAAGATTTGCCATCGCGGCTGGCCGGTAGAATTCGGTCGACCCAAGCGGTAAGCCGCACACAGCCCGAAGCTGCTGGCCGAACTGCGAAGTAACGCAGGCGTCGAAGGTCAGGTGACCCGAATTGTGTGGGCGCGGTGCAAGCTCGTTTACAAGCAGTTTGTCATCCTTCGATAAAAAGAACTCAACGCAGAGTGTGCCGACGTAGTCGAGCTCTTCGGCGATATTTCGGGCGATCTCGGCGGCCTCCGCAAAGGCCTTTTCGGAAACGTCCGCGGGTGCGAAAGAGACATCGAGAATATGATTCTCATGTGCATTTTCGATCACGCCGAAAGACGCGAAGCCGCCATCCTGGCCCCTCGCGCACACGACAGAAACTTCCTTTTCAAATTCGACGAACGCCTCAAGGATGGCTTCCTCTCCGTAAAGGGCGGCGAAGGCCGGCTCGATGTCGCCGTGAGTTTTTATTTTGACCTGGCCTTTTCCGTCATACCCGAAGCCGGCCGTCTTCAACACCGCAGGATAGCCGAGCTCTTCAACCGCATGATAGAGATCTTCGATCGACTTGATCCGTCGAAACGGCGTCACGGGAAACCCGTTGTCCGAAAGAAACGTTTTCTCCCGCAGACGATTTTGGGTGGTATGG
>DATLCA010000532.1:0-2103 GCA_035526605.1 Pyrinomonadaceae bacterium | reverse complement strand
CCCATGATGGCGTGAACCTCGCCCGTCTTTACTTGGAGGTTCAGCCCCTTCAGAATTTCCTTGCCGTCGATTCCGGCGTGCAGATCTTTTACTTCGAGTAACATTATCCTTTGTGTGTCCTGCCTATCTTCTTTTCCATCTCCAAGCCCGGCGTCCCATACCATTCGTCCGCGGTCGTGTCTCGGCCTCGAAGGTATCCGTGCTTTTCATATAGCTCGACCGCACCGGTCGTAAAATACGTCGTATACAAAAACAGTTTTTCAAATCCTTCGCTGACCGCATACTCCTCGATCGCGTCGAGTAATTTGCCGGCGATTCCCATCCCACGTGCACTCGGCAAAACAGCAATGCTGCGAACATACAACCAGTCCGGTTCCGGCATCGCCGACGCGGTCCCGACAATCGTTTCGTCAATGATTCCGATCCACATCGGCCCTTCGGCGAAACGCTCCCTTATCAATTCGGCCGAGGGCGTGACGATCTCAAACGCTTCCGGCGTGTAGTGCTCGCGAAACGTCGAGAACGATTCCAACAGCACTTCCGATATCACCTCGGCATCGGTCTCGACCGCTCGGCGTATCTGCACCATCGATCAAACCACCGCGCTTGCGGAAACCGGTGCGTAAAGTTTCTGCAGTCTTTCCACGTCGTCAAAGAACAAACCTTCTCCGACCGGCTGGATGGAACGGATCACAACATTTTTCCATTCGGTGTCGGCGAGTTTTTCAATGACCCAGCCCACCAGGTACTGCTGAGCCAGGCACCCGCCGGCGGTCGCGATATTTTCGTGAGCTACGAAAGGCTCCTCGATAACTTCGATGCCGAGATTCTCGAGGGCCGATTTCGTCGTCGGATAAGTCGTCGCGGTTTTGCCATCAAGCAGGCCGAGCTTGGCCATTATCAAACTGCCCGAGCATATCGAGCCGATGATCTGTTTTTCGGGATCGAGTTGAAATCGATCGAGCCAGTTCTGGTCCGCGATCCGCGCGCGGGTTCCAAATCCGCTGACAAAAAGAATGGCGTCCGAATTGTTCGCTTCTTCGATCGCGCCGTGCGTCTTTGTTTCGATGCCGGTCGCCGAGACGTGTACGTCTTTCTCGCCGACAATCTTTACCGACCAGCCCTCGATCCGGACGCGGTTCAGCAGATCCCACATCAGCCACAGATCGATGTCGGTAAACTTGTCGAAAATGACAATCGATATTTTCATATCATTTGGCCGCCGCGCCCGTGCGGGCCTCCTCAATATAGATCTCGCCCTTCATGTAAAGCACCGCGTTGCCGCCGATCTTCACCCTGCCGCCTGCATGCTCGCAAAACAATTCACCGCCGCGTTCGGATACCTGCCGTGCGAACAATTTGTCTTTGCCAAGCTCCTTCGCCCAGTACGGGATCAGAGAACAATGGATCGCGCCCGTCACCGGATCTTCCGGAATGCCGATCCGGGGCGCGAACATTCGCGACGCAAAATCGCAGTCACCGCCTTTCGCGGTGAAGATGATCTCGTCGTACGGCAAACTCGCGATGTGCCCCATGTCCGGTTCCAGCGACGTCACTTCTTCCTGATTTCGCAGGAGCATCATCAACATATTCCCCTGCGTCTCCCAACTCTTGAGCGGCTGGACTTCCACCTGCGCGAGCTCGGGGCGCGTTTCGATCTCGGTCATTGGATAAGCCGGAAAATCGAGAATCATCAGCCCGTCTTTCTTTTCGACGCCGAGCTCGCCGCTCAAATGGGAATGAAATCGGATTAACGATTGTTCCAAATTCAGCTCGTTGAAAATGACGTGGGCGGAACCGAGTGTCGCATGCCCGCAAAGATTTATCTCGACCTTTGGCGTGAACCAGCGGATGTCGTAACGTTCGCCGTTCTTTACAAAGAAGGCGGTCTCCGCCAAATTATTCTCCGCCGCAATGGCCAGCATCGTTTCGTCCGGCAGCCATGCCTCGAGCGGAACGACCGCCGCCGGATTTCCGCCGAAAGGCTTCGATGTGAATGCGTCGACCTGAAAAATTTCCAATTTCATTTCGCTACTCTTATCTCCTGCGTTTCAAGAAATCCAAGCTCGCGTGCGTCGCGACGCCACTTCATCCACCCGCGAA
>DATLCA010000531.1:0-12941 GCA_035526605.1 Pyrinomonadaceae bacterium | reverse complement strand
TCTTCCGGCGGTGGACGGCAGTTGGCAACCGGCCGTAAATCGCGGTATCTCGATCGGCCGAGCCCCGGTTCTAGGGACGGTCGGCGGAGCGCTGCGACGCACGAACATCTTTGGTGCGACCGCTGGAGGAGCCACATTGGGAACCGCCGTCGGGATTACCGGAGATCCGGGACATACCGCCGCGCCTGCCGCCCGGCAGCCCGACGATAGCGATACGGGGGACGGTCTCGAGCTTTTGGAGAACGTTGCCCCGCGGATCGTTAGTAATGTCGTCGTTGTCGGCAACAGTCTCTGGGCCGTTCATTCGGTAGAAGGGAACCTAGCCGGGGCGAACGCGGGTCTACGGTGGTACGAGATCAATGAAACCACTAATACCGTAATCCAGACCGGTTTGATCGAGAATGCCACGATCGATTATCACGAGCCCTCGATCGCGGTCAACACATTCGGTCACGTAGTGATCGGTTCGACATGCTCGGGGCCAAACCTCCCGGCAAGCGTTTGCGCTTCGGTCGGGACGACTGCGGGGGGCGTGACCACGTTCCAGGCACCGGCGATCCTCTTTGCCGGTTCGGGAACCTACTATCGTGATTTCTGCACGCTGCCGGCGTCCTGCAGTGAACGCAATCGATGGGGTGATTACAGCGCGGTGGTCGTCGACCCGACCGATCCGGGCACGTTCTGGGTGTTCCAGGAATACACGGCTCAGGACGCGGGTAACATCGATGTAGGTCCGGGCGAAGCCGAAGGCGGCCTTTGGGGCGTCCGAGCGGTCGAGTTGACCTTCAACGAGCTCACGGGCGGCGACATTGCGGTGCAAAAGACCTGCCAGCCGGCTTCCGGCCTATACGCCGGCCAGACGGGATATTGCGAGGTAAGCGTTACCAATTTCGGCCCCGACTCGATGCTGGACGTCGTGATGACGGACCGTTACCTCAGTAGCGGAACGTTCACCACCGGCGGCATCACGACCACCAAGGGATCCTGCGCTTCCACTGCGAATCCGCACGTAAACGACGGTACCGTCACTTGCAACCTTGGCCGGCTGATTCCTAATGAGACGGTTCTGGTCCACGTCGATGTGACCGCACAAACCCCTCAAACCGTGAACGACACTGCGACCGTAACCACCGGATCCGTGGACGGCAACCCCGGAAACAATCAGGCGGGAGGCAGCCTCGTCTTTCTTGGAGCGGCGGATCTTTCGATAACGAAATCGGACAGTCCGGATCCCGTTGTCGCGGGAACTAATCTAACGTTCACCATGACGGTCACAAATAACGGGCCGTCTGCGGCGAACAACGTCGTGGCCAGTGACCTGTTGCCACCGACGCTCAGCCTGGTATCGGTGAGCGGGAGCGGCGGCGCTAGTTGCAATGCAGGAATTCCGGGTAGCGTTCCAACGTCGTGCGCTTTCGGTGTCCTTGCGAACGGGGCCGTCCGAACGATGACGGTCGTCGCGCTTGTCAATCCGAGCCTGGCCGCGGGGTCGGTGATAACCAACAATGCCGGCGTGTCGAGCAACACGGCCGACAACAACAATTCCAACAACCTCGCGACCACGACTACCCTGGTGACCGCGAGCGCCGATCTCAGCATCACAAAAACCGATTCGCCTGATCCGGTATATGCCGGAGCGAATCTCACTTACACCCTGACAGTCACCAACCTTGGACCATCGTGGGCGCGCGGCGTATTCGCTTTCGACACCCTCCCCGGTTCGGTTAGCTTCATGAGCGCGACCGTCGGCGGTGGAAGCGGAGGAGTATGCTCTCCACTGGCGGGATCTCCGACAGTTGTTCAGTGCAACCTAGGGGACATCGAGAACGGCGGTGTTCGCGTGATCACGCTGCAAACACAGGTTGCATCCTCTGTGCCTCACGGTACGATGATCAACAATACGGCAACGGTTTCAGCGACGACACCCGATCCGGTTGGCGGGAACAATTCGACCAGTGCGGGGACGCTTGTAAACGCTCAGGCGGAGATTTGGGTCGACAAGACCGCCCAGATCCTGACGGGCAACCCCTCGAATGCAATCCGCTTTACGCTTGCCGTTTACAACAAACCGGGTTGTGAGGCGGACGACGCTCTGTCGTGCGGCGTGGGTGGCCCGTCAGATGCACAGAACGTTGTTGTCACCGACACGCTGCCGCTCGATCCGAAGAAGGTGAAGGTCATCTTCGTGTCACAGAACTGCACTTACAACAAAACGACGCACAAGGTTACATGCACAGTCGCAGGTGCCTTACCAGCTGGGCAGGCGGCTACTTTTGTGGTCGACATCCAGACTCAGGGCAGTGTGGGAACAATCACTAACAACGTGTCTGTAACTACTACAACCGCTGATCCGAATCTGAGCAACAACTCGGATCAGGTGCAGGTGAGGCTTAGGGGCGGGAGTACCAACCCGTAATTCTGCCCAACCTGGTTCAAGGATCGTAACGGAGCCTGGAATCAGGTAGCTAGGTCGAGGGGCGGCCGATGGGCCGCCCCATTTCTTTTTTACTCGGTGTCCACAGATCCAGTGGCGTCCGAAACGAAAGGAGCATCAAACGCATTATGAAGGTGGTTACGATCCTTTTGATTTCACTCTTCGCGTGTAACCCGGGCACCCCGAGTGCGCAAGAACTAATGCCTCCGGGACTGTGGGGCGGCAAGGGTATTGAATTGACCGTGAAGGCAGATGGGGCTCGAATCGATTATGGCTGCGATTCGGGCACGATCGACGAAAAGCTACAGCCGGACTCGAACGGAAGATTTTCCGCACGGGGCACTCACGTGTTTGGAATGGGCGGCCCCCGCACACCGGAGGCTCCAGCGGCCAAGCCACATCAAGCGCGATACGAAGGCGTGCGGAAGGGGGATAAGCTAGAGCTCACCGTTCTGCTGCCCGAGCTGAATCGGAATTTGGGTAAGTTCATCCTGCGACTTGGTGACAGATCGGCTCTTGATCGATGCGGGTGACGATGCCTCCGCGGAGACTTTCGATCGAAATTGGATCCATCCGTTGCGGTTAAGGATCATTCGTTACAAATAGTTCTCGGCTGATAGCAGGCTACATTGTTTGTCACGGCACAGAACGCGTCGACGCGCCCGGTTTCCATTTTGATACCGCGGGACGGCAGACTGCAATCCCATTCCCAGCCTGTTTCTTCGATCTCATCGACCACGTCGCTCGCGGTGTGAGCGGCTCCGTTGATCGGTCGCACAGACAATACCAGGGCGGCGATACCGGAAACTATCGGGGCGGACATCGACGTGCCCGACCACACTCCGTAACGGCCGCCGGGAATAGCGCTTACGATATCTTCTCCGGGTGCCACCGTACGAACCCACCGGTCCGTTCTCCGGTTCTGCACATTCGCCATCGACGAAAAGGTGGACAGAAAATCCAACCGCGAGCTCGAGCCAACACTCAGGATGTTATCGATGTCGAGTTCCGTGCCGTCGTGTCGCTCAGCTGCGGGGAAGATCCGTTCCGCACCATTTCCGATCTGCCCCCCATTTCCGGCTCCGGCTACAAAAATAATCACTTCGTCATTCAGTCCGGGGATCACCGGCCCGCCGGCGACACCGCTGGCCGACCGCATCAATTTATCTAGAAAGTTGTTGCTCTGCGGCGCGAGGTCCCGGGGATAGCCGAGACTGAAGTTAACAACATCGGCGCCATGCGTTGCGGCAAAGAGCAGCGCATCTTTGATCTTCCACAAATCGCTCTCTCCGTTTTCGTCCAGTACGCGGATCGGCATTATCTTGGCGTCCGGCGCCATCAATGCAATGATCCCCGCGACGTGCGTTCCGTGCCCGTACGTCGGGTTCACACGAAGGGCCCCGACCTCGCTCGGGTCATTGTCGTTATCGACGAAGTCGTATCCCGGCACCAACTTTCCGGCGAAGGCGGGGTGAGTCAGATCGATGCCCGTGTCGAGGACGGCGACAACGACCGGCCGCGGCTGCTGTCCGGGCGGAGGGTTATTGATGAAACCACGTGTGATCGTATGGGCCTGATCAAGTTTGATAATGCCGGGGAAATATTGCTTCGCGTAACCCTTCGCGCTGCCGCCGATCGCCCATGAACGCCCGATCGCCCACGAACGCCCAAGCGTCCACGGCAAACCTTCCTTCTCGACGACCTTTAGTTTTCTATTTGTCTCTTTCTGCGAGATGCGGGCATCCGACTGCATCGCCTGCGCGATCTGACAAGGATTCTGTGTGTTATCGTCCCGGATCCTCATCCGGTAAGTCGGCGGGGTCCCAATCTGATCGATCGGCGTGGGCACAAGTCCGTATTGGGTCGCCACGGCGGCCAGGTCCGCAGGGTTCACGAGGTCGAGCAAAATCTGTTTGGGAACCGCCTCGCACGCTGCCTGCGAATTGGCCGTGCCCGCGAAGACTAGAAAACAGCTTGCCAGGAGCAGCAAACTAGACTTTTGGTTCCTCAGAAAATCAAACATGGTAATTGCTCTATATGGCCCTCCGCCAAAACACAGTGCCGAAACGTGCAGCGAAAAGACATCGACGAGTAAATTTTATCCGATCACGAAGAACGGCGACCAGTAGTAGGGATGCTGGCCTCGGTCGATAAAACCTTTCTGGGCAATTCTTAATGATGCTGAAACGGAGGCGCCGCGTTGCAGATTTGAATAGAACTCGCCCATAAGGTTTGCCGTTGCCTCGTCGTTCACGGTCCATAAGCTAAGCAAAAGCGAGCGAGCCCCCGCGGAAAGGAAACCTCGGGCCAGCCCGAGAATCTCCGCACCAGCGGCGATCTTGTTCAGTCCGGTCTCGCACGCGCTCAGTGTTACAAGCTGGGCGTCGAGGTGGTTCGCGTACACGTCGCGGACCGTGACCCAGCCGTCTGAGAGGTGCAGGCTCGAGAACATTGGGTTGTCCGGCCGGAACTGCCCGTGGCAGGCCAGATGGATGAGATCGAAGTTTGGCGCGTTTTTCTGAAAGGAAGCGAAGGTGGCGTGCTTGCCACTGAACCGGGTCGGGCCGGGCAAAATTTTCGCGAGTTGCACGACCTCATCGTTCACCAGCGGGATCTTTTCGTCAGCGAACGCCATCAGCAACGAATTCGCGAATGGCCGCGGCTTTTTCGAATTCAATCTCGCCCAAACCCCGGCGCTCGGCGCATAGCTCACCTCACTGTTTTCGACGACGTATTTTTTCCCATCCGAAAGCGCGTGAAAGGGTACGTAATGCAAAGCTCCCGCCGGAACAACGACAAGGTTGCGTCCTTGCATGCTGCCGGTAATGGGCCGCAAAAGTTTGTCGTACAGTTTCTCCAGATAAGTATCCGCGCGTGCTTTTAGTTGTTCGGTGAATGCGGCGATCCCCAGGCCCCCAAAGCGAAGCGACCCGAACTGAAAATGAAGTCCTTCGAGCAGCGACAAAATTTCCGTTTCCGAAGCAACGGCGTTAACGAAATCGATCCGGTTGTTTGTGACCGCGAATATCGAATACCGGCCGCGGTGCTCGACAAATTCGATCAAAGCCTTTTCCTCGCCGAGCTGCCTTCTCAGCGACACGAGATCGAGCCGGCTCGCACCTTTCTGCCCGGCCTTGGCTCGCGAAGAACTTTGAGCCCGGAGCGAATGGGCGGAAAGTTTTCTCTCCCGGTCCCGGATGTTGGATTGTAGTCCGCGGATCTCTTCATTTTCCGCGCGAGCGAGGCGACTATAAAACCAGTTCAATTCTTCCCGCAGTTTTGTCGACCCATCGTTTTTCCGCAGGGCCTTTTCCGCACCGACCGCATCGAGCAGCGTGCGCGATCGAGCACGCTCGACCGAGATCAGTGCGTTTTCAAAATCCCCCTGACCCAGATAGAGCCGAGTCAAGTTTTCGTACGGCTCGAGCGATTTCGCGAGGAACGCCATCTGGAATTCTTCGCCCGGCAGTGGAGCGCGTGCGGCCTCGGCTGCTTGGATCGCGGACTCGAACAGAGTTTCAGCTTTCTTAAATTTGCCCGTCTCATAAGCGATCACGCCGAGCGAATTCAGCGCCGAGCGCGCGATCGTGGGCTGCTCAAGCTTGCTCGATTCTTTGAAGGTTTTCCTGAGCAGCTTTTCCGCTTCATCGTACCGCGCCATTTTCGACAGGATCTCGCCTTGCAACCATCCTCCCGAAAGCTTGAGCCGAACGTTGTCGGTTTGATCGAGCGCGGGCGCGGAACTTTCCACGATCGCCAAAGCTTCTGAATACCTTCCAAGTGAGAGCTCCAAGGACGAAAGCCGCAGCCGCACAGCCGTAGAGGCGATCCGGTTTCGCTCGCGCTCGAATAGTTCCGCCGCGCGTTTGAATTCGGTTCGCGCGCTTCCGAAGTTTTCCGCGGCGGTCAATGCCCTCCCGAAGTTCGCACGAGCACGCGCCTCTTCGGCGCGCATCTTTAGACGGTGCAGCGTTGGGATGACCCGTCGGTAAATCTCGGCCGCTTCCGACGTAAGGTTCAGCTCCCCGTAAATGTCGGCGATCTCCAGATCGGCGACCGCGGTCTGGTGTGGCATCCCGAGCTTTTCATATTTCTGCCGCGACCGTTCCAGAAGTTTGATCGCCTCCGCAAAATGGCCGCGGAACAGGGCGAGGTTTCCCATGCTCGCCTCGATCTCCGCCACGGTCACATGCATCCGCAAGCCTCGGGCGTTCGCGAGCGCTTTCGCATAAAATTCCCCGGCACGGCCGAAGTCGTTCAACTCAGCATACGTGTTGGCCAACCCATTTTCCGCCATCGTCTGCCATGCTCGCTCGCCCAGTTTTTTGAATCGGCGATGGGCGGAAAGACAATATCGTTCCGCGAGTTTGTACTCGTCGCGACGGGAAACGATGTTGCTCAAGTTCATCTCGATCTTTCCGGCGGCGAGCTGATCGCGATACTTGCTGAAAATTCCGAGCGCTTTCTGACCCGTGTGTTCCGCCGCACGGTATTTGCCCAGCATCGCAAGCGCGATGAGCTTCGCGACAAGCGGCTGCGCCGACTCGTGCTCGCGTCCGAGGCGGGAAAGAAGCCTGGAAGCCGAATCCAGATTGGTCACCGCCAGTTCAAGTTTCCCGGCTGTGATGTCGGCGATTCCGTCCACCCAGCGGCGAACGGCGTCGGTTTCCTTGTCGGGGCAAAGTTCGGACAGCGTCCTCAGAGCAGCGGAGGCCTTTCGCGTTTCGGCAGGTTGAGACGTCCAAACTCGATAGCAGAAATCCTTCAACTCGCGCGCGAGAGCGGCGTCGGCGAGATCGAGGTTCGCTTTCAGGAGTTTTTTTCGCCCCGCCTCGCGGGTTTCCCGGATCAGCCGGATTGCGAGTGTGGATCGTTTCATGTCGGTGCGGTTTACACGAACGATATTAACTAAAGATAAAAAATGCGGGAAGCCGTTTCAGGTTCCCGCTTATATTTTCGCCGCGATAGCTCGCGGTGCTATTCGATCTCGAAGGCCTTGAGCGTGATCTCTAACTCCACGCTGCGGATCGTGATCTCGTAACTGCCCGCCGGCATGCCGTCTAATCTAAATTCACCCGTCTCGTTGATGTCGATCTCGTAACTATTATCACTACCGACGATACTCACTACAGCCTTGGTTAAACCCTCGCCCAGAACCTGTCCGCGAAGGTTGAAGGCCCTCTTCGCTTTCTCGATCCTTATGTCGATGGCGTTGTCGCCCGCGGTGTAGAGGATCTGCCGGACCGCCGCGGCGGAGGCTGAGCGTTCCCCGAAAGCCGGCTTATTCGGGGCGATCTCCATTTGGAAGACTGCGGCCAGCTTCTTAACAAGCGACGGTTTGGATTCTGGCGCACGTGTCCGGAACAGATTGCTCGCCCATCGCACAGAGTCACTTGGTGCATCGACGGATTCGTCCCGCCGCATCAGCTCGATTATGTTTTGAAGGTTCTTTTCTGTGGACATTACTTTATGCGAACACTCGCCGCCTCATAAGAACAGTGCGTCTGACGATAGAAGAAAGACAGTCCCGTTAAATTTCTTCCTTTGCCTACCTGGCGAGCTTTGCGTGAAATCAAAAAACGAATCGCCCAAAGCTGAGCAAGCTCGCTGAGGAAGAACTTACCCGGTCAACAGCTTCTCCAATTTCTTCAAGCACCGTGACCGTAGCGGGCTGATGCTCGTCTCCCCGACGCCGACAGCGGCGGCGACATCCGAATAACTCGCTCCGGTCGCGCTGAGATAAAGCATCGAGAGAATTTTCCGACATCGCTCTTCGAGTTGTGCGAGCGCGGTACGTATCAAATGCTGCTGCTCAAGCTCGATCAACATATCGTCCGCCAGCGGCGAGGTGTCGGCGAGGTTCGCCATCTCCTGCTCCATCTCTTCTTCCGTTTCCGGCGAGTACAAACCTTTCGACGCCCGCACGGTCGCCCACGTCTTGAACTTCGCCGTTGTGACGATCCACGAACGAATCCTTTCCGGCTGCTCGATCTCGTCCAGCTTTTCGAACAGTGTCAGAAATACTTCCTGAAATACGTCGGCCGCCTGCTCGTCGGTCAATCCCGCACGGCGCGGGATGGCGTAGATGAGCCTCTGGTACCGGGCCACAAGAGCATCCCACGCGCCCTGATCGCCCCGGCGGCAATCGCGAACCAGCTCGGCGTCCGAGCGGGCGAGGCCGGTCGCCGGAAATGTTTTTGCAGATTTCTCGTGCGTGGTTGGGCTCATTCGGTTAAATGATTTTCAGACAAAAGCCGGAGGATGGCAATGCGGCCGAGATTGCGCCTGTGATAATATCTGATTCTCGTATCTATAAAACTTTTGGATCGAAAGGGCCGATACTTCGGCTCTTTTTACGCAGATGGATAAATTTTTAGTTCGGGGCGGGCGACCGCTAAAGGGAAAGATCGAGATCGGCGGCGCGAAGAACTCCGCTTTGCCATGTCTCGCCGCGACGCTGCTTTCGGCGGAAACGGTGACGCTCCACAACGTGCCCTACGTCAAGGACCTGATTACTCAGCGGCGACTGTTGGAAGACCTGGGTGCCACGGTCTTGACCCCGGAGCTCAGAACTCACAAGGTCACCGCGAACAACATTCAACTTTTCGAAGCTCCGTACCAGCTCGTCAAAACGATGCGTGCGAGCGTGCTCGCTCTTGGGCCGCTGCTCGCAAGATTCGGACAGGCAAAAGTGAGTTTGCCGGGCGGCTGCGCGATCGGTACCAGGCCGATCGATCTGCATCTCAAAGCGTTCGAGCAGCTCGGCGCGACGGTGTCGCTCGAATCAGGCGATGTCATCGCACGAGCCCCTAAAGGCCGACTCGTCGGCGCGGACATTTCGTTCGAGAAAGTTACTGTTACCGGAACCGAGAACGTGATGATGGCTGCCGCGCTGGCCGACGGTAAAACAGTCATTCGCAACGCCGCGCAGGAGCCCGAGATAGAAGATCTCGCGGAGCTGTTAAATAAAATGGGCGCCCGGATCAAAGGCGCCGGAACGCCGACGATGGAGATCGACGGGGTCGAGGCGCTCGGCGGAGCCGAACACACCATCATCCCCGACCGCATCGAGACCGGAACGTTTATAGTCGCCGCCGCAATTACCAACGGTGAGGTCGAGGTGAAGGGCTGCAACCCGGAACATATTCGCGCCGTTATCGAGGCGCTTCGTGCCGCCGGTGTCGAGATCGAGGAGCTGAACCCGAGCACGCTCTTCGTCAAACGCGCCAGCTCGGGGTTAAAGGCGAACGACGTGACGACCGAACCGCATCCGCTGTTTCCTACCGACATGCAGGCGCAGTACATGGCATTGATGACGCAGGCGGAGGGGACTTCGAAGATCACCGAAACAATTTTTGAAAATCGTTTCATGCACGCGTCTGAGCTAATCAGAATGGGTGCCGATATCGGTATCTCCGGAAACACGGCGACAGTCCGGGGGCCGAAACATTTGACCGGGGCGCCGATCATCGCATCGGATCTGCGGGCCTCGGCGTCGCTGGTTCTAGCAGCGCTCTGTGCGTCCGGCGAGACTCTCATCGACCGCGTCTATCATATCGATCGCGGATACGAAACGATCGGCCGAAAGCTTCGATCGATCGGCGCCGACATCGAGCGGCTAACCGATAATCTCGCGACCGAAGAACTCGCGGCCTAAACATTCGGCGGAGCGTGTGATTTAATTTCTTTATCGAATATGAAGGTGGAAGACTGCATTTTCTGCAAGATAGCCGCAGAGGAGATCCCGGCGACGCGTGTATTTCAGGATGAGACCTGCGTAGCGTTCAACGATCTGACCCCGCAGGCACCGACGCATATTCTCATTATTCCAAAAGACCACGTCGACTCGTTAGATAAGGCTGGCTCAAATCACAAAGACGTGCTCGGCCACTTGCTTTTGACCGCGGCCGAGATCGCCCGCAAGCAAGGATTCGCCGAAGATGGTTACCGCGTCGTAATAAACACGAATGCCGACGGCGGGCAGACCGTATTTCACCTGCACGTTCACCTTCTCGCGGGACGGCCTTTCGTTTTTCCTCCAGGATGATGCGTTCCGATTTTTCCATGCAAAAGCTGTTGTTAGGTGCGGGCCTTTTATTGGTGCTCGCACTGGCCGGCTGCTCTTCGCGCACGATTTCGGAGGAGCCCCCGAGCCAGAATTCAAACACCGAGACCACGGTCGCGCCTTCGGAGATAAGTGATGCGGACCTCGCCCTTGCGGAAGGAAACAAGTTTCTGGATACGGGCGAGACGGACAAAGCGATCGACGCGCTCAATCAAGCCGTAAAGCTGAATCCGGATCTCGCCGAGGCCTGGTTCAAGCTGGGCATCGCCTTCGCGCTGGCCGAAAAGCGCGATGAGTCTTTGGAGAAAACAGAGACGGAAGCACCCGCGGCCAACAAAAAGCCGGCGAAACCGAATTCGGTAAAAGCTTTCGACAAGGCCGTAGCGGCGTACAAGAAAATCATTAGCGCAAACGACGAAGATCACGTCGCGTACTTCAATCTCGGCCGGGCGTACAACAAACTCAATGAGGATGAAGACGCGGCGAAGGCATTGAAGCAGGCCGTAAAGATAAATCCCGAAGACACCGAATATCAGACCGAGTTGGGGGCGATCCTCATAAAGCTAGCCCAGTACCACGAGGCGATTGCCCCGCTCAAAAAGGCAGTGGAGCTCGATCCGGATAATATCCGGGCCCAGGAACTCCTCGAGGACGCCGAGGCGGGCCGAAGTCGTGTGAATTACGCGTCCACTCCCAAAGAGGAGAAGAAAAAGCCTGCCGACAACACCAACTCCAATGCCGCATCGACTCATAGTAATGTAAAGGTTCCCCCGCCCTTACCGAGCCCCGCGTTTCCTCGGCCCCGCCCGACCCCATCGCGGTCTCCAGGCAACTAACTCTGTAATCCCGCGTACATTTTGGCACCAGATTTGCCAAGTTAAGATTTCGTTACCCAAGGTGTATGGAATTACTCCGGGGCATTTTATGGTTGGAGAGGGTATGAGGTCGAAAGTTTTAGTTGTAGAGGACTACGCGGATACGAGGGAATTTATGAAGTTCCTTTTGCAGGATTACGGTTTTGACGTCGCGGAAGCGACGAACGGCTTCGAGGCTATTGAGGCTGTGAAGCAGCAAGCGCCGGACTTAATATTGATGGATATCTCAATGCCGGGCATGGACGGGCTAACTGCCGCCCGCAAGATCCGGGAACAAAACGGACCATTGAAGCCGACGATAATCGCGATCACCGCATTCGGCGAGGCCGCCAAGAAAAAGGCTCTCGACGCGGGGTGCGACGCTTCATTGAGTAAACCGATCGATTTTGAAGATCTTGAACCTGTATTGGCCCGATACTTATCGAAATAAAACCTTACACAAATTCTTCTTATGGAAATGGCCGGCAGTTCGGCCATTTCTTTTATTTTTAGGAATTCTTGTTGCGGGGTTCGCAAACGGCGGAGGTTCTGTCGGTCCCTAAATTCCTTTAGCGGGAGGCTATCGTTCTACGTCCCCACCGCTCGTGTTGTCCAAAATAACACACGTGCCGCGGGCCGTGTATCAACTTGACATTGACCGGCGTGCCCTCCAAATTAGGCTTAACGTCATGAAGATCGAACTCGAAATTCCCCAGACGCCCCTTTCACTCGAACGCAAGATGAAGATGCATGAGGCCCGCGAGGGAATCATAAATCGTCTCGCTCGCGATCTGCCGACGAATATCGAGCTTGAACGATTTTTGAACGTCGTCGTCTCCGAGATCGGGCGGATGCTGGAGGCCGACAAGTGCGACCTGCTACAGCTGTTCGAAGGTAAGGAATTGAGAATCAGCCATGAATGGCGACGCGACGAAAAGATCCCATCCAGCCTGGGGACCGTGATCCCTATCGATCGAAAACGTCTGAGCGAACAGTTCGATGTCACAAAGCCCATCCGGATCAACGATACGTCCAAATCCAAAGACGCGACTCTCAAATTTTTCGCCAAGGCGCTCGGGACACGGTCGCTCCTCGTGATACCGATCATGTTGAGCGGCGACGTGCTGGGCCTGCTCGGCCTGCACGACACGCAGCATCCGCGCGAGTGGCACGACGAGGAGGTTAGTTTTCTCGAATCCATCGCGCAGCAGCTCGCGATCGGTTACCGATACACGAGCCTCTACGTCGCGCAGGAACAGGAATCGAAACGCACGAACGCGCTTCTCGAGATCGCGAACACGCTGAACTCGAGCGCCGACTTTAATGAAGTGTCCGCGCGGGCCCTGGAACGCGCGATCAGCCTCGTCGGCGCGGATTACGGCGCGCTGGGCGTGCTCGACAAAACAGGAAAGCGAATATCGCTTGCTTCGTTCAAAACGGCCGAAGGTGTGAAACCGAAACGCGTGCTGAAGATCGTCGAAGATCATGGAAGGTCGATGAACGTCGATACCTTTCCCGCTGTCGGCGAGCTGATCCGTGAGGGCAAGACCATGTCGGTCCGCGACACGCAATTACCATTTGCCCTCCG
>DATLCA010000530.1:0-4940 GCA_035526605.1 Pyrinomonadaceae bacterium | reverse complement strand
CTGCGTGCCGGTCTCGAAGAAGTTTACGAATGGTACCTGGAGCATTTGCCCGCCGACCGTACATCGGCCCCGGCCTAATGTTCTTCCTCTATGAAAAAAGCCCTGATCACCGGCATAACCGGACAAGACGGCAGCTATCTTACCGAGCTGCTATTGGAAAAAGGATACGAGGTCCACGGGATAATCCGCCGGTCCAGCTCCTTCAATACCGGTCGCATTAATCATCTCTACCAAAATCCCGAGATCCTCGATCAGCGCATGTTTTTGCATTACGGTGACCTGATCGACACCAGCAGCCTCAACCGTTTGCTGGAGAAGATCGCACCGGACGAGATCTACAATCTTGCTGCACAAAGTCACGTCAAGGTTTCATTCGAGATCCCGGACTACACCGCGCAGGTGGACGGACTCGGGACGCTGCGCTTCCTCGATGCGATACGAGAAACCGGTCTGCGGCAGGTAAAGTTCTATCAAGCGTCGACGTCGGAGCTGTTCGGAAAGGTGCAGGAAATTCCGCAGACGGAGAAGACGCCTTTCTACCCGCGTTCGCCGTACGGGGTCGCGAAGCTTTTCGGGTACTGGACGATCGTGAACTATCGGGAGGCCTACGGGATCTTTGCTTCGAACGGGATTCTCTTCAATCACGAGTCGCCCCGGCGCGGGAAAACGTTCGTCACGAAAAAGATCACCCGCGAGGTCGCAAGAATTGCTCTAGGTGAATCGAAGGTTCTCGCTCTCGGCTGTCTCGACGCGAAACGCGATTGGGGATTCGCACCCGAGTTTTGCGAAGGCATGTGGCGAATCGTTCAGCACGATACGGCTGACGATTTTGTCCTCGCCACCGGCGAGACGCATTCCGTTCGCGAGTTCGCGGAAACCGCGTTCTCGTATATCGGTATCAGCCTCGAGTGGTCGGGCGAAGGCAGGGATGAGACCGCCCGCATCGCCTCGATCGACAAAGCAATGTTCGAAGAGAAAGTCGGCGCGAAGCCTGAGCACACGAGCGAAGGCGACACGGTCATAGATGTCGATCCGGTTTACTTCCGCCCGACGGAGGTGGACATTCTTATCGGCGATCCGAAGAAGGCGGAAGATCTCCTCGGATGGAAAGCACAGACCTCGTTCAAGGAACTCGTGGAACTGATGGTGGACGCCGACATACGGTTTGTTAAATACCCGGAGCTTGATTATTAGTCCTGTATGGCCGACGTCAGAATCGAAGTCGTAACTCCCGTCCATAATCGGAAAGAGCTGACGCTGCGCTGCCTGCAGAGCTTGTATGCGGCCGATCTGACGGGAATAGATCTCCGCGTGATAGTCGTCGACGACGGTTCGACAGACGGAACGGCGGACGAGCTCGCGGCAAAATTCCCCGACGTCACCGTGATCCCGGGCGACGGCAACCTTTGGTATACGGCGGGCACAAATGTCGGCCTCGCGGCGGCTCTCAAAAACGATCCGGAATATATTCTCGCGATCAACAACGACTCCGAATTCGATCCCCCATTTCTTCAAAGGATGCTCGAGTCCGCGAAAGCAAATCCGCGCTCGGTGATCGGGGCCGTGCTCGTGAGTTGGGATGATCGAAAGCGCGTCTTTCAGGTTTCGCCGAAATGGAATGTCTGGTGGGGCGGCATGCGGCATTGGGTGAAGCAAACCGTCGACACACTTCCGCGGGCGCCGTGGGAGGTCGAGCTGATCGTCGGAAACTGCGTTCTGTTTCCTGCCGCGGCGGTCAGGGAAGTCGGATTGATGGATGAGAGAAGGCTGCCGCAGTACGGCGACGCCGAGTATACCCCGCGAATGCGAAAAGCCGGGTGGCGGTTGTTTGTGGACCCGCGTGCGCAGGTTTTCTGCAAACCGAACGACGTGCCCGAGAAGATCTCGAAAATGGGGATGCGGCGGATGGCCGCGACGATGCTCTTCGATCCATATCATCCGCACAGCCTGCGCCGTCGTCTGAACATGATCGTCGGTAGCGCCCCGAGCAAGGCTCAGGGTTACGCGGCGTTCGTTATCTTTTTCGTTCGGGTCGCGCTCGGCCGGAATATCGAAGGGCGTTGGGCGCTTGAACAGAAGGAACGGCCGTTATCCGAGATCTATAAGATCACTTCATGAACAAAAAACGCCGGCTCGTATTCGTCTGGAACTATCTCAGCTGGGGCGGCGCTCAGGTGTATTTTCTCGCGATCATGAAGCTCGCCCGTGAGAGTTGGGAGATCGTGGTCCACGTTCCAAAAGCGTCGCCGCCCGGAATCGTTCAGTACCTGGATCAGCTCGGCGTCGAATACAAGCTCGTAGATCATCATCTAGATCACGAACCCGCGGCGGGCGTGTCGCGAAAACTAAAACGCCAGGTGAATCGGATTACGGTCGAGCTCCGAACTTTCCGAGATCTGCTGAAATACGACGTGCGGGACACGGTCTTCCAGATCGAGATTGCGCCTTGGCAGTCGCTGACATTTCTTACGGCGATGTCCCTCCGCGGCGCCCACGTTTTTATCACCCTTCACAACTTCCTTCCGGAAGCTTCGCCCTGGCGAAAAATGTTGTGGAAGTATCGGCTTAGGTTTGTTTCATATTTGCCCGGGCTGAATTTCTTCGCGTCCAACGCGGATACGAAAACCCGCCTGCGCGGTCTCGTGAGCGAAAAGTTCTGGAACCGCATCAAGGTCACGTACACGGCCGTGAACCCCCCGGAAATAGACGAGGCTCTCGCCGCACCGTTCGACCGGGCGAGAGTGCTCGCGAATCACGGAATTTCGCCTGACGATTTTGTTGTGTTGTGTGTCGGCAATTTTATCGACCGAAAGGGACGATGGGTTTTTCTGGATGCGGCCCGCAAGATCGTTGCGGTGGATGCGGGCGTGACGTTTGTTTGGCTGACGCCGCAGATGCCGACGGCGGAGGATGCGAAAAGGATCACCGAACACAAGCTGGGCGAAAAGTTCAAGCTCGTCCACTCCGCGTCGCTTGGGTCGGAACGTCAGGACGTGCTCACGTTCTTTCGAATCGCGGATGCGTTCGCACTTCCAAGTTATGTCGAAGGACTGCCGATCGCGTTACTGGAAGCGATGGCTCTCAAGCGTCCGAGCATATCGACAAACGTGTACGCGATACCGGAAGCGGTGAAAAATCTGGAAACCGGTTTGCTTGTCGAACCCGGTGATGCCGACGGCCTCGCTGATGCGATCCTGAAATTGAAAGGTGACGGCCCGCTGCGCGACAGGCTGAGCGCGACCGGGAGGGAATTCGTGCTCGCGAATTTCGACGAACGCGACGCGGCCGCGAAAGCGATCGCCTCGTACGAGGAGGCGTCACCGAGTGCCCGCTGAGCGAAAAGGAAAGCGCCGGGGGCTAGCTGTCAATTCGCTGTTCAGCGTCGTCGCGTGGCTCTTTCCAATTATGCTCGGCTTCGTCGCGACGCCGATACTCGTCCGGGGTCTCGGGAGCGAACAATACGGTCTCTTCGCGATCGTCCTCGGATTTATCAGCTACTCGTTCACGTTCGGGGTCGGCAAAGTTGTCGGCAAGTACATCCCGGAACTTGAGGCGGCCGGCAAATCGGAACAGTCCGTCGAGTTCGTCTCGGCGACGTTCTGGTTCAGTTTATTCGTCGGCATCCTCGGCTCGGTGACTTTGATTTTGACGGCTCCGGTTATCGTAAACCGCGTGTTGTTGATCTCTCCGGAAAACCAGCAGACGGCCATCAATTCACTTTATCTCGCCGGCGCGATAGGTGTCGGGTTGATGCTGAGCCAGGTCTTCCAATTTGTTCTTCAGGGCCTTCACAGGTTCGACAATTACGTTACGATCACGAATCTGAACGGGCTGCTGCTGGGCGCGGGAAATATCATTCTGGCTCTCAACGGTTTCGGCGTCGTGGCGTTGCTCGTGTGGAATTTCGGTCTCGTCATCCTGACGGGGCTCGTTTTCTTTGTCCGGGCGAAGCAACTCTTTCCGGTCATCGATCTCTGGAAGAACGCGTCGCGCGAGGTCTGGATAACCGTCCTCAGATATGCCGGTAACATCATCCTGTATCAGATCTTCGCGAATGTGTTGTTCATATTCGAGCGTTCGTGGGTGATGAGAAAATTCGGGCCGGCGGCGCTGACGTTTTACTTTGTGCCGATGCTGCTCGCGATCTACCTTCAAGGATTCGTCGCCAGCATCGTCCAGGCGGTGTTTCCCGTGGTCAACGAGGTTCTCGGAGACCGAGATCGAGTGATCGAACTTTATAAGCGGGCGAACAAACTGATCCTTGTGATCGTGGTCTTCGCGGTCACCAATTTTATAGCTTGCGGGAGCCTGTTCCTGAAATTGTGGATGAGTGCCGAGCTCGCGTCCGAGTCGTACTCCCTATTAGTTTTTCACGGCCTTTCTTTCGGTATCATTTCCGTGGCCGTGATGGCGTACCAGCTCGCCGAAGTTTTCAAGTTCCCGGCGCTGAATGTGATAATGACCGGGGCCTGGATGGTCATCGCCATCCCGTTAATGATCGTCGCGGCCGAGCGTTGGGGAAGCGACGGAGTTGCTGCGGCCAGACTCGCGGCGACACTTGTCACCATACCCATCATCGCGTATAGCGAACGGCGATTTCTGGGAAATGTTCTTTGGCGATTCTGGCTCGCCGTCGGAGCCCGGATCCTTGTCGCGGCGGCGGCGATGGCCCTCGTAGAGCGGACATTATTGAACCTCTTGGGCGAGTCTTACCTGTCTCTTTTCGCGGCCGGGAGCGCCGGGGCGTTGGTGTTCGCGATAGCAATTTTGTTGACGCGGCTTTTGACGCCCGAAGAGCGAGAGATCGTGAGCAGAAATCTCGATGTAAGAAAGCAGTTCCGCGGAACCCAGAAGGCGGCCGGGTAAATCAAACGCGAAATCAGGAAATGGAAACTAAACTCGGACTCGTTCAGCGGCTCGAATTTATTAAATCACTCTGC
>DATLCA010000529.1:0-3675 GCA_035526605.1 Pyrinomonadaceae bacterium | reverse complement strand
GATGGCGACGCGGACCGCATCGGCGTGGTCGATGAAACAGGCAGAATCATCTGGGGCGACGAGTTGATGATCCTACTCTCACGTTCGATTCTGGCAGCGAACCCGGGTGCCACGATCATCGCCGAAGTGAAGTGCTCGCAAAACCTTTTCGATGATATCGAAAAACATGGCGGGAGATGCGTGATGTGGAAGGCCGGACATTCGTTGATCAAGGCGAAGATGAAAGAAACGAATGCGGCCCTGGCGGGCGAGATGAGCGGCCATATTTTTTTCGCCGACCGCTTTTACGGGTTCGACGACGCGACCTACGCGGGTGCCCGCGTCCTGGAGATACTTTCGAAAACCAACCAGCCGCTTTCTGCTCTTCTCGCCGACGTTCCGCCGACGTTCTCGACACCCGAGCTCCGAATCGTGTGCACCGACGAGAGCAAATTCGAAGTCGTCGCCGCGATCGCGAAACATTTCGCCGCGACGAACGAGGTCATCACCATCGACGGAGCCCGAATTCTGTTCGAGAAAGGGTGGGGCCTGGTCCGCGCTTCGAACACGCAAGCGATACTTGTTCTCCGCTTCGAAGCGGATTCGCAGGAGAATCTCAACATGATCCGGGCCGTGGTCGAGACGGAAGTGAATCGTCTGATCGCGCGGCAGCCTCTGCCGAACACACGGGACTAGCTCCTGAAGAGGGCGGAAGAAATGTGCTGCCCCGAATGAAACGTTTTTTTCTCAAACTTCGCGTGAGAGATTGCGGGGAAAACCCGACAAGCATTTATACGGAGTTTTATCATGAGAAAAATATCATCGACCGCGTTCTGGCTGGCGATCTTCGGAGCACTGCTCGCAGTTCAAGCCTATTCGACATTCGCGCAATCATCGGACATTACCGGTTCCTGGAAGACGGGCAGCGTCGGTGCCATCCAGTATCAAAATCAGGTGACGGGCTCGACAAAACCCGGACGCGGCAGCCTCTTCTGGTACAAATTTTTGCCGAACGGAAATTACGAATTCGTCGGGTACATGGAACTTACGATGTACAACTGCACGACGACGCTCTTCAATCAGATCAACGGAAAGTATTCGGTCGAGGGATCGACGATCAGTCTCAGTCCGGCCCGCGACTATTGGAAAAATACGAACTCTTGTGCGTCCAGTAGTAATAAGGAACAGACAAAGACCCCGACCGCCAAGACTCTCGAGTTTCAAACAAAGACCGACGAGTACGGCTACGATCTGCTTTGCCTGACTGACGGCAGCGCGGAGACCTGTTACCAGCGTGAGAAAAAATAAAAGGCCTTCGAGCTTTCGAAAGTGCACTCGATAACATTCATGAAGGGGCCGTCTCGAAAGAGCCGGCCTCTTTTTGGGCGCCTATTCCTCTGAAGTGCCTTCGCCACCCATAACTACCTTCCTCTCTTACGACCTTTTTTATTTCGGCTAAAGCCTCGATCGATGCAGCATGACATACGACTGAAGCCGCAGGTATTGATAGAGGATGAAGTGGTAACTCAATTGATAAAGAGGATGCAGCGAAGTGCGTTCTGTAATCGAGCGCACAAAGGAAGCACTGGCCAATGAGTATCCTGACTGCAGCCTCCAAGCCAGCCTTTGGCAGACCACGTATGGATGAATAACAGCCATGCCGCATAAAACTCGCCTTGTATTTTTCTTGTCGATAATCGTTCTTCTGTCTGCTAGCGGCCTCGCGCAAAGCGATGATGAAGAAGACGATTTTATTTCTCCCGTTCGCCCGACCACTTCGGAAAGCGCAACCAACCAAAAGGCCGGCGTTCTGCAGATCGAGTACGGCGGCGATTTCACCTTCGACGCACCGGATTTTCACTACCACCATACGGCTCCGCTCAACGTAAATTTTGCCGTAACCGATCGCCTGAGACTCGATTTTGAGCTCGACACGTTTGTCGTACAAAAGGATCGGATGGGAATGCACGACAGCGGCGTGGGTGATTTGAATTTGGGCTTTAAGGCCATCGCCCGTGCCAAACCCGACGAGCATCTTGCGGTCGCGTTTGCCTATTCGATAAAACTTCCCACGGCGAGCGAGGAAAAAGAGTTGGGCACGGGTAAGGTCGATCACACGATCCGGCTCATCTTCAATCGCACTTACGGAAAGAACGATCTTGTCCTCAACGTTTCTTATTTAAACGTCGGCAGGGAAATGAGCGACAAGCGTGATTCCGGCGCGCAGATCGCTTTCGCTTTTGAACGCGAATTGCCAAAAAATTTCGGGTTCATCCTCGAGACGTTCGGGAATACCGTCGATGAAGAGCAGCCGCGGGGAATCTATCTGCTGGGCGCCGTTACTTACAAAGTGAACAAACGACTTCGATTCGATGCCGGTGTTCGACCTGGATTCGGTCACGACGCGCCGACTGTGGGGATCGTCGCGGGATTTACGGTAGGTATTGGAAAGGGTTTTAAGTAGCAAGCAGCGGCGGAACAAAAGCGATTGGCATCGTGATTGCAAAACGAGAATTACTGACGACGGTGCACGGAAACGCGACGCATAGGGGCTTACGGCTCGGGGTAATGAGATGGCAACCGCTGCTGGAAAACAGATAGCTCTATCAAGCGGAGCAGAAAAAAGCCGGCGTAAGTTCCTGCGGTTTTTTCCGAAAGGTTTTCGTGACGAAACGTATATTGCTTGGGAACGCGGTTATAAATGGCGAGCCCATGAACGATGGAACCAGCTGCTAAACCGCGCCACCTTTCGAAGCCTGCTAAAAGATGGTGCGTTCGTCGAGATCGGTTCGCGTGCCATCAAATCTCTCTCGGGAACAAACTTAATTTTTTCATTTGAAAGCATGGCACTGCGCGATGCTCTCCGGACAGACGCAGGAGCGCGCTTCTTCGCGGAAGGACTCTACGAATTTCTTTACGGCCGGGCGGCTATGCCACGTCGTTTCGACGAATGGTGTAGCGTTGTCGCCGCACTCCCAAAAAAACAGTCGAGAGTTTTTACCCATCCGGTCGTAACGGTTTTTGGTTTTCTTGCACAGCCCGAAACGCATATCTTTTTCAAACCGACGGTGACCCGAACCGCGGCCGAACGATACGGGTTTGATCTTCATTACGAGTCGCGTCCGTCGTGGCGAACATACAGCAGCCTGCTGGACTTCGGTTCCGTTCTCGCACGGGATCTCCGGAACCTTAAGCCGCGCGACATGATCGATATCCAATCCTTTATCTGGGTGAATGGTTCGTCCGAGTATTAACAATGCTTCATGACACTTCTTTGTTTCGAACTCCGCGTTAAAGGGTGCGGGATCACCGCGATGATTTATTGGGAGTTTGATCATGAAAAAAGCAATTCTATTAATAGCGATATCCATCGTCCTGGTTTCTTCGATGATGGGCCAATCGGCATCCATCGATTCGCGTCATTCCCAGAACCAGTTGTTTTGCCCACCAACCTCGGTGGGCAACCGTGTCTTCATTCATAAGTATTCATCGAATAACAACACCGACTTGCCCGGTTACATGCAGCTGAACGCGTACAACTGCACGAGCACCATATTTCAGCCGGATCTCGATGCACCGAAAGTCTCCCGTAAGAAAAATGGTCGGATGTAAGAGTCAGGAAGCTAAATTTGGAAAGGCCTCGACGCGAATTCGCCGAGGCCTTTTCTTTTTGGAGCGATAGTTCGTTGCTTGTTC
>DATLCA010000528.1:0-2625 GCA_035526605.1 Pyrinomonadaceae bacterium | reverse complement strand
TCTAACGCCCAAGGCCCTCCAAATTCTTATTGTGCTGCTCCAAAATCATGGAAGCGTGGTGGAGAAAGAGTACTTTCTCAACGAAGTCTGGCCGGATACGTTTGTCGAGGAATCGACGCTGGCGCAGAACATCCTGACCTTGCGGAAAACGCTGCGGCGATTCGAGCAGGAAAGAGATTTCATCGTTACCATCCCGCGTCGCGGCCACGAGTTCGTAGGGGATGTGCAGAACATCTACCCTGATCGGGAAGCGATCGCGAATGGGCGGGAGAAAGATCGCAACGGGGGCCCGCCACTCTCTGAACTTGCGGTTATTCATGGGATAAGTCCGGTCTCGGCCGATGCCCCTCGACAGGCGCCGCATCAGTCATGGTTCGTTTATCCGGGCAGCGCGGTCATAGTCGGTATTCTTGCCGTATTGGTCGTAACGGTCGGCTACCTCGCTTTCTTTCGTACTGCTTCTGTAAGCTTTGCGGAATCCCAGTTCCGGACCTTTCGTGTTGATGAGGTCGTAGCGGACGCGGATATCCGGAACTCAATCGTTTCGCCGAACGGAAAATACCTGGCATTGGTTCAGGTGAAGAATGGCGTGCAGTCCTTGTATGTGCGGCAGACCGAGAACGGCAACACCAGCGAACTCGTGCCTCAAATCAACGGAAAATTTATCGGTGCCGCCTTCTCGCCGATGAGCGACGAGATCTATTACTCGGTGGATGAGACCTCGCCATCAAGCATCGACCCTGTCACGACGCTTTACACGGTTTCCGTGCTCGGCGGCGCCGCGAAAGAGATTCTTCACAATATCTCGAGTCCTCCGGCGATATCTCCGAGCGGGACTCATATCGCATTCACGCGTCGTCACCCTGGAACGAGGGACGCCGCCCTGGTGATTACAGACATCGACGGCAAAAACGAGCGTGACGTTGTAACGCCCGGCTCAGATAGCGAATTCACGCATCGCGCGGTTTCGTGGTCGCCCGACGGAAAATTACTCTCGGCGACGATGCTTCGCCGGCTAGGCCGCGGGACCGAGGCTCGGGTCGTGATCGTCGATGCAGAATCGGGAGATCAGAAGACCATCTCGGATGAGAATTGGACGTCGGCGGGCGACACCATTTGGCTCGCGGACGGGAGCGGAATCTTGGCGGTCGCCTTTGGCGCAACGTCGCCGAGTTTAAATGATGAGCTTTGGCTTGTCTCTTATCCGTCGGGAAAGGCGAGACTAATCACCAAGGGTATCAATGGCAACTACGGAATCAGTCTGAATAGGGCGACGAACGCGGTGGTGGCCGTCCAATCGAACAAATTCGCTTGTTTCCTTACCGCTTCGGTAAATGACCTGTACAAGAACACGCACGTCCTTACGACCGTCTCGGACCGGGGCCCCTTACCGTTCGGCGCAGACTGGACCAATGACGGAAGGATCGTCTACTCATCGGCGGAGGGTGGCAATGCTGACATTTTCGCTATCAGCGAGGATGGCGAGCAGAAACAATTGACCTCGGACCCGGCGGCGGAGATCTCGCCCCGGCTTTCAGCAGACGGGCGGCTGCTGATATTCATGTCGAACCGCAGCGGGCAGATGGATGTTTGGCGCTCGGACGCGAACGGTACAAACGCGTCACAGTTGACGACAAACGGGAACGTGACGGATTCCGTAATTTCTCCCGACGCGAGCTCGGTCTTTTACCTGGTCCAGGATCCCGACACCAAAGTCGAGAAGCTCTGGCGGGTTTCGATAGACGGCGAGAATGCGGTGCAAATAACGGATCGAACAACGCGTTCCCCGCGGATCTCGCCGGACGGAAACACGATCGCGGCCTACATATCGGGTCCCGAGACAAATACGATGATGCTCGGTCTTCTCTCGACCCGGACGGGCGAGATACTTAAGTACCTTGAGACCCCGCCGCATGACGATATTCCATTTCTTGATTGGTCAAAGGATGGACAAGATCTGTTTGTCGTACTGAGGCGCGGCAAGCCCGAGAGTCTCTGGAAAGTTCCGCTGAACGGACCTCAGCCAAGCAAGCTCCGGGAATGGGAAAACGATGCGATCTTTCGCCTCGCGATCTCCAGAAGCGGCGAGCGCATTTTCTATGAAGTTGGGAACGAGTTGAATAGTGTAGTGCAGATTCAAAGCTTGGATGCGGAGACGTAGAAAGCTTCCATGTGAATTTCTATATCGCTCGCTCTTCCAGATTCGCACTCCCGCTAGCGACCTCATTGCCTTCAAAAAAATTCGGCTTTAGATAACAAATCTAAAGCCGAATCTTTTGATTACGAAGCGCCGGGAAGCCGCTTGTCGGAATTAGGCGGCCCCGGTTTTGGGAATTGAGTGTCTGCCTAATTCCACGCCTCGTCGCTTCCAACAGATGGCTCGGCCTGCGGTTCTTCAGGCACTTGCTGTCCCGGTCTCAGGTCGCCAAACTGCCCGAAATCAACGATGCGCTCCGTTTGTGTCGAGCTTTGGAAGATCCACCAGCGATATGCCCCACTTCCGGAGATTGTTTGGCGCGAGACAAAATCGGTTTTGCCATCGCCGTCATAATCACCGAACAAAGGAAAGAAATACGCCGTGGCACCGCCCCATGCGATAGAAAAGAGCTGTCCGTCGGAACTTCG
>DATLCA010000527.1:0-1920 GCA_035526605.1 Pyrinomonadaceae bacterium | reverse complement strand
AGTAAGAAACTATCGTTGTACGGGTTCGTCGGCTCGATCATCAACGCCTTCGACTTCGATTTCGGCGCCGGCAATCGTTATCCGCGGACAAGTCCCGCGTTCCGCGATTACCTGAGCAGCCTCGAATACAATCTGTACATTCAGCAGCTCTACGCCCACCAGGCGGACCCGACGGTTCCCCTGCCGGCAAATTTTCCGCAGCAGCCTGAGCTGGATCCGGGCCGTGGTTGGCAGTTCGACCTGAATCTCGGTGGCGAGTACAAGCCGATCGATCCGCTTCGTATATCACTCGATTACACAAAGAGCCGCCTGACGAGAAACGACAACGGCGGACGAGCGTTCGACACGAACATCTTCTCGCTTCGTTCGACGTACCAGTTCACGCGATTTATTTACCTGCGGCTGCGTGCCGATTACGATTCGCTCAGCCGCAACACGAGCGGCCAGTTTCTGTTCGGTTGGAACCCGACGCCCGGTACCGCGTTTTACGCCGGGTACAACGACGATTTCAACTATCACGGGTACAGCCCTTTCACGAACCAGCACGAGCCGGGGTTCGAACGCAACGGCCGAACATTCTTTATCAGGGCGTCGTACCTGTTCCGGAAGAGTTTTTAATTTCATTTGCTCCTCCTAAAAGCAAACTGGGGCGATGGACATGTGCCTGTCCGTCGCCCGTTTTTTTGTTTTGGTGCTGAGAAAACCGGCGGGCGAAATGCACAGGAACCGAAAACCGGGTCTCCCGAACGAGCTAAAACACTGAAATCGGGTTCGTCCCGCGGCAAGTTGTAAATTCCCAATAAATCCCGCAAAACACCGAAATTGATGGAAAAATGATACTTCGGCGCCCCACAATTCATAGTTCGAACCAGGGCTTAAGCAGCCGCATAAACTCCTTGTAATTTCTTAAGCACTAGTGTATAAATCTAGCCGGATATTCATTTCCTCGTTCACAACAATCGCGAAAAGTTCATAGGAGACACAATGAAGCTGACCCGAAGTTTATTAGCTCTCGCCCTGAGTTTCTCTCTTAGTTTGATATCTTTCCTGGCCCTGCCTTTACATACGGCGACCGCTCAAGAGGTCAATGCCGCGCTTCAGCGCGGTTATCGCACCGGTTATTCCGACGGTTATATGGCGGGATATCGAGACATCCTCGATAACGCGAGCATGAACGTCACAGGCCATGAGGAGTACTCGACCGCGAGCCGGGCATACAACAAAGATTACGGGTCGCTGGAAGATTATCGGGACGGCTATCGACAGGGTTTCGAATCGGGCTACTCGACCGGATTCGAAAAGCGCTCCTTTGATTCCGCGGTTCCGAGCGCTTTGAAACTGCGTGGGATGGTCGATGTACCCGTCGCGACGCCGGCAGCGGAAAACCCGGCGGCGATCGTGCCGACCCGGCAGCCGGAGAACACGATGGTTCAGGCCGTTCCCGCACCCGAGACCCCTACGCAGCAGACCGTTGAGCAACCGGTACAAACCGAACCGGCTGACATAGCTGCAGTTCCAAACGGCGCCGTTCAGAAAGTAACTTACACGCCCAATCCCGACGATGCAGTCATTATCATTCCCCGGGATACAGAGCTGATCCTGGAATTGCAGGAGCCGCTCGACACCGCGCGCAGCCGCGAAGGTGACAAGTTCACGGCAAAGGTCGTCGCCCCGCAGGAGATCGTCGGTGCGATCATCGAAGGACGCGTCGACAAGATCCAGAAACCGGGCCGCATCAAAAAGCGTTCGGCGATCCTGCTGTCGTTCGACAAGATCATTATCTCCGAATCCCGCTGGAGCAACTTCGACGCGATCATGACCGAAGTCCTGCCCGTCAAAGGCGACAACGTAAAACGAGTCGACGGCGAGGGAACCGCGGTCGGCAAGAGTACGGTCAAACCCGACGCCGTCAAAGTTGGC
>DATLCA010000526.1:0-4519 GCA_035526605.1 Pyrinomonadaceae bacterium | reverse complement strand
GGGTGTCCGCTCGAGAACTTGTCCGCCGAAGATTGCTTCGGGGCGAAGTTTGTTCCAGTCGATAAATGTGAGAAGTGTCGAGAACTTCATTTCGTGTTTGGATCGCGTAGCGAACGTTTTTTGAATCGCCTAGCGATTGATTTCGCCGCGTGAGCGGCTGGGCGAATTTCGCCGTGGACCTTTACCCACGGAATGCGTTTTCAATGACGTCGCGTCGCGTAGCGACGCATGAATCGACGTTATGATCAGGCGCCGCGACGCGGCGCGGATCTCTTCTTTCGCCGGTCCGTGGGCTAAGGCCCACGGCTAAATTCGGTCGGCCGCTCACGCGGCGAAATCAATTCGTCTCGTCTATGTTCGTGCGTTCATATTTCGTGTGATTCGTGTGTTTCTTGGTTTCCGTTTCTTTGAAAATCGAACCACGAATCAAACGAAACGGAAATCATTCCTTGTCGTGCGTCTCCGCCGGCGCGCGCGGGACTTCCGTCCCAACCGCCGGCGCCACGACTTCCGTTTTCTTCGAGAATTGGAAATCGCCGACGGTATACGCCTCCGTCGCGGCGTCGGGTGAAACTTCGGCTTCCGCTTCCGGCGTAAACTCCGCACGCACGTCGATCGCACCGAACTTTATTTTGTCGCCCGCGAAAATCTCGATCGCCTTCCCGTACGTGATTCGCTCACCGTTTAAAAATGTTCCGTTTGTTGAGCCGGTGTCCGCCACGACCAGCTTTCCTTCCGCGTTCAGAAGCAGGGAAGCGTGCATCTTCGACACGCTTGTGTGATCGATGGTGATGTCGTTGTCTTTCGTACGGCCGACGGAAAGGCGTTTGCCTTGTTCGATGTTGAAACGTTTCTCGATTCCGCCCGGGCCTGCGTTGAAATTCACGACGAGATCGCCCCGCAAAACCTTCGGTAGCCCGTCGCCCGAGGCGGGTGCCACCCCATCTAGACCTGCAAGAGACCCGGGAATCAGATGACTGAGATTTGTCGCGGGTATCGTCACGTTCAGCTCGCCCTCGCCGCCTTCTTCGTCGAACTGTTCGAAGCTTACGAAAAGCTTCACGCCTTCCGTGAAGTAATCGGGCTTTGCCTCAAGTTTTAGCGGTGCATAAGTGTAATAACGATTGTCGCTGATGTGATCGACCGCGGCGGTGAGCAGTTCGTTCTCTACCTTTCTTAGACTGTCCTCCGAGTCGGTCGAGAACTTGTCCCACTGCATCTTGAGCTTGATGTTGTGCGGGACGTAGCTTCGCCCGTCGGCGTCGCGTTTGATGTGCGAGTCGAGAAGCCCCTTCAGGCGCTCGATCAAACCGCTCGTCGCGAGGCTGCTCGCCGGCTTCCAGCTCCGCCCGGTCAGCTTGTCGAGCATGTCCCCGATCCGCGTCAGAGCGCCCTGGACCAGCCAATCGGGCGTGATGCTTTTCTTCGGGGTTTGCGCGTTATCCGGCATGCAAAAACGAGTTACGAAACGTCGATAAAATTTGTTGCCATTCTATCGCAATCGAGGGGTTTTTTGAACGGTGAGCCCACGCCGGCGTTTTTTTAACGCGGATTGGGCGGATGAGGACGGATCTGAATCTTAATCGCGCACGCCTTGACCCGTAGCCACTTTGTTCCCGTACTTTCTTGTTTCGTGGTGATTCGTGTCTTTCGTGGTTTGGCTTTAATTCTTTGGATTCGTGTAATTTCGTAGTTCAGTCTTTAAAAAAACCGAACCACGAAACACACGAATCACCACGAAACAAGAAAAATCACTTCGGCTTCCATCCGCCCGATCCCCAATTCGCGGTGAAAAAACGTCACCCCAACGTCACTACCGACAACCCCACCAATATGCGAACATAAAACACTTATTGCTTATTGCTAATTGCTAAACCCCATGTCCCCTTTCGCCTGGATCATCATCGTCGTTCTCGCGCTGACTTTGCTCGGCTCGGGCACGCTGGCGTGGATCACGTTGAGGTATTACTGGGGCGAGCGCGGTGCTCCGCCTCTGACAGGCGCCGAACGCCGCATGCAAAAGGAAGAAGAGCTGAAACTCCGCGCCAAGCAGATCGAGCTCGCCGAAAAGAATCCGATCAAGACCCGCAAACCCGACTTCTGGGACAACACGAAAGTTCGCTAAGAAATTTTTGCCGCGGATTATCGCTGATGACGCGGATCTGAAGAAAAACTTTTCTTATCCGTGTAATCCGCGAAAATCCGCGGCTAATTTTCCCATCTTGGGGATTTCGCCCCCGATCCGATTCGAGCCCCGGATGAAAATTATTTTTACGCTGCGGAGTTAGTAAAGCTTAAAGCCGTACTCGAGCTTTACCGAAACCGAGACGGGTTTGCCATCAACTCTCTTGGGCAGAAAGACGATGCGCCGGGCGGAGTAGATCGCGCTTTCCGTGAGGCCGTCCGGTAACCCCTCGACCACCTCGATATTTCCAACCGATCCGTTTGCGAGAAGCGTCAGCTTTAGGGTGACATGGCCCTGCACTTTATTTTTACGAGCATTTTCCGTGTAGGCGGGCCGTTCATTTACTATGATCGTGTAGCCCGGGCCACGGGCCGCACCTGACGTCGATGCCGGCGGAGCAGCGGGAACATATGCGTCGACGCCTTCGTCGCCAAGCGTCACAAAAGCTCCGGCCCGAATGTCTTGTCCGCTTGCGTCGTTTAGACGAAGCGATCCGAAGAATCGATCGAAGTCGAACACTTTATCCGGATAGTGCGCGACCTCGAGTTCGATCCAACGCTTGTTCTTGTCGATGTCGTTGACGAGAACCCGCGTCAGATTCTCGGTCGTGAATCGAAAGGCTTCGTAGCCCTGGAGATCTATTCGCGCAGGCGAACCGGCGCGTTTTTGCACCGCGATCTCTTTCAATCGCTCGGCCAATGCATCGCCGTCGTAAGGATCGGCGTCTTCAGTGCACCACTTTGGTCGTGGTCCGATCTTCCTATTCGTAAAGATCGTAAGCTCGTAAGCCGCGCCGTCCGCATATGCTCGGTAGATGTCGTGCATCCGCTCGGAGCACCTGTCATACGCGCTCATCGTTGTCGGCCGCTTCGGAAGGACGACGGTGACCTTCTCGTCAACGTCGCTGTACTTCTCCCATCGGATCGGTGCCACGCTGTCGGTTTGAGCGAATGCTACCGAGGCCAAGAATATAAGTAGGACTGAGAGTGTGAAGCTTCGCATTTGTACCTTCATGGATGAGCACGCCCAAACGTTGTTCGGCGAGTTTACCGCAATCGCATGTGAAGGCGCGAGAAAAGTTGTCCTCACAGGTCAGAACCGCGAGCGGTAGCGACCGGGGTCGGGAGCAACTGTGCTGCCCACATCTTCCATCACCTTTCGACGCGCTAGACTCAAGTAGAAACTTGGATGGAAAGCGGGATATGCAGTTGAAGAAAATAATGGCGTTGTTGCCGATCATCGTAGCCCCGTCCCTATTCGCTATCGGATGCGCGCCCTCTGAAAGCACCGACCAACCCGCGAACTCATCATCCTCAGCGGTCCAACTGGCGGTCGACGATGCTGCTGCGAACAAAGACGGCAGCCTCGCGTTTGATTTCTCGAACTTTGTCTATCCGAAAACTAAGCAGTGGGAATCCTTCTCGCTTAAAAATGGTGAATCCGCTTACTCGGAGCAGCAGATGGGGTACGGCCTGGCGGACGTAGTGTTTGGTGAGATCGAAGGATTGCCGGACGCGGCGGTGGTCGTCATTTCGGTGCAGACCGGAGGATCGGCAACTCCAAATCTCGTGTACTTATTCGACATGCACGGAAACAAACCCTCGGTCGTTTGGTCGATGGTCTCCGGTGATCGTGCCGACGGAGGACTGCGAAGAGCATTCTTGAGCGATCGCCAGCTTCGCGTAGAACTTTACGAACCCGAAAACTCGAAGGGAGACGGCTGCCCGAAGACTTATAAAAGGCAGATGTTTGCGCTACGAAAGGGGAAGATCAGTTTGATACGGGAAGAGCGGCACATTCCGATTTCTGAGGCTAGTGGTTCTTTCAATTCGCGTGCACAGCTGAAGCTCGGAGAGATGCCATCTGAGAAGGATACGGATTTCTAGGGGGCAGCTGATGATGAGAACCGGCTTGCTCACGACGGACAGTCAATCTTAAACTCTTACGCTCCCCGAACTTTCAACCTATAATGTCGTATTGAGCTTAGAAGTTTTTCCAATGCGGGATGCGGGAACTTTCTTTAGAAAATTGCAGGCTGGATAAGCGGTACGATGTCGAGCGGCAGCTGGGGCGGGGGAGTTATGCGGAGATTTTTGTCGCGCATGACAATCTGGCGGCGACTTCGTCGGCGCACAAGTGTGTCGTCATAAAGGCGCTGAATGTTTTTCTGCAGGATGATCTTGATCCGGAGTTGGAGCGGACGCTGGTCGAGAACTTTCAGAACGAGGCGGTAGCGCTCGATCGGGTGCGGCACCCGAACATCATCAGCCGGCTCGGGCACGGGACGGCTCGCGATCTGCGGGGGACAGTCTTTCATTATCTCGTACTCGAGTA
>DATLCA010000525.1:0-5219 GCA_035526605.1 Pyrinomonadaceae bacterium | reverse complement strand
GAAGGCGGCGCAGGAAGGACTCGAGAAATGGGGTTACGGATTGTCATCGGTGCGCTTTATTTGCGGGACTCAGCAAATTCATAAAGAGCTGGAGCGGAAGATTAGCGATTTTCTCGGGACCGAGGACACGATCCTTTACACGTCGTGCTTCGACGCGAACGGGGGCCTGTTCGAGACATTGCTTAGCGAGGAGGACGCGATCATCTCTGACGAGCTCAATCACGCCAGCATCATCGACGGCGTCCGGCTCTGCAAGGCTCAACGATTCCGCTACAAGAACAGCGACATGACCGACCTTGAAGCAAAACTGAACGAAGCGTCGTCTGCGCGGTTCAAGATGATTGCGACCGACGGCGTGTTCTCGATGGATGGATATATCGCGAAGCTCGACGAGATTTGCGATCTGGCGGACAAGTACGGAGCGATGGTGATGGTCGACGATTCGCACGCCGTCGGATTCATGGGAAAGACGGGTCGCGGAACTCACGAGCATCACAATGTAATGGACCGCATCGACGTCATTACCGGAACGCTTGGCAAAGCGTTGGGCGGTGCTAGCGGCGGTTACACGAGCGGGAAGAAGGAAATGATCGACCTCCTTCGGCAGCGATCACGTCCGTATCTGTTTTCAAACTCCGTGGCGCCGCCGATCGTCGCAGCTTCGATAAAAGCAATTGATCTGCTCTCCGAATCAACAGAGCTAAGAGACAAGTTGATGGACAACACGCGCTATTTCCGCGAGAAGATCCAGGCGATCGGGTTGGAAGTTCTTCCGGGCGAGCACCCTATTGTCCCGGTCATGTTCGGCGAGGCGAAGCCGGCGGTAAAAATGGCGGAGGCGCTTCTGGAAAAAGGCGTGTATGTGATTCCGTTCTCGTTCCCGGTCGTACCGAAAGGGAAAGCGCGGATCAGGACACAGGTCTCCGCCGCGCATTCGAAAGCCGATCTGGATTTCGCTATAGAGAAATTTGCCGAGGCGAAAGCCGAGCTCGGAATCGACAAAGTCGCCGTCGCGTAAGAAGACACGGTCAGCCAGCCTACAAACCCCCGCGTTACAATCGTTGCAGTCGCCTCGATTAAGCAAGGCACTCGGAGGCTCTTAGTACAACGAACCTTTACGCTCAGACGAATCTGCGACTTCGCTTTGCGACGCCGACGGGCAGGCGACTTGAGCTGGGTTCATAGCAGGGATCGAACAAGGGAGAATGAACACAATGCCGTATATCACCGTGTCGGACGGGACAAAGCTTTACTACAAATCGTGGGGATCGGGAAGGCCCGTGATTCTGTTACACGGGTGGCCGCTATCTGCGGACAGCTGGGACGATCAGGCTCTCGCTCTGGCGGAATCGGGATTCAACCCGATCGCGTACGATCGCCGAGGGTTCGGTAGATCAGACCAGCCTTGGATCGGCTACGATTACGACACTCTCGCCGACGATCTGGCGACCGTGATTCAAGAAACAACGTCGGGGCTCGACGTCAGCCTTGTCGGGTTTTCGATGGGCGGTGGCGAGGCTGTCAGGTACATGTCCCGTCACGGTGGAAAGGGCGTTTCGAAAATCGCTCTTATCTCGTCCGTCGTGCCTTATATGCTAAAGACTGATGACAATCCCGACGGGACGGATCAGGCCGTATTCGATGAGATGGCGGCGGGTATGAAGGAAGATCGAGCTGCGTTCTTCAAGACATTCTTCAAAGATTTCTACGGCGTAGGCTTGGTCAGCCATCCGGTCAGCGACGCGGTCATCGAGTCATCCTGGATCGTCGCGATGCAGGCGGGACTGAAAGGCACTCTCGATTGCGCGAAGGCGTTCGCGACGACGGATTTTCGCCCTGATTTGCCGTCGGTTACGGTTCCGACGCTGATCATCCACGGTGATGCAGATAAAACTGTGCCGATCGACGCAGCGGCCCGCGCTGCCGCGGGGACGATAGCGAATGCGACGCTAATCGAATACGAGGGAGCTCCGCATGGTTTGTTTGCGAGCCACAAGGATCGCCTGACAACAGACCTGATCAACTTTCTGAGTGAATCATCAAGCGTCTCGGGGTAGCGATGAGCGCTACGAGTAAAAAGGAAAAGGCGTGTCGACTTAAAAGTCGACACGCCTTTTTGATTTAACCCGCGGGTTGTTATGCCGCGGCCGGCGCCTGTTGTTTGCCGATCGCATCCTTCGCCTGGCCCGCGATCGTCGCGAAGGTCTCAGGCTGTTTGACCGCGAGATCTGCCAGAACTTTTCGATCCAGCTCGATACCCGCCAGCTTTAAACCGTACATGAACTGAGAATACTTCATCTCGTTCAGCCGGCACGCCGCGTTGATGCGGACGATCCACAGCTTTCTGAAATCCCGCTTCTTCAGCTTGCGGCCGGTGTATGCGAAATTCAACGCTCGCTCGACCGACTCTTTCGCCGAACGATACAGTTTCGATTTTGTCCCACGATAGCCTTTGGCTAAGGCTAATATTTTTTTACGTTTCTCGAGACGCTTGTTACCACGTTTTGCTCTTGGCATAGTTCACTCTCCTTTGAGATCTGCGATTTTCAATTTGCGATCTGCGATCGTTGAGAAACAACGAGATCGCAAATCGGCAGTCGCAAATCGAAAATCTATTAATCTCTTCCGTACGGCAGCATTTTCTCTACGCGCTTCTGATCGCTTTCGCTGACGAGCACGTCGATGTCCAGAATGCGTTTACGCTTGTGAGCCTTCTTCGTCAAAATGTGCCGCGCGTGCGAATGCCCGCGTTTGAACTTGCCGCTCGCCGTCGAACGGAAACGCTTCGCCGCGCCCTTGTGTGTTTTTAGTTTTGGCATAATTACTCTCTCCCTTTTGTGCGACCGACTGTCTAGTCTGTCGCGACAGGCTGGAAAGCCTGTCGTACTTTAAAAAATCTCATCCTCGTCCGTCCGTTCGGGTTTCGCCGTTTCTTCCTTCGGCTTCTCCGCACGTTCCCGCTTCTTCTCAGGCTCGGCGCCGTCGGCAACCGGTTTCGGAGCGGCTTTCTTCTTCACCTCGGGGCCGCCTTTTTTAGGCACGAAGATGGTAAACATCTGATAGCCTTCCATCTTCGGGGCCACTTCCACGTCCGCGATGTCGAGCAGATCCTCACTGAGTTTCTTCAGGATCTTGGCTCCGAGCTCGCGGTGCGTCATCTCGCGGCCGCGGAAAGCAATCGCCGCTCGGACTTTGTCGCCTTCGCCCAGCCACTGCCTCGCGTGCTCCATCCGGTACTGGTAGTCGTGGTCGTCGGTGCCGGGACGGAACTTGATCTCCTTGACCTGGACCGTGACCTGTTTCTTTTTCGCTTCGTGAGCTTTCTTCTTCTGCTCGTAAAGAAACTTGCCGTAGTCGATGATCTTCGCCACCGGCGGCTGAGCGGTCGGCGCGATCTCGACCAAGTCGAGCCCGCGTTTCCGGGCTTCCTGGATCGCATCGCGGGTGTCCATCACGCCCAGTGCGTCGCCGTCGTCCGTGACTACACGCACTGACGGGACCCGTATCCTTTCGTTTGTCCGGTGCTGCGGTTCGCGCTGACGCGGACGGAAATTTCTCCCACCAAATCTTCTAGCGATATGTGCCTCCTCTGGCTAAAAACGATCTCAGAGCGCCCTGAGCAGTTTCTGCTCGGTGATCATCTCCTTGAACTCACCCAGTGACATCGCGCCGATGTCACCCTGTTTTCTTTCCCGGACCGCAACCTTTTGCGCTTCCAGTTCCTGGTCCCCAAGAACCAGCATGTATGGAATTTTTTGCATCTGAGCGTCGCGAATTTTCGCCCCGATCTTGTCGGACCGCAAGTTCGCTTCTACTCGAAAACCGGCGGCTCTTAACTCCTTGGCGACGCTATCGGCGTAATCGTTGATCCGATCCGTGATCGGCAAAACCGCGACCTGCACCGGAGCGAGCCAAAGCGGAAACGCGCCGGCGTAATGCTCGATCAGCACGCCGAAGAATCGTTCGATCGATCCGAACAGCGCCCGATGGATCATCACCGGCCGACGCTTCTGGTTATCCTCGGCCGTGTACTCGAGGTCGAATCGTTCCGGTAGGTTCCAGTCGACCTGAATCGTACCGAGCTGCCAAATTCGCCCGATCGCGTCCTCGATCTTGATGTCGATCTTGGGACCGTAGAACGCGGCCTCGCCTTCGATACGTTCGTACTGGATCCCTCGGGCGTCCAGCGCGCGTGCGAGCTGCTCCTCCGACGACTGCCAGGTTTCATCCGAACCGAGATAGAGCTTGTTGTCCGCATTGCCGCGAACCGAAAGCTCGAACTTCACTTTCTCGAACCCGTACGTTTCGAACACCTTGATCGCGAAATCCAGACAGTCAGCGATCTCGACCTGGATCTGGTCCGGACGCACAAACAAATGAGCATCGTCTACGGTGAAGCCTCGAACACGCATGAGCCCGTGAAGCGTTCCCGACAGCTCCGCCCGGTATACAGTCCCGGCCTCGGAATATTTCTGCGGAAGGTCTCTGTAAGAACGCGGGCTCGATTTGTAAATGCCGATGTGCATCGGACAGTTCATCGGCTTGAGGCGATACTCTTCGTCCTCGATGCTCGTCGGAGCGTACATCGAGTCCGCATAGTTGTCTTCGTGCCCGCTGATCTTCCAAAGTTGCCGCTTGGCGATGTGGGGAGTGTAAACAACACTATACCCTCGCTGCTCAAGCTCCTCACGCAGGAGCTTCTCCATCTCGCTGCGGATAACGCCGCCTTTCGGATGCCAGAGAACAAGACCCTGCCCGTATTCGTCCGAGATCGAGAACAGATCCAGCTCGCGTCCCAGACGGCGATGGTCACGTCGCTCCGCTTCTTCGCGCTGCTTCGTCCACGCATCGAGCTCTTCCTGCTTCGCGAACGCGATCCCGTAGATGCGCTGCATCTGCTGGTTCTCGGCGTCGCCTTTCCAGTACGCCCCGGAAAGCGCGAGAAGCTTGAATGCCTGAAGCTTGCCCGTGTGCGGCACATGCGGCCCCATACAGAAGTCAATGAACGGGGAATTGTCGATGTAATAGACGCTGGCGCTCTCGGAAACCTTTTCCTCGACCAGCTCGCGCTTGAGCGGTTCGTCTCGTTCCTGGAACAGCTGGAGTATCCTTGCTTTCTCTATGTCCTCGCGGCGGTACGGAAGGTTCTGCTTCGCCATCTGCTTCATCTTTTTCTCGATGACGGGCAGATCTTCTTCGGTCAGATTTCGCGGAGCGAT
>DATLCA010000524.1:0-2456 GCA_035526605.1 Pyrinomonadaceae bacterium | reverse complement strand
CTAGCGCTTTATTCTTTTCATCGTGGTCTGCGACAAGCTCGGCCTTGCCGAGGATCACGACTGAACGATAATTCATCGAATGATGAAACGCCGAACGAGCGAGAACCAATCCATCTATCAACGTCACGGTCACGCAAACATTTATTCCCTGCGAAACGTTTCGCATCATGCGGCTCGCGGACGATCCGTGAATGTATAGACAATCGCCGACTCGCGCGTAGCCGGTCGGTATCACGTACGGCTGTCCATCGAGATCGAATCCGACGTGGCAGATGAATCCCTCATCGAGGATGGAGTTGATCGTCGCGCGATCATATTTCCCTCGGGCCGGGAGGCGTTGGACTGTTGTTCGTTTTGTTTGGGTCATTGAGTCCATCTTGAATTATTGATACGAGTGTGGTGCCTCTACATCCCGTTAAGCCGCCGGTCTTTGACCGGGCCCGCAGTCAGAAACCGCGAGCTTAACGATGTTTCGTAACTACTATAGGCTGATCGTGAAATAATGAGCCTCGATGTTCATCCGCTTCGTTAGATAAAAACGATGAGCGTCGAATCTTTGAACTCCGGATAGCAGCCGCACGTGATCGCAATTCTCGGCCCGAGCAAACTCAATGATCCAATCAAACAATTCGCCTCCGTAACCTTTGGATCTTTCGCCCGATTTCGAAACGAGATCGTCGATCTCGACGTACTTCCCGCCGTGAAGCCATTCGCTGATTCGTATTCCCGCCACTGCCTTTACTTCGTCCTCGTTTTTCAGGTACGCAAGCTTATAGTCAAAGCTCTCCATCTGGCGTCGGACTCTGGGCAAAAAATCTTCGGACTCGATATGCGTACGCAGCTGCGACATCACCGGATAGCAAGAATTTATATCTTCGTCTGTCGTTGCGAACGCGATCATTTGTTTTCGTAATGGCTCGGTTTGAATTTTGAGTCGGCGATATTTACCGAATCATGGACGTCTGGGTTCCCCGGGTTCCTGTTTCCGTGGTTATGCCTCAAAGCAGGAACCACAGAATGCACGGAAAAGCCACAGGACACGAACGAAGCAAGAAAAAGAATCCTTACTTCGCATCCATCCAGTTGTCGCCGGCTCCGACTTCGACCTGCAGCGGGGCATCAAGATCCGCCGCCGCTTCCATCTCGCGTTTGATAATTTCGCTGGCACGTTTTACTTCGTCCTTAGGAGCTTCGAACAAAAGCTCGTCGTGCACCTGCATGATCATTTTTGTTTTGAGCTTTTCCTTTTTCAGCGCCTCATGGACGCGGATCATCGCGATCTTCACGATGTCGCTGGCCGTGCCCTGGATTGGCATGTTGATGGCTTCGCGCTCGGCCCGCGAACGGACCGTGTAATTTCGATCGTTGATCGAAGGGAAATATCGCCGCCGCCCGAACATCGATGTTACATATCCCTGCTTTCGCGCCGTCTCGGGGATCTCGTCCATGTATTTTCGAATGCCCTTATACGTTTCGAAATAATCCGCGATCACTTGTTTCGCTTCCGCGCGACTGAGGCCCACGCGAGTGCTTAGCCCGTATGCTTCGACGGCGTACGCGATGGCGAAGTTTACGATCTTCGCGACACGACGTTTTTCTTTCAGCTCCTTGTCGGTCTTCGCACCGAAAACAAGCCGCGCGGTTTTCGAGTGAATGTCTTCGCCGGTTTGATATGCCTCGAGCATCACCGGGTCGCGCGTGATGTGCGCCAGGATGCGCAACTCGAGCTGCGAATAGTCAGCCGATAGAATTTTGTTCCCTTTCTCCGGCACGAAAGCCTGGCGGATCCGCTGGCCGAGCTCGGTACGGATCGGAATATTCTGCAAGTTCGGATCTGTCGAGCTCAGTCGTCCCGTCGCGGCGACCGTCTGATTCAAACATCCGTGAATCCGTCCGTCGTCCGCCATCATCTTCGGCAGCGCGTCCGCGTAGGTCGCCTTGAGCTTGTCGATCTCGCGGAACTCGATGATCAGTTTCGCGATCTCGTAGGTTTGCGCGAGCTCGTCAAGGACATCACGACTCGTCGAGACCTGGCCCGTCGCGGTCTTGCGGCCCGTTGAGATGTTCAGCTCATCGAAAATTTCACCGACCTGTTTCGGCGAGCCGATATTAAACTCGCGGCCCGCCAGTTCGAAGATCCGTTTACTGAGACGCGCAAGCTCTGTCGCCATGAAATCGGAGAACGTCTTAAGTTTGTCGCAGTCCACCTTCATCCCGGCCATCTCTATGTCGGCGAGGACAGGTTCGACCGGCAGCTCGATGTCTTCGTAAACCGATTTCAGTTCGGCTTCTTCGATCTTCGACCGGAGAAGGGGCGTGAGCTGCAAAACCCAATCAGCCCGCTCCGCCGTACGTAAGGAAGTTTCCGAGAAATCGTCCGGAATCTCTGCGGCGGGTTCCGCTCCAAAATGAACTTGAGAAAGAAGCGTCAGTGAATAGTTCGACCGTGTCGAGTC
>DATLCA010000523.1:0-6006 GCA_035526605.1 Pyrinomonadaceae bacterium | reverse complement strand
GACGTTGCCGGCGAAGATCCGATGAGCGACGAAGCGCGCTTCCAGGAAGAGAGTTTCGGGGTTGCTCCGGCGACCGAGGACATAGACTCCCTTTATCACCAAAGCGTTGCCGAGCCGACGGGGGCCGAGGTCGAATCAGATGCCGGGACACCCAGATACGTCGACGCGGGAATGGACGACGAGATGATCGAGACGACCAGCTTCGCCGCCGAAGAAACCGCGGCGTCGCCAGATTCTTACTACAGTGAGAATGGCGGACCCGCAGTTAGGGAGCCGGTGTCCGAGTACGCGCAGATTCAGGAGATGCAGGCCCCCGACACGGACGCGCCGTTCAATTATGAAACGGATTATTCGGAGCCGGGCTCGGTTCAACTGCAGGACAGCCGGGAAGCACCTACTTCGGAGTTTCAGTATCCGGAAACCAATGGCGGGCAGCAGTACTCGGACGAGCCCGCTTCTTCAGTTTTGAATGCGGGTGAGATCGGCGCCGCCGTGGCCGGCGCCACGGCCGACGCGTTTTCGGAGTTTGACGAGTTTTCACGCACGGAGCAGATGCCCGCCTTCGAGATGCCCTCTACGGCAGGCGGTGCCTACTTCGACGAGGATCTGCTCGACCTTCCGCCGATCGAAAACGGCAACACGCTGGAGTTTTCGATCAAGCAGCCGGGGGGTGTGGAATCCGAAAGCAAACAGGTAGTCAGCCTGTCGCCGGAGTTGATGGAAATCATCGTCCAGAAAGTCGTCGAGAAACTCTCCGATAAGAATTGACGCTGCCGCCCGCCGAGCATCCCGAATGGCCTTTTTCATCGCAGGGTGAAAGCCGGCCATTTTTGTTTTATCATCTAACTTTTCTGAAGATATGGAAATTGCGAAGGCATACGACCCGACACAGGCCGAGGAACATCACTACGCCCGCTGGGAAGCGAGCGGTTGTTTTACGCCCGAGATAAACCAGGACGAGGACGCGGAAGCGTTTTCGATCGTCATCCCGCCCCCGAACGTCACCGGCACTCTGCACATGGGCCACGCACTCCAGCACACCCTCATGGACGTGCTGACCCGCTGGAAAAGAATGTTAGGCTACCGCACGCTTTTTCTTGTGGGCGTCGATCACGCCGGCATCTCGACGCAGTTGATGGTCACGCGCCAGCTCAAGAAAGACGAGCACAAGACTCCGCAGGAGATCGGCCGCGAGGCGTTCACCGAAAAAGTTTGGGAATGGAAGAACAAGTACGGCGGGGAGATCACGCGGCAGATCCGTCGCGAAGGTTTGTCGGTCGATTGGACGCGCGAGCGTTTTACGATGGAAGAGAATCTTTCGCGCGCGGTTCGCGAAGTTTTCGTTCGCCTCTACGAGGAAGGATGGATCTATCGGGGCACGCGGATCGTCAACTGGTGCCCGCGAGACAAGACCGTTCTCTCGGACCTGGAAGTTAAGGAAGAGAAGGTGAAGGACGGGAAGCTCTATTACTTAAAGTATCCCACCTCGGACGGGTCGGCGATGGTAACCGTCGCGACGACGCGTCCCGAAACGATGCTTGGCGATACGGCGGTCGCGGTTCATCCGGAAGACATGCGGTACGCGAAACTGGTCGGGAAATCTCTTGCTCTGCCCCTGACCGGGCGCGAGATCCCCGTCATCGCCGACTCTTATGTCGAGACCGAATTCGGGACCGGGGCGGTGAAGATCACGCCCGCCCACGATTCGAATGACTGGGAGATCGGGGAGCGGCACGGTCTGGAGAAGCTCGTCGTGATGAACGACGACGCGACGATGAACGCTGCCGCGGGTGAAGGATTCGCCGGGATGGATCGTTTCGAGGCGCGGGCGAAGGTCGTGGAGGAGTTTGAAAAGCTCGGGTTGCTGGAGAAGGTGGAAGATTACGAGATTACGCTTCCGCACTGTGAACGGTGCAAGACGATCATCGAGCCGCTCTTATCGGAACAGTGGTTCGTGAAGATGGAGGAGATGCGCGACATGGCGCTGAAGCTGATGCGGGAAGATAACATTCCGCACTTCTTCCCTGAAATTCCGCATAAAAAAGTTTATACGACGTGGCTCGAAAATCTGCGCGACTGGACGATCTCGCGCCAGCTCTGGTGGGGGCACCAGATTCCGGCATGGTACGACGGCGACGGAAATGTTTTCGTAGCCCGAACAAAAGAAGAAGCGGCGGAGAAAGCCGGGACCGAAAGTCTGACGCAGGACCCCGACGTTCTCGATACATGGTTCTCATCCGCGTTGTGGCCTTTCTCAACATTGGGCTGGCAGTCAGAACCGGGAGCGGTAGCGACCGGGGTCTTTAATTCCACCGACCTGGAAACTTTTTATCCCACAAACGTTCTCGTCACCGGGCGCGACATCATCTTCCTTTGGGTCTCCCGGATGGTGATGTCCGGCTTGAAGTTCGTCGGCGAGAAACCGTTCGACGACGTGATCATCCACGGCACGGTGCTCGACAAGAACGGCCAGCGGATGTCGAAGACAAAGAACAACGGAATCGACCCGCTGGGCGTGTTTGAAAAGTACGGCGTCGACGCGACGCGCATGACCCTCGCCGGCTCCGCAACCGGAGTAGATTTCGCGTGGCGCGACGAACGGGTCGAATCGTTTCGAAATTTTGCCAACAAGATTTGGAACGCGACGCGGTTTGCCTTGATGAATTCGGAAGGGGCGACGGTTCGTTCGGATTCGCTGCTGCAACAGGCCTCCGCGGGAGGGCCGCCTGAAGGCGGGACTCCGAACGCACTTGCCGATCGTTGGATCATTTCGCGCCTGAACAAGACGGCGAAAGCGGTTAACCGGGCGCTCGAGACTTATCAATTTCACGAGGCGGTGCAGTTGCTCTACCACTTCATCTGGGACGATTTCTGCGACTGGTACATCGAGCTGAAGAAAGACGAGATCACGGCGGGCGATGTGGAAGCGAGTAGCCGAATTTTGACGATCCTCGAGCAGGCACTCCGGCTTCTGCATCCGTTCATGCCTTTTCTCACAGAAGAGCTGTGGCAGAAACTTCCGGGGATTTCGAATAGCATGCACAACGCCGCGTATTCCTCGGCCGACCAAACGATAATGCTGACGACCTTTCCCACTGGTGACGGCTCCCTTATTGATGAGGCCGCAGAAACGGAAATGCAATCGGTGACCGAGCTGATCACAAAGGTGCGAAACATCCGCGCCGAGATGAACATCAAGCCCGGCGACAAACTTGGAATCCACATCGCAGCGGATGGATCGACGCAGCGGGTTTTCGCGGCGAGTGAGGAGCAGATCAAGAAACTTGCACGGGCTGATAAAATAATCCTCGCCGATTCACTAGATGTCCCCAGAGCTTCCGCCCGCGCCGTTCTGACGGGTAATGCCGAGATCGCTGTTCCGCTCGAGGGGCTAATCGATTTTGAAAAGGAACGAGCGAGACTGCAGGGCCAGATCGAAAAGCTCGATGTGGAAGTGCAACGTTTGAATGCTCAACTTTCAAACGCAAATTTTGTAGAGAAGGCTCCGAAAGAGAAAGTAGACGGGCTGAGAGAACGACAAGTTGAGATCGAAGGCCAGACAAGGACTTTGAACCAGAACCTGGAGGCATTGAATTGATGAACTGGCTCGACACCGGTGAAGTTCTCGCCGCCATCGGCGATTTTCTAACTGAAGACATCGGCCGCGGCGACATCACCACGCAGGCGACGGTCGCCCCGGATGTTCGCGGGATGGGGCGGTTTCTGGCAAAAGAATATCTCGTAATCTGTGGACTCGAAGTCGCCGAAGCCGTGTTCCTGCACCTCGACGCCGAGACCCCGGAGATCGAATCAACTTATAGCGAAGGCGATGAGGTGGAAGAGGGGACCGTCTTCGGAACCCTAAAAGGCTACGCAGATGTTTTGTTGACGGGTGAGCGCGTCGCGTTAAATATTTTGCAGCGGATGTGCGGGGTCGCGACGCTGACCCGGCAGTACGTGAAAGCCGTCGAGGGAACCAAGGCGCAGATCGTCGACACGAGGAAGACGACACCCGGGCTGCGGCTGTTGGAAAAATACGCGGTCACCGTCGGCGGTGGAAAGAATCACCGTATGGGCCTGGATGACGGCGTCCTCATAAAAGACAATCACATCGCGCTCGCGGGTGGAATTACGGAGGCGGTCGTCGCGGCAAAGCAAAAAATCGGGCACCTTCACAAGATCGAGGTCGAGATCACGAACTGGGCCCAGCTCCGCGAAGCGATCGAGGCGGGTGCGGACATCATCATGCTCGACAATCAAACACCCGACGAAGCAGCAAAACTGGTGGGCATGTCGCGCGACCTCAATCCGGCGGTCATGATTGAAGCGTCCGGCGGAATGGACCTCGATCGTGTAAGATCATTTGCCGAGGCGGGTGTGGACCTGATCTCTGTCGGCAGGCTCACGCACTCGGCTAGGGCGGTGGATATTTCGTTTAAGATTCAGGCGGTGTAGAGAGTGGCGGTCGGCAACGATGTGAAGCGGCCCGCTCTTAGCTCCCGCCTTGTTTAGGAGGGAGCTATGATCCCGTCGTCGCTACGGCTTCTGCTCTGAGGTTGGCGTTAACATCTCCACTCGGTTTCAAGTACGGCAGGAAGTAGATCACCACTGTCGAAATAATCAAAGCAATCGTCGTAACAACTCCGCCTTCGACGCCGTAAGTTTCACCAGTCAGCCACGCCGGGCCGCGGTCGATCTCGCGTAGAAGCGGTGCTGGAACCAGACTAGTAATCCCACTCACCTCGATGCCGAAAAACGCGCCCTGCATCCAGTTCCACATCAGGTGGATCCCCCAGACAAACCAGAGATCTCGCGTTTTTAGATAAGCGACGCCGAACCACACGCCGGCGAGCATTGTATTGACCACGGCGAGCTTGTCGACGTTCGGATTCTTCGCGTGGATCGCACCGAAGAAGACCGCCGTTAGGGTGATGGCGAGCACGCCAAGGCCGGATCGGGCGAAGGTCTGAAGTATGTAGCCGCGAAACAGAGCTTCTTCCCACGCAGCACCGAGTGCGAATATAAGGAATGAAGCACCGAGAGAGTGCGTCAACGCAGCACCGTCGATGTTATTGAATTCGAAGCGCAACCCTCCGAAAACAAACGCGATGAACACGGCAAGCGAAAGGGTTGCGGCGCCGAAAAGAATGCCGCAGATCAGGTTACGCAGCCAGCCTTTTGTGAACCACGCTCCGAGTGCTCGAAAGGGCAGGCCCTCGAGATATTTTCCGCAAAGCCAGCCGACCAAAAGTGCGCCCGTCAGCGCCGTCAACGCGGTTGCCAAACGCCCGGCACCACTTTCTCCGGGAGACGGGTCGACCGCCTGGAGAACTGCGCCGGCAAACGAGCCGACCAGGACAACGACGCAAAGAAAGCCGACCGAGAAGATCACGAAACGCCACCCGCTTCGGACGCGGCCGGTTTCATCAAATAATAGTGACCTGATATCCATGGATGGATGAGTCTAACTAAGTTGGGCGCATTCCGACAAATAGAACGGAAGGCCCAGCTCCGTACCAGCCGGGTTAGGATTCAACACTTGATTTCGGAGCTCCGCCTTGCGGCTTTGCCACCCGACGAGCGGAAACGCTCCGCCTTTCCGACGCAGGCTCAAAAGAATTGGAAGCTGCAAATCTCCGTCAAGGATAGCCTCAGGCATTTGCGGGGCACAACCGTGAGCCGCAGGCTAACCGCTCATCGGACGGCAGACCCGCAAAGACCTTAATGTGGCCTCGGTCTTAATACTTCTCTGGCTGCTCTTCTCTTAGTCAGCCCAAACCGTTTTGAGTTAAACTTACTCCCGTGAAACCCCGCAAGCCGTCCGGACAAAGCCGCATCTCGCCGTGGATACTCGGCGGCTTTGTGCTCATTTCGCTTACGGTTCTGATCCTGCTTCAGACATCGAATCTCTGGAAAGACTTTACCGTCGAAACCGCCAGCGACACGCTTCTTCTCTACGCGCTATCTTCGCTGAATTTCATAGCGTTTGTGATTTTCGGTTTTATT
>DATLCA010000522.1:0-13281 GCA_035526605.1 Pyrinomonadaceae bacterium | reverse complement strand
CAAGGCTACGGCCTCACCGAAACAAGCGGAGCCGCAGCCGCGACATATGAGACCGACAACCAGGTCGGCTCAGTCGGCAAAGCCTTTAAAGGCGCGGAGATCAAGATCGACAATCCCGACAAAGATGGCGTCGGCGAAGTGTTGATCCGCGGCGGGATGGTCTTCAGCGGTTATTACAAAAACCCGGAGGCGACGGCCGAAGCATTCACCGACGACGGCTGGTTCCGGAGCGGTGACCTCGGGAAGTTCGACGCCGAAGGCCATCTATACATCGTCGGCCGCGCGAAGGACGTCATCGTTCTCCCCTCAGGCAAGAACGTCCATCCCGAAGACCTCGAAATACATTATTTGAAAACGCCGCTCGTCGAAGAGATGGCCGTGATCGGCGTCCGGGACGAGAACGCGCAGCACAGCGGAGCGGAAAAGCTTGCGGCGATCGTCGTCCCCGACTTCGAATATCTGAAACAGTCCAAGGTCGCGAATTCGAAGGAGGCGATCCGCTATGCTCTCGATAATCTCGGTCGCGACCTGCCGGAATATCAGCGTGTGCGCGATTACATTATCCGTGCCGAACCTCTTCCAAGAACGGGCAGCCGCAAGATCAAAAGGTTCGAGCTGAAAAAGGAGCTCGAGAGTGGCGTAACGAACGGACATGCCACGGAAGAGAAAGATTGGAAGCTCTCCGCCGAAGATCAGGCATACCTTGATACCCCGATCGCGAAGACGGTGATCTCGATCATCAAAGCCAACACGACGGACGTCGACGTCATTCACCCTTCAATGAACCTCGAGATCGATCTCGGACTCGACTCGCTTGCACGCGCCGAAGCATTCGCGGCGACCGAGCACGCTTTCTCGACAGAATTTTCCGGTGACGCGGCGGCGCAAGCGCTGACGGTCCGGGATGTGGTTGAGCTGGTGACTAAAACTTCTTCGCTTACCGCGGGCCAACTGGATACGGTTGCCGCGGAAGGGGGCGAGTTTAATTGGTCGACCATCATCAGTGCGGCCGACGACGTCGATCAAATCCCGGAGCTGCACAAAGCGCTCGACAACCGCCCCGTGTTTTTGGGTATAGCCTTCGCGGCATACAAATGCTTCAATCTGTTCTGCCGTGTTTTCATGCAGCTCGAAGTTCATGGCATCGAAAATCTCAAATCGATGAAAAGGCCATTCCTCATCTGCCCGAATCATCAAAGCTTTCTCGATCCCTTTGTTCTCTGTTCGAATTATCCTTTCGAGTTTTTCAAAAATACCTTCCACGTCGGTGCGAGCGAATTCTTCCAGACTCGCCTGATGGGATGGATCGCGCAGATGCTGCATGTTGTTCCGGTCGACCCCGACACGCAATTAATGAAGGCGATGAAGGCCGGTGCGATCGGATTAAAACGCGGGCGCATTCTGAACATTTACCCAGAAGGCGAGCGCGCCTACGACGGCAATCTGCACAATTTCAAGAAGGGCGCCGCGATCCTCGCGACCGAGCTTGATCTGCCGATCGTGCCCGTCGCCATCGACGGTTTGCACAAGGTCTGGGCGCGAAGGACGTGGAGGATCCGGCCGGCGAAGGTGAAGATCAGGATCGGAGCGCCGTTTTACGCGCGGGACGTCGTCAGCAGTCAGTTGCGGGCGGCCAATGAGGAAGCAGGTTCTCCGACGAACAACGAACAAACCTACGAGCTCGTAACCGCGCATCTCAAACAAACCATCGACGGCATGATTGAGGAACTACGCAGATAGTTTGCTTCGACAAGCGGCTGGATGTGGATCAGGTGTTAGCTTGTCTTTATCGCCGCTCTAGGGGAAAATCGAGCCGAGCCTGACAACTTATTCATTCGAGCAGGATTATGAAAACAAGAATTTTTGTATCACTGATCTTTGTTCTCTCATTCACATCCTCCGCGCTTTCGCAGCAGACGCAGGCCCAAAAGGAACTCGCCGAATACATCCGCGACAACTACGAAAAGCACGAGGTGATGATCCCCATGCGTGACGGCGTGAAGCTCTTCACGTCGATCTACACGCCGGAAAAGAAATCCCAGAAGTATCCGATACTGCTTCACCGCACGCCGTACGACGTCGGGCCATATGGGAAAGACAAGAACGGAAAGGACCAGTTTCCGGAAAGTCTCGGACCCGACTTGTTGTTCGCTCGCGAGGGTTACATCTTCGCTTATCAGGATGTCCGCGGCCGCTGGATGAGCGAGGGCAAATTCGTCGACGTCCGCCCGGACATCGCGAATAACACGCCGCAGCAGATCGACGAATCGACGGACACCTACGACACGATCGACTGGCTCGTAAAAAATGTCGCGAACAATAACGGCCGCGTCGGAATATACGGAATTTCATATCCGGGCTTTTACGCCTCCGCGGGTTCCATAGATTCCCACCCGGCGTTGAAGGCCTGCTCGCCTCAGGCCCCGGTCTCGGACTGGTTCCACGGCGATGACATTCATCACAACGGCGCTGTCTTCCTGACGCAGAATTTCTGGTTCTACACCTTCTTCCAGCCCCGCGCGACGCCGACGTCCGATCCGAATTACATAAAGCCGTGGAAGGGGCGGGACACGCAGGACAGTTACGACTTCTTTCTGAAAACCGGCGGATTGAAGGAAGCCGGGGATGCGCTCGAGCGTGGGCTTGGCTACCGGATGGCGGACTGGGACGAGATGATGCAGCATCCGAACTACGACCAGTACTGGAAAGAGCGCAATATTCTGCCAAAGTTGAAGAACATAAAGTGCGCGACCATGACGGTCGGCGGCTGGTACGACAACGAAGATCTGTATGGGGCTCTGCATACGTACCAGGCGATCGAACGCCAGAATCCCGGCATATTCAATGTGCTCGTGGTCGGACCGTGGGACCACGGCGGCTGGTCGAGGCGCGACGGTGATTGGTTGGGGACGGCGTACTTTACGCAGAAGACGGGAGACTTTTTCCGGCGAAGCATGGAGGTCCCATTCTTCAATCATTTCCTAAAGGACCAGGGCGACATTTCCGCGATCAAGGAAGTGAATTTGTTTGACACAGGTTCGCATGAATGGAAATCATTTGGGAACTACGAGCCCACGAACGGGAAAGATACCGCGCTCTATCTGGCGCCGAACGGCAAGCTCTCGTTCGCCGCACCGGGCGGAGCGGCCGGATACGACGAATATATTTCGGATCCTATGAATCCGGTTCCGTACACTCAGAAGATCACGCGAAATTATCCGCGCGACTTCATGACCGAAGATCAGAGATTTGCGTCCATGCGCCCGGATGTGCTGGTTTATCAAACGGAGCCGCTCACCGAAGACGTGATCGTCGCCGGGGACATTAAGCCCTCGCTTTTTATTTCGTCGACCGGGACGGACTCCGATTTTGTCGTGAAACTTATCGACGTTTTTCCGGACGATTATAATTTCCCGCTAACGGGAAAAATGGGCGAGAACGGCCAGCCGGAACGGATGCGGCCGCAGCCGGAGGGATTTTTCTCAAGCATATTCAAACCCGGCGGCTATGAAATGCTGCTTCGCGGCGAGCCGATGCCGGCACGGTTCAGAAATAGTTTCGAGAAGCCGGTTGCGCTGATCCCGAATCGCGCCACGGCGCTAAATTTCACGATGCCCGGCGTCGCTCACACATTCAGAAAAGGTCATCGGATAATGGTGCAGATCCAAAGCACGTGGTTCCCTTTGGTCGCACGCAATCCGCAGAAGTTTGTCGCGAACTATCAAATGGCAACGAACGCAGATTTCCAAAAGGCCACGGAGCGGGTTTATTACGGCGGAAAGACGATGTCCGCGATCGTCTTGCCGATACAGAAAAGATAGTTTCGGTTTTGGTCAGAGTTCAGAGTTCAGAGTTCGGAGTTTAGAGTTCGGAGTTCAGAGTTCGGAGCTCGGGGTCGGAAGTCAAAGCGGGACGCCGAACTCTCGATCCTGAACTCTAAACTCTAAACTCTGAACCCTGAACTCTAAACTCCGAACTCTGAACTCTGAACTCTGAACTCCAAACTCTGAACCCCGAACTAATACTTATGCCATCTACTTCAATCGTTTGCGGCACGCTTCTCGTGCTGATCGGAATTTTCGGATACGTCAACGGCGTGATGACCGGGCACGAAAGTAAAACAGCCCTTATCCCGGCAGTCGTCGGGATCATCCTCTTACTGCTCGGGGTCTTCGCACGCATGAACGAAAGGCTGCGAAAACATCTCATGCACGCCGCCGTCCTTGTCGCTCTTCTGGGTTTTATCGCGAGTGCGGGAAGACTGGTCTCAAAGCTTGGTGAACTGAGCTACAACGCGGCGGTGGTCTCGCAAGTGTCGATGGCTCTCGTGTGTCTTCTGTTCGTCATACTCGCCGTCAAATCATTCACCGATGCACGACGGATATAGTTTACGTTTCTGGTTCCTGGTTCGTGGTTCGTAGTTAAAAGTCCGCCGGGTGGAACTGGAAACCGGAAACTATTACCTCGCGGGTCTGCATTCGAAACTCATCTCCACCAACAAACCGTCTCCGGTATTTCTGGCATCGACCTTGCCGTTGTGCGCCTTGATCGCCTGCTCAGCGATGGCGAGGCCGAGGCCCGTGCCGCCCGTGCCCCGATCGCGTGCCTCGCCGACGCGATAGAAAGGCCGAAAAAGATTTTTAAGCTCATCCTCGGGCACGCCGCCGCCGTGGTCACGGACCGAGACCGTGGCTGTGCCGTTTGTGCTCTTTAGCGAAACCTCGACCGCACTCCCGTTCTGCGTGTATCGCACCGCGTTGCGCAAAACGTTCTCGACAGCGCTGCTCACCAGCTCGTCACTGCCGAGGATATTGCATTTATCCGCGTGCGTGATCCGGACCGACTTCCCGACGGCGTTGGCTTCGAAATCGGCGTCCGATACTGTTTGCTCGACAAGTGCCCTAAGGTCGATCTCCGACCGCTCAAAATCTTGAGCCCCGGTCTCGAGGCGGGAAAGGGTGAGCAGGCGCGAGATCATCTCGTTGAGGCGATTCGACTCAGCCTCGATCCGATCCAGCAAGGGGCTCGCTTCCCCGTTCGACTTGTGCTTCGCGATCTCGAGCGCGACGTTCATCCGCGCGAGCGGGGAGCGGAGCTCGTGCGACACGTCGCGTGAAAGGCGCTTTTGCGAAGTAATCAACGATTCGATCCTCTCCGCCATCACGTCGAAGTCTTTCGCGAGGACCGCAAGCTCGTCCCGCCTGTTCCCGACCTCGTCGCCGACTCGGGTGCCCAGCTCCCCGGCCGCGAGCTTCTGGGTCACACGACGGATCTTTTGGATCGGCGACGACAGGTAGCGGGCGAGCGCGTAGCAAACGAGAAGCGCTGCGAGCAGCAGCGCGGCGTAACGCATCCAACGCAGCTGCGATTCTCCGAAGAAAGGGACGGGACGGAGTCTATCCCATCGTATGACCAGGGTGTACTCTTCGCCTCTCGCGAGCGTGAAGCTCTTCGCGGTGAGGGCGGTGTCGGTGGAGCTGAGCTCGAGCTCGACTTCATCCGAGTTCAAAGAGTTCTGGATCAACTCCTTGTAATTTGAAACATCATCGGTGTCCGAAAGCCAGAGGTTTCCATCCCGACGAACGATGTTCACCTGCGTCACGGTATCGACGTTCCGTATCCGGTCCAGGAATTCGCGGACGCCGGCTTCGCCCTGGGCGCCGTGTATTTGCGCGATAGTCGCTGCGTAGAGCGTTGTCTGGTTTCGCACAGAGCTCTGCCAGCGGCTGACGACGGGCTCGGTCGCCACCGTCCAGTTGAGGAACATCACGACGCCGACCATTACCGCGCTCGCGACGAGGAACCAGAGAAATATCTTTAGGAAAAGATTCACGGAATTGTGTAGATATATCCGACCGAACGGACGGTCTTGATCCTTTCAGATTCATCCGGGCGCGGGCCCAACTTTTTTCGCAGGTTGCTGACGTGCATGTCGAGGCTGCGGTCGTAGGGGGAAAGTCGGCGCTCCAGAACGTTCTCGCTCAGGTCCTCCTTTTTCACCACGGTACCGGCGCTGCGGAGCAAGGCCGAGAGCAAATCGAATTCGACGGAGGTAACCGGAAGCTCCTCGCCGTTCCGCTTCACAGAACGAGAAGAGGCGGAAAGCTCGAGGTCGTCGATCACGATCTTTTCAGCCGACGGATGCGCGCCCTCCTCACCGGCGGCCCTCCGGAGGATCGCACGCAGCCGGGCCACAAGCTCGCGGGGATTAAAAGGTTTCGGCAGATAATCGTCGGCGCCGATCTCGAGCCCGACGATGCGCTCCATATCGTCGCCCCGGGCGGTCAGCATCAATACCGGCAAACCAGACTTTTCGCGCAGATTCTTCAAAACGTCAAAGCCATTTATCTTCGGCAGCATGACGTCGAGGATGGCGAGATCAAACTCACCTGAAAGTGCGCGCTCGAGTCCCGCTTCACCATCATGCACGGCGGTCATCTGGAAACCCTCGACCGTTAAATATTCAGAGACAAGGTCGCACAGCTCCTCGTCGTCATCGATTATCAAAACCTTGTTCATGTACGAGTGAATTCTACGCCAAAATGGAGAGCATTACTTGGCGTCTTACAATTCTTTACAAGTCGACAGTGACTGCAGCGGGGGCATTCGGCCTGCGGTTTAGTCGGGTTGCAGGCGGGACTGATATCAACCGGACGGCCGTCGCGCCTACTATCGCCCGTCGTACGCCAACCGGCCGCCGACGAACGTCAGCTTCACATTGCCGTCGTTATCGATCGCTACCAAATCCGCCCTCTGGCCGACCGCGAGCGACCCAAGCTCGCCCTCAAGGCCGACAAGCATTGCCGGATTACGGGACGCCATCAGCGAAACTTCTGAGTCACTAAATCCGAGTGAACGCATTCTCCTCACCGACTCAAGCATCGTGATCACCGAGCCAGCGATGGCGCCTCGCTCATTTTGGGTCCGCCCGTTTTCGACCATGATCTTCTCACCCCAGATTTCGAATTCTCCGTCACCCATGCCTGCGGCGGCGATCGAGTCGCTGATCAGAGTTACGTTATCGATTCCCTTCGACCGGCATGCAAACCCCAGCATCGCCGGATGCACGTGAATGCCGTCCGCGATTATATCGAATGTGACCTTCGGATTCGTGAGAGCCCAACCGACAACGCCCACGTCACGATGGTGGAGTCCGGTCATCGCGTTATAGAAATGCGTCAAGTGCTTCGCACCGGCCTCGAATGCTTTATCAAGTGTTTCGACATCGGCCCTCGTATGACCGATCGCCGCGATCCATCCCTGTCGCTTCAGTTCCTTCGCAAGTCCGATGCCGCCTTCGACCTCGGGTGCGAACGTGGTCATGTGAACACCGCGTTCCAGTCTTGGCAATTGAGAAAGTTGGTCCGCGGGGAACTTCTTGAAGTACTGGGGCCTCAAGGCGCCGCACATGTTCTCATTCGCGAATACGCCTTCGTAGTGGACACCGACGGCGCGCGCGACAGGTTCTTCGTCCTGTATCTCCATGAGAAGGTCGATCGCTCCGACGACGCGTGCGTAGTTTTCATCTGAATCGGGAACCAGTGTGGGAAGCCAGGCTGTCACGCCATTGCGGGCAAGAAATTTTCCGATCTCCAAAAGTCCATCGACGTCCGCCACGTTGACGTCGATCCCCATCGCACCATGGATGTGGACGTCGATGAATCCCGGCATGAGGGTGAGGCCCGCGCAATCAAACGCCTCATTCCCGGAGGCGGCACCCGTCCCCGTTTGGATCGCCGCGATCAGTCCATCGTCGACGACGATCGCCGCGTCTTTCGATAGACTTTCGGAACCGATGACCGCCGCATGTAAAAAAAGTGACCTCGACATTCGCGTTATCTTACCAGACGAAAAAGCCCGCGTCCCTTTTGCAAGAAACGCGGGGCAATGGAAATTGCAGATTCAACTAGAAGCTGAACTTCGCACCGAACTGCATCGTTCTCGGATCGCGGACCGCGGTTACGGCACCGAAGTTTGCCGCCGTGTTGTTGACCACGATCGTTCGGAAGTTCGTCCAGTTGAAGATGTTGAAGATCTCCCAACGAAGCTGTATCCGGATGTTCTCACCGAACCGGATATTCTTCGTCGTCGTGAAATCGACGCGCTTCGTGGATGGACCTTCGATCGTTCCACGGCCGGCGGTGCCAACTGTGTTCTGCAACGCCGCCGCTGTGCCGCTTGTCACGATGGCCGGATTGGCCGGAATACAGCTTGTGTCAAACCACTGCTGTTGGGTCTGCGGTGCGTTAGCGTTCGGGTTGCAGATCTGGTTCGGGCGAGCTGTCGGATTAGCATTGATCAATCCGAGGCCGGCGTAGTCGAGGTTCGACGTAACGGCCGTAAACGGAAGGCCCGTTTGGTAGGTCGCGATTCCGGCAAACTGAATACCTCCGAGCAGCTTTCCGACGAAGCCCTGCTGCTTGTCGAACCACGGAAGCTCGTAAACGTAATTGAAATTCATTACGTGTCTACGATCGAGCGTGGCACGGGCCCACTCAGCACGGGCGTTGTAGGAGTTCTGCGGTGCGGAGTTACGATCGGTCTGAGCGTCCGTCAAATTCTTCGACCACGTGTAAGCAAAGTTGAGCTGCGAGCTCCCCGACAGTCGATGCTGAACGAACGCCTGCATGCTGTGATAGTTCGATCCGAACTTTGGTTGGATCATCGCGATCGACCGATAGCCGCGATACGGGCGGAGCTGGTCGAGGATCAAGAGGTCCGAGAACCGCGTCGTTCCGACGATGTTCGGATTGTTGATAGGTGTCGTAGCGTTTCGGAACGCATACCCGGCCGGCTGGCAGGGCACCAGCGTCGGGGTCGGACCACCAACATAAGTGTTACCGGCAGCACAGGTGGACGCCAGTGCGACTCCGGGCGGTACTTCGTTGATCTCACTGATCCCGATAAGGTTGGTTCCCTTCGACCCGTAATAGCCGATCGTGAAAACAGTGTTCTTCGTCAACTGATGCTGCATGTCGAGGGACCAGTGCTGCATATACGGGGTCTTCCAGTCTTTTTGTACCGCGCGAAGATTCTGAACAGCGGCCGAGATGCTCGCGCCACCCGCCGGATTGTCGAGAAGAACGTTACTCAAACTCGCAGTTTGCTGGTAAGGCACGTTCGTGCCGATGTGCTGCAGAAATACACCGTTCAGGATCTGCTCGTGATAAATGCCGTAGCCGGCGCGAACCGAGGTCTCGCCTTTTCCAAACGGATCCCATGCGAAGCCGACGCGGGGTGCGAAATCCGTCTTCGGAGAGTCGACCACGAATTTACCCGAGTCCGAAACGGTCGGCGTGCAATTGAAGCTCGCCGGCCCGGTGATGAAGTTTTGCGAGTTAGCGATGATTCCGTTGCACCAGTTACCCGTAATGCCTGCCCCGATGATACGGTTTCCGGCTCCGGTCACCCGGGGCGCCGCTGCCGGATCAAATAGCTCCGGAACAAAATTCGTCAACCGGCCATTGCGGTCCCACGGAGATCCGAAGAAGGAGTATCGAACACCCGCATAGAGCGTCAGGTTCGGTCGAATTCTCCATTCATCCTGAACGAAGCCTTCGATGGCCTTCTGTCTAAGGTCGGCTGTGTAGTCGAAGCTCGCCTGGGTGAACGTGGAAACGTTTCCGACTAGGAATTGTGCCCACTGTTGCATCGACTGCGTCTGGGCCAGCGTGTACCCGGCGGGAAGCGTTTGTCCCGCGCCGTTTCCTACTCCAGGGGCCAGAGCATTCGAGAAGGCGCTGAACAAGCCTTCGTTGTTACCAGCGAGGGCGTTTTCGTTCTTCCGATACATCGAGTAAACCCCGCCGAACTTGACCGAGTGACTACCGAGCAGCCAGGTCGCCGTTCCGCTGAAGTTGTGTTTGTCCGAGAAATTGTCGTAGGGACCAAAGCTCGTAAGACCGGTGAAACCGTTACCGGTGATCGACGGGATTCGATCTCTTTCGTTGGCGAACGGCAGCGTGATCGGCACCTGCGAGTTCGTTAGCGCGAGCAGACCGATATTCTTGCTTAGGATCGCGCCGTAAGAATAGTTATACCGTCCCTCAATGATGAAGTTTGACGTAGGCGAGTAGGTAACCTGCAGTGTGTGGGTGCGTCCGGGCGAATTCGTCGATGTCGTCGAGACGTCCGGCAGGCCGCCACCGCTTGAGAACAGTGCATTGCCGTCGATGGTCGGGATCTCGTCCCGCTCGTACCGGTAATACATTGAAAGATTGTCCGAGAAGCTGTGATCGACCTTGATTATTTCCTGCTGAAAATTGGAAACGTTGCGAAGTTGCGCCACAAGATTGAACGGTGCCGTCGCGGTAACCGCGTTAGGCAGCGGAAGCAAGTTATAAACCTGATTCAAATACGCACGAGCCGCCGGGCTGTACCGCGGGTTGGGAAGGGGCGTCCCCGCCGTCAGTACGTTCGCACCGGTGCAGGGCTGTCCGGGAAGGTTGATACAGACATCCATCGGGAAGACACCGTTTCGCAGAGCTTGCGTCGGAACGGTCGTGGTGATCGGCGCCGTGAAGCGACTATCGCGTCGGAACTCTTCCGAGAAGAAAAAGAATGTCCGGCTCCAACGTCCAAAGTAACTATCGTCGGGATCTCGTTCGCCAAACTTCAGGAAGTAAATAGGGCCGCCCAAGGTCCAGCCGAAGTTGTTGTAATGGAACGGAGCACGCTTCGCTTTACCATTAGATTCTCTACCGAAGGGAGCAGTCGTGACCGCGTTTGATAGAAAGTTATTTGCGTTGAAGACTTCGTTGCGAACGAACTCGAAAGCCGAGCCGTGAAACTTACTGGTGCCAGATCGGGTCACGATGTTCACCTGTCCGCCGCCGCTTCTTCCGGACTCTGCCGGATACATCGAACGGAGGATCTTGAACTCGCCGATCGAATCGACGCTCGGGTATGCCTGAATCGTAATGTTCGATCCGCGGTCCGTTACGTCGGCGCCATCCACCGTGAAAGTGTTCTGGCTGGAGCGGGCTCCGTTAACCGAGATGTTGATCGTGTTCGCTTGACCTTCCGGGTTTGTCGTGCCGACGTAAACCTGGTCGGAAAGATCGTTCGATACGCCGGGTGCGAGGGCGACAAGCTGGACAAAGTTACGATTGTTGATCGGGATCTCACGAACCTGGTCGCCGTTGATGGTGGTGCCGGCGGTCGGCGTACTCAGCTCGACGGAAACGCGGTCGGCCTCGACGGTCACGCTCTCCGATATATTACCCGCGGTGAGCTCGATGTCGACTGCACGTCGTTGGCCGACGTCGACCTTGATCCCCGTGCTGACGGCCTTCTTGAAGTTTGCCGCCTCCACCGTGACGTCGAAGACGCTCGTCGTTAGATTCGGCGCCGAAAATTCGCCGTTGTCATTCGTCGTCGTGGTGCGAACGACCTGATTGCCCCTCGACGGATCGGTGATGGTGACCGTCGCGCCGGGAACGACCGCTCCGGAGCTGTCCTTAACTGTTCCGACAATCGAACCGGTGACTTCCTGTCCGATCGCCAGGCCGCTCAGGCAAAGTGAAATTGCCAGAGCGATCATGATCGATGTCCATGTTTTTTTGCTTGTCATAGTGTGCCGTCCTCTTCCCAAAAGTGAAAATTCAAAAAAGCAGGTATAAGGATAATTTAGGTTTTCGGAAGTTTATCCAAATTTTCGTTATCGCTCCCGACGCAGAAAAATTACAACTTCTAACTAAATCCTTGAAATGAACAGGTTGTTACAAAGTGAATGCTTGAGAATTTTTTATAACTCGAAACCAGCTATTTGTAAAGCAAGTACGGTGCCCGTCGCTTTTCGAAATCGTCGAGGCTTTTTTTCCAAGCGGCCTCGACCGCCTCGGGCGATTCCCCCCGCTTTACCATCTCGAGGATGCCGCCGTTTACGAGCAGCCGCCCGTAACGGTCGACCTCCCATTCGCCGGGGTAGAGCTTGCGAAGCGCCGAGGCGATTTCGAGCCCGGTCCTGACCGATTCGAAGGTGTTGCGGTTGGTGACGATCATGTTCACGCCACCTACTTCTTCGCCTTTAAAGACCGACGTCGTTGGTTTGAACCTGACGGGCACGAACCGTATCCCCTTCAGGCCTCTTTCATTCAAATACTTTGCGAGCTTCTGCCCATCGATCCATGGCGCGCCGACGATCTCGAACGGCGTATCGGTTCCTCGCCCGACCGAAACATTACTTGTTTCCAGTAATCCGATCCCGGGATACAGAGTCGCTTCGTTGAGCGACCGCATGTTCGGGGACGGGTTGATCCACGTCTGGCCGGTCTCGTCGAACCACATCGACCGCGTCCACTTGTCCATTTTGATGACGCGGACGTCGGCCCCAATCTTTCTCTCTGCGTTCATCAGCATGCCCAGTTCGCCGATGGTCAGGCCGTAGCGGACCGGAATCGTGTGTGCGGCAATAAAGTTCAGCTTATCTTCTTCCGCGAGTGAGCCCTCGACATCGAGGCCATTGATGGGATTAGGGCGATCGAGAATATAAATTGGTTTTCCCAATTTTCCCGCTTCCTCCATCACGTTTTTGAGCGTGGCGGTGTATGTGTAGAATCGGACGCCGACGTCCTGGATGTCGTATACGATTGCGTCGAGATCCTTCAGCTGCTCGGGTTTCGGACGCCGCATTCCGTCTTTGTAAAGGGAGTAAACCGGCAGTCCTGTCTTTTGATCGTTCGCGTCATCGATCTTCTCCTGATCCAGTTCGCCGCGAATCCCGTGCTCGGGAGCGAACAGCGAAACGAGCTTTACATTTTTCGCCTCGAAGAGAACATCAATGGTCGGCTTGCCGGCAAAGTTCCGACCGGTGTGATTTGTGACGAGGCCGATGCGTTTGCCTTCGAGCTCCTTGAAGTTGCTTTTCTCGAGCACGTCGATGCCGTTCAGAACCGTTTGATTCTTCGGAATAACTGACAACTGGGAACTGATAGCTGATAACTGTTTTTTCCTCTCGACGAACCCGGGAACCTGCGCCGCGACTTGGGAAGCATAAATGCTTTCGGCCAATCGATACGCTTCAACCGGCGTATCCTCAACTGCGGATGCGACGATCGTCGCGATCTTTGCACGCAACGGACTGACATCCCCCTTGCCATCCGGATGGACGCGGTTCGACATGAAGACGACGAAGGTCTGTGAAACCCGGTCGATCCAAATGGACGTTCCGGTGAATCCCGTATGACCGAAAGAGCCGAGGGGAAACAGCTCGCCTCGGTTGGATGAGAAAGATGTATTGATGTCCCAGCCGAGGCCACGTGTCGAGCCGTCTTCGGAGAC
>DATLCA010000521.1:0-2904 GCA_035526605.1 Pyrinomonadaceae bacterium | reverse complement strand
GCCGCTTCCCGCAATATCGAAGCTCGACCCGGTTCCCGAATCGGAATTCAGCAGCAACCCGCCGCTCAAGGATGAACCGATGAGTATCTGCGCCTCGGCCTGCGTGTTGGTCGACGTCGTTCCGAGCACGTTGCTGCCTACGGCGTCATTCACTTTCGCGAGAGCCAGCTTGATGGTGATCTCGTTGCCGTTGATCTCGCCAAAGTCGACGGTACCGAGCGTTTCCTGATTCTGCGTTCCCGTCGCCAGCGTTGTGATCTTTCCGTACTCGAAGGTGTTCGCCGTTTCATCGACCGACGCCGTCACAAAAACTTCCGTCTGCCCGAACGCCGACGTCAAAGTCCAACGCATGTTCGGTGTCCGCACCGACGCATCGGAAAGGCGGAGGCGATAGACGATCTGATTCGAGGCGGCGTCGTATTTGAAATACGCTTCGCGAATGTCCTGTGCAGTCGTTCCGACCTGATCGTTCGCGGCATCGGTGATCTGCGGCGCGTTCGGATCGGTGGACGGGAATAGATTTGCAGGATGCGGGACTAGTGAGAGCGACATTGCGGTCCGAACTGCATTATGCGCGTCTACATATCCCGCACCGACGACACGTTCCTGGTATGGCATCGGCGTCGCAGTTTGCCTCAGAATCGTCACGACCTCGTCCGGCGTGAGGAGCGGATTTGCTTCCATCAACAATGCGACGATCCCGCTTACCTGCGGGGTCGAAAAACTGGTTCCCTGAGACGTCGTGTAATACGGCAAGAAGGCCGGGGGGATCGTTGAGAGATCGTTCGCACCCACGAATACGGGCAGCGATCCTGCGACATTGGTCACGCCCGGAGCCTTCGAACGAGTACTTTTGATATCGACGCCCGAGCCGGTAACGTCGGGCCGAAGATTCGGAGTGGTCGCCGGATCAGCCGGCTGTCCCGCGACATCGCTTCCGGTTCCGTTATCGTTTCCACGCGAAGAAAATCCGGCCGGAGTTCCTACGCCTTGCTTCTCTGCTGCAGCAACCGAGATCACCCACGGCGCGACCGAATAAGGGTTGATCATGTCAGGTGCGTCGCCGTCATTCCCTGCTGCGAAAACAACCGTGATGTTGCGGTCGTGCATCGTCCGAGTCGCGGTGTTGATAGGATCGTTCGGGTCGTACGGCAAGCTTGCGAGCGTCGTTCCCCACGAGTTATTGCAGACGCGAATGTTGTACCGAAATTGATTGACCAGCGTGTAGTCCATTGCCTGAACGATCGCATAGGTCGTCAGCCCGACGTCGTTGCCCGCGCGGATGCCGATAAGCTTCGCTCCCGGCGCCATCCCGGTGTAAAGCCCGCCCGAAGCCGCACCGGTTCCTGCGGCGACGCCCGCCCCGAAAGTTCCATGACCGCCTTCAACGTCGGAGATCGGGACATTCTCGACGGGCACTATCGGTAAAAATCCCGCGGGCGGATCGACGGGCAAATCGGCGGTGGCGAAATAAACATTTTGAATCACGTTCTGCCCGAGCTGGAGATCGGGATGCGTCGCGTCGATCCCGGTGTCGACGTACGAGATGCCGATGTTCTTTCCGGAAACGGGAAGCCCGCCGTTGATCGTCGTGACCTGGCTGTCCCGGATCAGATCTTCGATACCGGTGATAGTGCGGCCTTCGAGGTCGAGGAGCTTGAATCTCCGGTTCGCGTAGAGCGACTTGATGTTCGGCTTTGTCTTAAGTGCATTGAACTGGACGCGATTTATAGAGGTCAACACGATCGGGAGCTGATTCATGTACCGCCCGCCGCGGATACCCAGCGACTGCAGCATCGTGAAATCAGCCGCGGTCGGCCGCTGTGCGAAGGTGATAACGACCGGCGTCAGGCCGAGCGGCAGCGCATTAATTTGGGTGTTCAGTAATCCGTCCACCGAAGCCGCCGCGCTCACCGAAAAAGTAGCCGAAACAAAAATAATTGCTGCCGTGATTAGTCCGAGTGCTGATTTCATCTTTTTTTCTCCCGATTGCTCTAGGTTGAGGATAGAAAAGAGGGCTTGAGAGATAGTTGAGGAGAACTTGAGCCGACTTGGATCGCTTGAAGCGGACCCGACCGACCATCACCGCGGCCAGCGGGCGGCACAGCCGCAAGAGTAAAAGGCAAAAGCGCCGCATGGACCATAAAAAAAGGGCGAGACTCCGAAGAGTCTCGCCTGAACGGCAATCGCCAAAATTAGCTAGTTAAGGGGGACTAGCGCAGAAGTGAAAAGGTTACCTTCTTCAGTACCGGGTTCACCGTGAATCGGTAGAGGCCCGAGATCGGCGCCGTCGTCGCTGGATTCAACGGCCCGCTTCCCCCGCTCGTGACCGTTCCGCCGTTTCCATTCGGCGATCCGTTCGGCAGGAATTGATTCGAGACGATCTGGTAGGTCGCGGGGCCGTTCGCCCAGCCCAGAACTCGAAGCACGTAGGTGGTGTTCGGCTGAACGGCCGCACTGACCATTTCGTTCGCCGACGATGTCGCGGAGCGTACGACGACTTGGCCATCGACCGTTCTCAACTCGAAGTCCATATCGACGACCGCACCCGTGGCGCTCAGTCTCGCTTCCAAAAGCGAGGCGTCTGATTTCGTCGTGATCATCACGTCGTCCCAAGTGATTCCCTTGAACGTCGGATTTCCCCACGTCGACGAAGGTACGCCGCTCCCGGCAGGCTCGCCGAATACGAGCGTGCCCGTGCGGGTTTCGGTGAAGATCGAGTACACGGTCGGCGGGGGAGGATTTGAAGTTCCGTCCGGCCCCTGCGAACCGGTGCCGACCGTCGATCCCGCGAACGCGTTGCCGAAGACCCGGGCGTCGAACGAGAACAACTGCGCGGCCGGATCGTTGAACTCGAGCCGTTTCGCCGCGGACGTTTGTCCAAGCAGGAGCGACTGATTGTAA
>DATLCA010000520.1:0-6751 GCA_035526605.1 Pyrinomonadaceae bacterium | reverse complement strand
TCAACCTTATTTCCAAAAATGCTGTGTCGCTCACGGGCCCGGCGGATGTGCCGCGCGAAATTCTCGAGCTGGTCGGCGACGCGCGGTTTGTGTTGATCGGCGAGGCGTCACACGGGACGCACGAGTTTTATAAATTTCGGGCCGCGATCACAAAGCGCCTGATCGACGAAAAGAACTTCTCCGCCGTCGCGGTCGAGGCTGATTTTCCCGACGCGTATCGGGTGAACCGCTATGTACGCGGCTCAGGCGGCGACGAATCGGCAGACGACGCGCTCCGTGGGTTTCAGCGATACCCGCTGTGGATGTGGCGCAACGCGGATGTCGTGGATTTCGTCGACTGGCTTCGAGAAAACAACGAAGACCGCGAGGCGAGCCGGCGTGTCGGGTTCTACGGGATCGATCTTTACAGTCTGCATTCGTCGGTTGCGGCGGTTTTGGAGTATTTGGACAAGACCGATCCGCAGGCCGCCGGCCGTGCGCGTTATCGCTATTCGTGCTTCGAAGGATTCGGAGAAGATCCGCAGCATTACGGTTATGCCGCCAGCTTCGATCTGAAAAAATCGTGCGAAGACGGCGCCATACGCCAACTAATCGACATCAAGCAGCGTGCGGCTGATTATATGAATCGCGACGGCTTCGTGGCCCGCGACGAATATTTTTTCGCGGAGCAGAATGCGCGGCTGGTGAAAAACGCGGAGGAGTATTACCGGGAAATGTTTCGTGGGCGCGTCTCCAGCTGGAACCTCCGCGACGCCCACATGGCCGAGACGGTCGCCGCACTGGGCGCTCATCTCGAAACGCAGCAGATGCCGCCGAAGGTTGTCGTCTGGGCGCACAATTCCCACATCGGCGACGCCCGTGCGACCGATATGGCGGAACAAGGCGAATGGAATGTCGGCCAGCTTGTCCGCGAGAGATTTCGTGACTCGACGGTCAACATCGGTTTCACGACATATTCCGGAACCGTCACGGCGACCTCCGACTGGGACGAGCCCGCCCAGTTGAAACGGGTCAGGCCGGCCCTCGACGGATCGATCGAAGACATCCTTCATCGCACCACACTCCCGCGCTTTTTTCTGGATCTTAGGAAAGACGATGTCGCAGCAGCGCTCGCACGGCCGCGTCTCGAACGCGCGATCGGCGTGATCTACCGGCCGGATACTGAGCGGCAAAGTCATTACTTCAGAGCCACCCTGCCTTCGCAGTTCGACGGCATCGTGCACTTCGACGAAAGCAGCGCGGTCGAGCCGCTCGACCGGGTCGCGAGCTGGGTCCACGACGACGCGCCCGAAACTTTCCCGTCCGGAGTCTAGAAAGATTCGCGTCCGATTCCCCGCCGTGTGCGCGGAGTACCGACCGTCAATGTCTCTTGCCTTACAAACATTCCACGCCGCGGCGGCTATATTTCAGCTAAGCAGCAAATTTAGATTTGACGATCAAGGAGCAGTGGGTAATGAAAAATTTTTGGATAGCAGTTTGTACAGTTTTACTAATGGGCGGTGGAGTGTTTTTCCTGTTTACGACCGAAGCGACGATGCAGAACGACGATCTGGCGGACATCGCGCGCGGGAACATGGCGGAGATCGAGGCCAGCAACCTCGCCCTACAGCATTCGCAGAACGAGCAGGTCCGCCAGTTTGCACAGCAGATGGTAACCGATCACACGGCAGCGGCTAGTGAGCTGCAGACGCTGGCGGCGAGCAAAAACCTCACCCTTCCGACGGCGCTTACCAATGGACAAAGATCCAACATGACCAAGCTCGGCGGCCAAAGCGGTGCAGATTTCGACCGCGACTACATGAAGATGATGGTGAAGGACCACGAACGGATGGCGAAGATGCTGAGTCGCGAAGCGGACAAAAATGCCGACGCCGATGTGAAGGCCTTTGCGGCAAGAACGCTGCCAGTCGTCCAAGGTCATCTGACCATGGCTCGGACGCTGAGTGACAGCTTGAAAGGCAACGGCGCTGGAAACAGATCCGGCTCGAACCGCGGCAACTCCGGCAGCGGGAACTCGAGCTCAATGGGCAACGGAAATTCGAGCGACATGAATATGAACTCCAACATGAACATGAACATGAATTCGAATATGAATATGAACTCGAACATGAACATGAATTCGAATATGAACATGAACTCGAACCGCGGCAATACCAACCGGGGCAATTCGAACCGCGGCAATTCGAATCGCGGCAACTCGAATTCAAACTCAAATTCGAACTCGAACAACAGCAACGTAAACCGGATGTAAGGATCGCTCTATGAAAATCGTGACACTCTGCTGCGCCGTTGCATTGACCGCGGTTTTTTCGATCGGCTGCAACAGGGCAGACGAATCGACCTCGAATTCGGGGCCGGACAAAACATCCCTCCCGGGGACGCCGATGCCATCAAATACGATGGCACCGGCGAATTCGAATAGGGCGAATTCGAGCATGACAAACTCGAATTCAAACCCACGGTCCGAATAATTTCTAAACAGAAACCGAAACGCAAAGCGTTGGCGGACGGGACGGCTCCACGCGAGCACGTGCCGCCAGCCCACGTAGAGCATTCCGCAGACTGACGATGACGGAGCGTCCCTGGCGAACTGGGTGGGGAGCTGTCGGTCCCGGCTCCACAAAAGGCCTTCCGACCAAAGATCAAATAATGTGGCAGCGCAACATCATGGCGTTGTTCGAAGAACTGGTACCCGTCCCAAGCGAGCTGGATCAGGACATTAAAGTGCCGAGGCGGGTGCCGAGGCGTCTGAAAATAGAATTTAGTTAGCAACTCAAGGCAAAAACAAAGGAGCGCGAAGGAAAGAAATATGAAACTGAGAAGAATAGACGAACAGGTAATGGTCATCACCGGTGCGACGAGCGGCATCGGTTTGACGACGGCGCGGATGGCGGCCGAGCAAGGGGCCCAGCTGATGCTGATCGCGCGGAATGAAGAGGCGCTGAGGCAACTCGCAGGTGAGATAAGTCTCAATGGCCGCCGGGCCGTCTACCACGCGGCGGATGTCGCCGACGAAGGTTCGTTGCGGGCGGCGGCCGACAAGACTGTTAGTGAATTCGGACGGATCGACACCTGGGTTAACAATGCGGGCGGTTCGATCTACGGGCGCATCATGGACGTCTCGATCGACGATCTGCGGCGCGTCTTTGAAACAAACGTTTGGGGCGTGGTGTACGGGTCGCGGATCGCGGTTGAGAATCTGAGCGAACGCGGCGGAGCGCTCGTCAACCTCGGCAGTGAAGTATCCGATGCACCCGTCCCGCTCCAGGGAATTTATTCGGCATCCAAACACGCCGTGAAAGGCTTCACCGACGCGCTGCGGATCGAGGTCGAAGCTGATGGCTTGCCGATCTCGATCACGCTCATCAAACCCACCGCCATACATACCCCGTTCCCGGAGAACGCGAAAAATTATTTGCCCTACGAGCCGCAGCTTCCGGGCCCGCTCTACTCGCCCGATCTTGTTGCCGAGGCGATCCTGCACTGCGCCCAAAATCCGGTGCGCGATTTCTTTATCGGCGAAATGGCGAAACTGCATTCGTCATTCGCGCTGAACGCTCCGCGGCTCTACGACACGGTGCAGGAAAAGGGGATCGACTCGATGCAGAACTCGGGCGAGCCTTCGGTCATCGATCGCCACGACGGGCTGCACCAGACAAATTCGCAATTGCACGAACGCGGATCGTCCGAGCGGTTCGTTCTCGAGGAGAGCATCTACCAGCGAGCGAAGATCCACCCGCTCCTAACCGCCGGGCTCTTGGCCGGCGGGAGCCTCGCACTGGCCGCACTCGTCAGTTCGCGCATGAAGAAGATGCCGGACAGAGAAGGAATCGGGATCGAGAATGTACCAAGGCTTCATGACAGACGCGTGGGAATGCTGGAATCCGAAGGCCAGGGTGCCGCGGCGATCCCGGCGGACGATGTCGCGAGCCCGTCAAAAGCAAAGGCCGCGTCGGCGTTCGACGGTGGCGGAATTTGATCCGACGATTAATTGAGATTAGGGTGAAGGCCGCGGCGTAGTCGCGGCCTTTACATTGTTCATCGATCTGTTTCTGGCACTTGTCTTGCGATGAAGTGTGCGAATCGAATCAAAAAGATACAGGAGGTTGATTATGGGGCAGGCGACAATACACAAACGAACCGACGCGGATCCGGATCGCGGTGAAGAGGAATATGGGGACGTAAAATTTGCGGACCCGACCAACAACAAATACCCGATAGACACGGAGAAACACGTCCGCGCCGCGTGGAGTTACATCAATAAAGAGGACAACGCCGCAAAGTACAAAAAGGACGAAGTTGCATTGATCAAAAGTCGGATCATAAAAGCGGCCAACAAATTCGATATAAATATTGAGGCCGAATAACCAGTAACGGAGCCGCCGCGATTCGAAAGGTATGCAGTAGGTAATATGCGCCGTTGCTAGTCGCGGCCGCTCAATATTGGATCTTTTTCTTTCAAATGCCGGGTCGTGTTTTCGGTTACCGACGAGAACGGGCTCGAAGTCTGGGGATGAATAAGGCCCGTCGTCTGCCGGTTGGCGGCGTCAAGTTGCCGCTGGCTGTCTGCGTCAGGAGATCTGTCGGGCAAGCCTTTCTTCGGGACGGTAAGTAACACTCCGTTTAAAATAAATCCGAGTCCGAGAAAGAAAGTGACGACCCCTAGTGCGGCGAGAAAGATCACATCGGGCTCCTGCATCAGCAGGCTAACAAGCGAGATCCCCACGGCTGTTCCCATGCCAACCGATGACACAATCACACCGGTCCGCATTCGCCGAAGGCGCTTCTCGGCCGGCGATTCGAGAAACTTTTCGATCTCAGGCAGCACGTCCTCCGCGACGACGGCGAGCTCGGCGGGGCTCTTTGCCTCACGAATTTTCACGGCGACCGCCCGGCCAATTTCCTCCCGCGCCGATGCGGCCGATGCGGTAATGCTGTCCGGCTCGAGCATCGCAGTCCGCACGGGCCGCAGATCGGTGCCGCATGCCCGGCAGAATTGATTGGATTGTTTGTCTTCGATTCCGCAGTCTGGACAGAACATTTGTTCAACCTCCGATATCCATAACGCCTATGCTCGGCATCAAGTTCCGACCATAAAGTGAAGGGACGGGGCAAGCCCGTTTTCCAGACCTCCCCCACTTTTATCGATTCACTCACTCTCGAGCATCTTCTTCGCCTCTGCTAACTCGGCTTTGTGCTCGTCGGTCACGGACGGATATTGCGGCTTCATCGATACGAGTGTCTGCACGATCACTTCCGAGACAGCCAGCCGCGTAAACCATTTTTTGTCGGCGGGGATGATGTACCACGGAGCGTCGTTCGTAGATGTGTTTCCGAGAGCTTCGGAATATGCAGTCATGTATTCGTCCCAATGCCCGCGCTCCTTTACGTCGCCCATCGAGAATTTCCAATTCTTGTCTTCTTCCGCGATCCGGGAGAGAAACCGCTGCTTCTGCTCTTCTTTCGAAATGTTCAAAAAGAATTTGATGATCCGGGTCCCGTTCGCCGCCAGGTTCGATTCGAAATTCCGGATCTGGTCGAAACGCCTTTTCCAAATATTCTTGTCCTTCTTGACGTCGTCGGGAAGGTGCTGGCTCGCGAGTATCTGCGGATGAACGCGCACTACGAGGACCTCTTCGTAATGCGACCGATTAAAGATCCCGATCTTCCCGCGCTCGGGCACATTCTTCGCGCACCGCCACAGAAAATCGTGTGACAGCTCCTCGTCGGACGGCTGCTTGAACGAGACGACGTGACAACCCTGCGGGTTGACCCCGCTCATCACATGTTCGATCGCTCCATCCTTGCCGGCGGCGTCCATCGCCTGGAATACGATCAATAGCGATTGCTTGTCCTCGGCGTACAAGACGTCCTGAAGTTTGCGCAGGCGTTTGACGTTTTTTTGAAGATCTTCCACGGCCGCGTCTTTGTCTGTGTAGTCCCCGGTGAAATCGGTGGGATGCTTTTTTAGATCGACCTTTGAGTCGGGTGCGACAAGAAACTTTTCAATGTTCATATTTTTGAGATTTCCGGTAACGATTCAGTATGGATTCTTCGCAGCGAATTGGGCGAATCCGCGCGATTGCAAATGGTCGATCATCTGCCGTTCCGTGTCTCTCCGTGCATTCGGTGCCTTCCGTGGTTTCGGTTTCAACCCGGACACACTGTTCACACGGAATACACGGAGCGAAAGCGGAACAAGAGGACGCTGTTTTCAAAGCGAAGCCGCCCGTATAACCTTGGCTAGCGGCTGCGGAACTATACCGAGCTAATCGCCTCACTGATCGCACGTTATTTCCTAACCGTATCCGCGACCGCTATGGTATTTTACAAAAGTGCGGCCGCTCCCCGCCGCCCCCCGAACCCGCCTTTCCACAATCCCCTGAGGAACATAGACGTATGAAAACGTTCGACTTCGGTCTTTACATAGTTATCTACAATTTGATTATCGGATTGCTCATAATGATCGCGAGCGAGAAACTCGGCGTCTATGCCGGCTACGTCTCCGGGCGCTATAAGGATACCGCGATGCGTTTCACTCATACTGCGACACTGACCTTCGGCTCGTGTGTCGCCGTCGTGTCCGGCGGTGCGTACCTTTTCGGCTACGTCCTGGGGCTCTAAACAAATAGCATCCGCGAAGCTTGTCGAGGCGGTTGGGTCGCCCTTATAATCCTATGCCTTGCTGATCAACTCGCGACCCATGACCGGAAAACATTCTCGCGGACGCCGCCTTTTCTCGAATATTAGC
>DATLCA010000519.1:0-3050 GCA_035526605.1 Pyrinomonadaceae bacterium | reverse complement strand
TAAGGCTGACATGCTGGATGTAATCTTCATAGAAGGCGAAAATTCCCAAATGCATTCGAGACCAGTGCTGTCGTGCTACAACAGCCCTCTCTCCTTGACCCTCAAATACGCCTCTAACAACTTCGGTCCCAAAGTTTGTGTCGTCACGTCTAGAGCTAGACCTCCAAGAGATTCAACCAGGCGCAATGCCTGTTCGCGCTGATGGATGATCTCTTCGGCGGCCGATTGTGTGAAAACTTCTTTTATATTTTCGGGCGGTTTGCTGACCGTGGTGTTCAGGTCGCGGTCCCCGATAGTGACGACGAGTGGGAGATGTCGGGGGCGAAGGAGCTTAAGCGAGTTGATCAATTCCTTCGAACTTTCTTTGTCGACGAGATCCGTGAGAATGACGACGAAAGCGCGTTTCTTCGAGTTGGATGCGACGAATTGAAACGCACGCGCGTAGGACGGCTCTATCAATTCCGGTTCAAGATCGTGCAATGCTTCGAGCACCGCGTCCATCTGTTCGGGCCCTCGTTTTGGCGGCAGATATTTTTTTACACGACGTCCAAAAACAGCAAGTCCGCAATTGTCGCCCGCCCGCGCGCATGCCGACATTAGCGCGAGGCTTGCATGTATTGCGGTGTCGAACTTTGTCTCATCCCCGACCCGGCCCGTCATAAGGCGGCCTCCATCGAGCGCGATCATCACGGTTTGATCGCGCTCGATTTGATATTGCCGCGTCGTCAAACGATTTCGCCTCGCGGTCGCGGTCCATGAAATATGCCGGAGCTCGTCCCCGCGAACGTAGTCGCGCATCGATTCGAACTCGCGCCCTTCACCGCGCCGCACCGCCCGCCGCTGTATCGCGAGAAACGAGCGCGCACCCAGGGCACGCAACTCGATCTCACGGGCGCGCCGCATATTCGGATAAACCTTAACAGTCTGAGTTTCACCCAACGTCGCCTGACACCAAACGAGCCCGAGTTTCGATCTAAAGCGAATTGCTATCTTCCCGAATTCGTACCTGCCTCGCCGCGGCGGGACGAGAAAGTACGAGAATTGTCCGGCCTGGTGTGCGTCGAGGTACATCTCGGCTTCGCGCTTGTCGCGAAGAAACATCGCCGCCGGATATTCGTCTTTGAGTTTTAACCGAAGGTCGTGATCGCTTTCGTTCAGGATCTGCAATCGCACTTCGGATGGATCACCTATCGCAAAACGCCGGTCAAACTCGCGGCTGCCCGAGACGTTTTCGAGAAGCCGACGGCTGATGAAGTAATCGAGTATGGCGGCGGCGATGAGCGCCACGTCGAATAGGATAACGGCCGCACGCAGAAACGGTATCTGCCACGAGATCGAAAGCGGCACGAGTCCGACCGCTAGAAGGATGTAGAAGAGTCGTGAGAAAACGAAATGCATTTGTTGCGGGCGATTATAGCATCACGTCCGTTGAGGATCGTGCTTCGCGCAGTCTTCGGCGGCCAAGGTTTTTTTGAACGCGGACTGGGGGATCGGGCGGATTTGAAAAGATAATGCTTTTTCTTGTTTCGTGTCTCTTGGTTTGTTCGTGTGGGCTAGTGGTTTCAGGTTGCGTGCGCCTGATCCGCCCAATCCGCGTTCAAAAAAAGTCGGCGGCACGAACGAGCGAGGCGAAACAGCTGTGGATATCCACATTGAAAATTCCGCACGATCATGTTTACCTAGTTCAGCTTTTATGACGACGAACCCTAAGCTCGTTACGGAAAGAAAGCTCCCGACCTACGCAGATTCTATTGTCTTTCGCGGTAAGACTCTGCTCCTGCAGCTGCGTCGCGGGATCGGAGATTTACGCTCGCGGAATGTCCGACGTCATCGAATCGGGACACAGCTTTCCGAAAAAAAAGTCCTCGCGACCTCGCGCACCAAACTGTGGACGGAGAATGACCCGCGCGAACGTTTTCTCGTCGCCGGCAAGATCCATAACCTCCGTCTTGCGGTCCGGAAACTTGACGGCTTGGAAGTTCCCGCCGACGCGACCTTCAGCTTTTGGAAACAGATCGGCCGGGCGAGCAGCTTGAAGGGATTTGTCGAGGGACGCGAGCTTCGCGAAGGATGCGTTATTCCGAACGTTGGCGGCGGCCTTTGCCAGCTTTCCAACTCGCTCTACGACGCGGCCCTGCAAGCAAACTTCGAGATCCTCGAACGACACGCCCATACGCAAGTGATCGCGGGATCCCTCGCCGAAAAGGGGAGGGACGCCACCGTGTTCTGGAATTATGTGGATCTTCGGTTTCGATCCGGCAGTGCGTTTCGCATCGAGGCAAAGCTGAGTTCCGAAGAGCTGATAATTCAGTTCAAAGGCGAAGACAGAGCGGAGCAGAAACCGATCCATCAGATTCAGAGAAGGATCGTTCACGGCCCCAATCCAAATTCCTGCGCCACTTGTGAAGAAGGCGATTGCGACCGGGTGGTGGACGCCCGCGAACATTCGGACTTCGGTCGCAGGGCGTTTCTGCTCGACGAGTATTCACCCGAATTCGATAAACACATCCACGAAGCTCGCAGGCGGAACGACCGGCTTTTTATTCCGGTGGACGGCTCGAGATTTGGCAAGACAAACTACGCTTGGACGACTTTCGGATTTGCGAAAGTCCGGCAAAGTGTGTGGGTCACGGCGAAGCGCTCATACAGTTCCCGGAAGCTCTCGGCGCAGGGCGCTGCCCGGCAGCGGAATCTTTTGCGGATGCACGAAGAGCTCGCCGAGTCATACGCCAAATCCCTAACCTACGAAGAGACGCACTTAACTGTCCAACAAAATCTTTTGCCGTTTCTGTGGAAGGCGGGCCACCTCGGCGGCCGTAGTTTCGATGTTTTGATGTCGGCGCTGCCGATGCACGAGATCCAGAAACGGCTCGATGCCGCGAGCATTCTCCACCCCGATAGCAAAACGCTGGGAGATTTCCGTGCGGATGCTGCCCTCGTCGCTGCCGAGCGGGAAGCGTTGAAAAACGCGCGTGCGATCATCACACCGCACTCGGACGTCGCCGCACTCTTTCCGGACCGGGCACGGCTGCTGGACTGGGAAATGCCCC
>DATLCA010000518.1:0-2763 GCA_035526605.1 Pyrinomonadaceae bacterium | reverse complement strand
ATTACGGGAAGAATGACACGTTCCGGTTCCGCCACGTGATCGAACCTTTCGCAACCTACCGGTTCGTGAAAGGCATTAGTAACTTTCGGAGAATCATTCGCATCGACGAGCTCGACACGATCACGGACACGAACGAGATCGAGTTCGGACTCACGAACAGGATCTACACGAGACGCTATTCGGAGGCGGTGACGGATGAGGCACAAAAACTTTTGGCGGCGAGCGGGCCGGCAGATAAGAAGCCGCTATCGGTACAGCCGTACGAGGTCTTTAATTTGACGGTACGAGGAAAGTACTTTTTCGACAAGAGATTTGGCGGAGCGTTGATCCCCGGACAGCGCAACCAGATCGAACCGCTGACGGCCGTCAGCTTTTACACGTTCGGCGGCGTACCGCGGCGCTTTTCACCATTGAACGTGGACGCGACCTACCGTCCGCAGCGAACCGTTTACGTGAACACGCGAGTCGACATCGGAGTTCACGGCGACGGCCTCCGCGCGGCATCGGCGACCATCGGTTACGACACGCCTCTGCTGAAATTTTTCCAAACGCTTTATTACACGAGGGCGGTCGACCTGGTTCCTTCACTGCAGGTTTATGCGAATGCGCAGGGCAAGGAACCCGGTACCGTAAAGGGCGCTCAGTGGGGACCGTCAATTTTTGTAGGGAATAGGGATCATGGACTTTACGGAGGCACCTCGTTCTTTTTTGATTTCGAGAACCGCCGAGCTTCAGGACTCTCACCGCTTATCAGTTCGCTATACACCGCCGGTTACGCGTATGACTGCTGCTCGCTAGCCGTCCAGTTTTATACATTCAACGTCGGCGTCCGCAACGAAAATCGCCTCGTCTTTAGTTTCCGCCTCAACGGCATCGGCAGCTTCGGCACCGAGCAGTTCGGTCAGGGATTGAGATAGCTCCGACCAGTTTAATCCGAGCCGCGCTTCGGTTCTACGCAAACCATTCGACCCAGCCTCTTTCCCCGCGGGGCCGGTACGATGCGGAGTTCGTCAGACCGAAAAATTCGAACACAGTACTGCGCAGATCGTCCTCGCTGGCGAACTGCCGCTCGAGGTCATCGTCGACCTCATTCTTCGGATCTCCTTTTGCCGTCGCGACGAAGGTGTTGTACACCTCGGTCATGGTGAAGAAGCCAAGGCCGCGATACGCCTCGAACTGTTTCTCGTCGTACATCTGATCACCGGTTGACTGGTGCGGAAACGTCTCGTTCGCCTGGGCGTAGTATTTGATGTCCGTGTACTCGTTCTGGTAGTACGTCGGACGCATATACAGCAGCGTGCCCGTCAGATGTTTACCATTAACTTTTTCCGGATAAGTTATATCCGCCAGCGCGAAGCGAACCGCTCCTTTTTTCCCGTCCGCGTCGGTGTCCCGTGAAACGATTTTTATTCCGTTACGAAATTTGATGTCGACGCCGAGGTCGACCTTGCATTTCTGGATCGCATTCGAGATCTCGCCGAACTTGAAACTGTCGTCCGCGGCGCCGTCGCTAAGAACTATAAATCTGCAGCGCCGAAGAACCATTTCGTAGAGCGCAAGGTTTTCGAAGTGGCCTCCGTCCGAGACGTTCAGGAAGTGCTTATTTTCGTCGGTGCGTCCGAGAGTTTCATTTATCAAAGGGAATACGGCGATCGACGGCCCGACTTTCTGAAAGAACCTGTAGTTGCCCCACCAGCCGAACCAGTCTCTATCCGAACCTGCGGGGCCCGTGTTACCCAACCACCAGCCAAGACGAATGTTGAAGAGGGTCATTAGAAAAGTCACGACCGGCGACGAAATATATCCCATGTTCGGATTCGCCGCCGCACCTGAAATGGCCATTGCGGTTCCCAAGCGCAAAGCTCTCCCAGAAGTTTTGCTGACGCAGTACTCCGCAGATCGACGGTATCCCCCGACGGCCCAGCTTCCGCAATGGAGTGGCGTCATTGTGAAACTCGCGGCCTTCCGGTTTTGCCACGCGAGGTTCTTGCCGCCGACAAGGTTCACCGTCGCGTTGATGACATGGAACGGGCGCTGACCTTCAAGATCGTGCAGCTCGAGGTTGTCGGAGTCGTCGAAGCCGGTGAAGGTGTTCTGGTTTCGTTTCGGATTCGAGGCTCCAAGATATGCACGCGTCAGACGGTCGCGATACGCACCGTGGAGCGAAAATTTGTTTACGTTCACGACGAACCCCATCGCGATTCCAATCGCCGCAAGAATGAAAAACATCCACAGAAGTTCGGTAAGCAAAGAATCTCTCAGCACGTCCGCGTGGTACAAAGGCCCAGACGAAGCCGGCCCGATATAGTGGATCAGCGCCGTCGTCGCAAAAGCGAGGCCGACCAATATGAATCCGAGGAACACAACCGCGGCGATTTGCGGAGCCACCGCGAGGAATTTCGAAGTCTTCGTTTTTACCGGCTCGTTACGCACGAGCGATTTTCCCGAGAAGCCGCCGCCGAGCGAAACGATACCTGACACCGCGCCGATGATCGTCGATATGATCGCGGAGATACTGGTTGTGGAAAAGATATCTGCCCAGGACATCTCCGACGCATTATAGAGCGGGCGAAACATCCACTGCAGCACCGACGGTCCCAGAAGCGTGAGGGCGTTTAGTATGATCCACCCGGTGCTGAATATCAGGACCCACCCGCCGTAGCGTGCTAACCATTCTCGATCTTCGTCGCTGGATTTCAAACTCGAAAGGCCGACGTAGATCGTCGCGGCGACGAGAACGACGAGCAAAAAAGCCGGCACTGC
>DATLCA010000517.1:0-5911 GCA_035526605.1 Pyrinomonadaceae bacterium | reverse complement strand
AGAGTATTAAGAGATCCCTACCCTCTACTTCGACGTGCGAGGTGGATTTTCTTCAAATTCCCTCCTCAACGAACGCTCGACGCGGGGAAAATGCGAGGTTCGCGCGCTCGATATGTCGATAGGTCGCCCGGCCGATCGGAGGATGTGCGCGGAATCGCGAGGGAATTCGAAACGGTCAAGTAATCAACGAATTCGATTGAGACGCATCGCGACGCACGGGAATCAATACATTCGACTTGAGTCGCGACGCGTCAGCACAGGACGGGGACGCGCGCGTCGCGACGGATCCCCGCGTCGGGCGAGCGGAGCGAGCGCGAGACCCCCCGGGGGTACGCCCGGCTAGGGCGTGCTGAGTGCGTGTCGTCGTCGCGGGTCACTCCCGGAACTCTCGGGAAATTTCGAAATTGACTCATCGCGTCAGACTCGCTTCGCTCGTCAGACGAATTCCCTTGCGCGCGCTTCGCGCGCCGCTCACGCTCGAATAAGACCCATGAGCCTCGACGAACTACAAACGCGCCTCACGACGGACGCAACCGACGCGACTGTACCGACGTCTGTCACCGGAACGGACGTTGCGAATAAACGCGCCCTCGACGTGGCTATCGTCGCTGGGGGAGGTTCGACCGTCGGACTCGCGACCGAAGCGACGCTCCTCGAAGTACGCGACGCGGTCGACTCGCTCGAAGCGTTCACCGATGGAATCGAAGGACTCCTCACCGCGACGAACGTCCTCCTTACCGCGGTCAACGCCAGCATTGATCAGCTCGAAGGTTACTCAGACGGACTCGAAGGGCTCCTCACGTCGATCCGCGACGCAACGGACGGACTCGAAGGTTTCGTCGACGGACTCGAGGGATTCGTTGACGGGCTCGAAACGCTCGTCGCGTCGGCAAACGCCTCACTCACGAGCATCGACGGAAAACTCACCGACGTCGCAACGGCGACGAAGCAAGACACCGGAAATGCGTCACTCAGCTCGATCGACACGAAGCTGAGCTCCCAGGCGACGGCGGCGAATCAAACGACGGGAAACGCCTCACTCGCGAGCCTCGATGGGAAATTCAGCTCGCTCGGGCAGAAGACGATGAGCGCATCTGCGCCTGTCGTAATCGCCTCGGATCAGAGCGCGCTTCCTTCCTCGCAATCGGGCACATGGAATATAACGAACGTCTCCGGAACCGTCTCGCTTCCGACGGGAGCGTCGACTGCGGCGCTTCAGACGACCGGGAATACGTCGCTCTCGAGTATCGACGGGAAGCTCAATTCGCTCGGTCAGAAGACGAGCGCGAATTCCGTTCCGGTCGTCATCGCCTCGGATCAAACCGTGACGATCGCCTCAGCCTCGTCGAGCGCCGGAGCGGTCACCGTAGTCTCTGCGAGTACGTCCTCCGTGACGCTAATCACGGCGAACGCTTCGCGTAAGGCGCTCTCGCTCTTTAATAATTCGAATAAGACGGCGTACGTCCGCTTCCAGGCGTCCGCGGCGTCAACGAGTGCGTTTACGATAAAGATGAACCCGGACGACTTCTTCACGCCGGCGTTCACGTACACCGGGGAAATTCGAGCGATTTGGGACGGATCCTCGGGGGACATGCAAATTACGGAGTTCACGTGAGACGAGGGGTAATCGCCGCAGCACTCATCGCCGTACTCGCGACGACGTTCGCAGACGCGCAGTACGTTCGGAATTCCTTCCTCGAAAGCGTCTTCTCGATCTTCGACAGAACGTCCGGAGCAAAGTTTCAAGTCGACGTTCAAGGAGCTTCGAGTTCGACTTACACGTTGAGTACGCCGTCGTCGGGAACCTCGAGTACGCTGCCGACGTCCGGAACGATCCTGAGCACGGATAACGTCATCGCCTCGGTGACGAATAAGACGATCGACGCTGAGGCGACCGGGAACGTCTTCACGAACTGGAAAGACGCGAACATCAAGGTCGGTGCAAATATCGCCAGAAGTAAGCTCGCCTCAGGTACCGCGAATCACGTCCTGATTAACGACGGCAGCGGAGTGATGTCGAGCGAGGCAGTCCTCACAGAGTCTCGCGGCGGTACTGATCAGAGCACGTATACGACAGGGGACATGATTTACTCCGGGAGCACGAATAACCTCAATAAGCTTTCGGTTGGAGGTGACGGCTCGTTTCTTACGGCCGCTGGCGGCATACCGACTTGGGAGTATCCGAATCGTCCTAGTTGCTACATGACGTTCACCGAGGACTGGACCTGCCCCGGTCTCGGCGGAGCCTGCTGGACGTGGAATAACACTAGTGCCGGTACAAACCTTTCCTTTGGAACCGGCGATACTGAGGACAGATCGAAACACCCCGGCATCGCGCTGATTGACCAGAATGCTGCTACTTCGAGTTTTATTACGCGCATGGGGTCGATCCAGTACACACCTGGAAATGGCGAGCTGTTCGTCGAGTGGGTCATCAAGATCGAGACCTTGTCCGACGCGACGACCAACTACACGATGCGCGTCGGTTTCGGGAGCACGACAACGGCGACCGCTGACAACGCCTACGGACTTTATTTCGAATACGCGTCGACCACGTCAGCGAACTGGCTCATTAAGTCAGCGGATAACTCTGTTAGAACTACGACGACGACTAGCACTGCCGTCACTGCCGGTTATCACCGGCTCGGGGTGAAGGCGAACGACACCGCGACCTCGGTCGAGTACTTCGTCGACGGTGTGTCCGTGGGTACGATCACGAGCAACATTCCGACTACGACTCAGGAGACGGCGGGACTTTTCTTCCAGGTGTTCAAGAATTCCGGAGCGACAAGCCGGTTCTTCCGACTCGACTACGCTTACTTATTCAAGAGGTTCACGACATGCCGCTAACCATAACTGAGATTGAAGCGCGACTACTCCGCTTAGAGAATCATTTGAGAACCCTCATCGACCTCATGGACGATTACTCGTACATCGGTCAGGACGCCGCACCTGAACTCATCCGGATCAAAGAAGAAATCATTCGCGTGGCCAATCCTACTCCGATTGATCCGACTCCCGTCGATCCTCCGCCGCCGAGAGAGCCGGAGTCGGAGATTAAGCCGGCTTGAATTCCCGACCGGAACGGTCAGGCGAAAAACGCTTGCCCGCGCATCGCAGAGCGTTCACGCTGAAGTAAGGCACAAAAAATCAGAAAGCGAGACGCATTTTGAAAACGGCACTTATTACAAAGTCCTCAAATGCCAGTTCCGCCGAGGCGAACTTCGCCGGGGTTACCGGCTCGGATCGCGGGAGTAAGCGCGCACTCGACGTCAGTACAGTCGGATCCGCGGTCGGCACGGCGAATACGACGCTCACGTCGGTCAACGACGCAGCGACGTCACAGGCGCTTCTCGCGGCAAATGCGAACCGCCTCGGCTTTTCGCTCTTCAACGATTCGACTGAGGTCGCGTACGTCGGCCTCGGCGTCACGCCGACGACGTCTTCGTTTAACTTCAAGATTGCCGCCGGCGGATTCTACGAGGCGACGCAAGGACTCATCTTCACCGGAGCGATCAACGCAATCTGGGCCGCAGACGCTGCGGGTGCGATGAAAGTGACGGAGTACGCGTGAGTAATCTCGTCTTTCCGCTGCCGGCGAGAACGATTCGAGCAAGGTATGTTTCGAAGTCAGGGAGCGATACGTCCGGAGACGGTTCGATCGGAAATCCGTACCTCACCGTTCAGACGGCGCTTGCCGCGATTACCGACGCATCTGGGTCAAATCTCTACACGATCTTCATCGGACCCGGTTCGTATACGATGGGCGCTTCGCAAGTACTCAGCCCGTTCGTCTCGTACCAAGGTTCCGGAAAAGGTGTTACGTCGCTTCAGCCCTCAAGCGGGGGATTCTCCATCCCCTTGAACTTAAATACGACCGCGGCACTCGTCGAGTTCAGTGACATTCAGCTTCCGTCTAACGTGACAATCACGCGTACGGCCGGAGGAACTTCGGTCTTCAACGAGATACATTTTACGAATTGCCGACTTTTCGGAGCGATCTCTTACACAGGTACGGGCGATATTCGAGACGTTGGCGGTTTCTCGACGAACGGCGACGATCTTTACATGCGCGACTGCGAAGGTCTTTTCGCGACCGTGACGACGGCAGGTACTGTAGGGCACATTCAAGGCTGCTTTCTCGGAAATGTTACCCATTCGGACACTGGAGTCGATGCGAGCGGTCAGGGTTTCGTCATGAACTTGAATAACAATCGCATCGGGAACTTCGCGATCTCCGGAGCGGCGCTTGCGAACCTATTTAATACGAGGAATTCCCGCTATACGCTCAATGGTACGTCCGTGGCGATCAGTTCCGACGTCTCTTCGTTCTCGAATAATCTTACGCTTAATTCGAGTGCGACCGAGGCTCAGATTACGATTACGAACCAGGCGAACGCGTTTAATAAAATAACCGGGACTTCGGCTTCGCCGAGCTTGATTAGTGCCGGGACGGCGATTACGACTACGTCGAATATCCTTATGCAGAAGCAGTACGTCGCAGGAAACGGCGGAGCTGTAACGATGAGTGCGAGTCCTCAGATTGCAGCGGGGAACAAAGAAGGGCAGATACGCTTTCTCATCGGTCGCCACGCAACTAATACGGTCACCGTGAGCGACGGCACTGGACTTTCACTCGGTGCGGCGACTCGCGTTCTCGGTCTTAATAGCGTTCTCGGGCTCACATGGGACGCGTCGGCTGCGGTCTGGGTCGAGTTGTTCTTCAAAGCGTAGGCTCGTATAGAGGCGCTTAAGATGGCAGAAGGAAATCACCCGAATTCGAACGAAATTGAGGCGTCGCCGGAGCAGCTCGACGTTGTCGGGGAAGCTCCGAAGAAGAATCCGTACTCCGGATCGCTCGAGGAGCTCTTCTCGAATCCGGAGTTCTCCGATCCGGAGGTCGAGGAACTCGAACGGGAGATTGCCGCGACTCCGCTTTCGGAACTCAGACGATCCGCTTGGGAAACGCGTCTCCCGCGGAAGCTTTCGCATAAGCACAAGTACCTCATTCAGCTCTTCGCCCTCGGATTCAAGATGAAAGAGATCGTCGCGAAAACCGGATACTCACAGCCTTGGCTCAGCGAGCTCTCGAAGCATCCGGACTTCGTCCGGGAGATCGACAAGGTCCGAAAGGAGACGTTCGGTGAGTCGCTCGAGAACTACCTGCGCGCCGGCGTGTCCGATGCGGCGAAAGTCGTCGTCGAGACGATCCGGGATGAGCAGGCGAAGCGCGAACTCCGCGTGGACGCTGCGTTTCGACTCATGGACCGGACGCACGGGAAACCTGCGCAGAAAGTCGAGCACACGGGATCGCTCCTCAAGGATCTTTTCGCGCAACTCGACTCGTACGATCCGGAGGCGAATACGCCGAAACCGATTGACATAGACGCTGAATGGAAGAATGCTGATCCTTCGACCGGACGTATCACGGAAGATACGTCACTCGTCGACGAGCTGACCGCAGAGGAGAAGACCGAAGATGGCGAAGAAAAGCGCTCCGAAGAAGAGCCGAACCTGGGTTGATTCGCTACGCGAGTTCCGCGTGAAGAAGGACGCCGTTCGGGAGACGAAATTTACGAAACACGACTGGCACGCCGAGGCGCCGAAGACCGCGGAACGACGGAACGGCGCGAAACCCGCGCCGAACATTCCCGCGTTGCGCGCGGAAGTCGAGAAGAATCGCGATAAGATGCGGAAGGAGTGACGTCGTGGAATCGCCGCTCATTCCGATCCCGTTCTAACCTCAGTCCAAACAAGAAAGGAGAATACGTCCATGGCTAAGAAGCAAAAGACCGTCTCTAAGAAGAAAGGTAAGTAAGCCGTCGTGTCTTACCCCAGCGAATCGCGCCGTGAGTTACTCGATCGTTTCGCAAGGATCCGAAAGGATCCGATCGAGTTTCTCCGGTGCATT
>DATLCA010000516.1:0-9914 GCA_035526605.1 Pyrinomonadaceae bacterium | reverse complement strand
CAAGGCTTTCTGCGGAAGGAACGAGGGCGTCGTTTGCACTTCGTCGAACGCGATCCCGCTGTTTGATATTTACCTAAAAGAGTTCGACAAGATGTTCTTCTTCCCGGACCAGCACCTCGGGCGGAACACCGGTGCGAAGTTCGGCATCCCGCTGGAGAAAATGGTTCTGTGGAATCCGCATGAAGAGCTGGGCGGAAATACCGAGGAACAATTGCGCGAAGCAAAGCTAATTCTCTGGCGCGGCCACTGTTCGGTGCATGGACGCTTCAAGCCTTGGCACGTCGACAAGATCCGCGACGAGGTCCCCGGCGTGAAGGTTTTGGTCCATCCGGAATGCATGCGCGAGGTCGTCGATAAAAGCGATCTCGACGGATCGACAAGCTTTATTATCAAAACGGTCGAGAATGCGCCCGCCGGATCGAAGTGGGCCATCGGGACGGAAGTGAACCTCGTGAACAGATTGCAGGGGCGCTTTCCGGATAAGGAAATCCGCCTGCTCGCACCTGACCTCTGCATGTGCGCGACGATGTACCGGATCGCTCCACCCAACCTCGCTTGGGCGCTGGATAATTTAGTGAATGGCGTTGTCGTGAACGAGATCGTCGTCGACGACGAGACGAAACATTTCGCCGGCATCGCACTTGAGAGAATGATCTCGATGACGGAGAAGAAGGGGTAGGAACTTTCACGCGAAATGAAGGAAGAGAACTGTGGCCCGCTAATAACGCGAGTGATCCCTAATTAATTTCTATTCGCTTTCATTGGCGTGATTCGCGAACCAAATTCTTTTTTCGCGTCCTTTAGCGGATTTCGCCGGCAAAAATCTTCGCATGGCCTATCTGAAAGACAAGCTGCCCGACAACACTCCGGGTAAATTTTACGTGGACAGCCAGTGCATCGACTGCGACGTCTGCCGTGATACCTCACCCGCCAACTTTCGCCGCAACGACGAGAACGGTTATTCGTACGTTCACAAGCAGCCGGAGACCGACGAAGAATTTATTTTGTGCAAGGAAGCATTCGACGCGTGCCCGGTCGAAGCGATCGGCGGGTGCGAAAACGATTACGGAATGTGAGCGGCAACGTGCCTCGCAAAGCGCTCGGCGGTAGCCCTTCCGGGTAAGAACACGGTAACAAACGTGGACCCCTTCCGAAACAAAATCTCCGCAAAGTCGGTCGCTGAACGGCCGGGCCAAACGTATCCCTCATCTCCGAGACCGGCGAGCTTTACCTTTTTTCCCTTCTTGTTCATGTTATCCCGCGCAATCACGTGACCCTCAAAGGTCTCTTCAGGATTTTCCAGAATTGAGTAGGAAGTGATTTGAATCAATCCCCTCACGCCCCCGTTGGCGAGCGTAATTCCCTCGGTATACGATGCGCCCTGGTCGTTGACAAGGCGCTGACCCGGCTTCCAGGAACGTTCCTTCAACTTGATCGTTTCGTCCAGTTTGGCAATCCAGGCCGGCCGCCCCTGTCCGAAGGCCCCGGCCGCGAAGCAAAGAATTACGAGAGCAAGAAAAGCGGGTGTTTTCATAAATAAGTGCGCCTCCGACCCCGGTCGCGAAGCGACGCACTTCGATGCTTTTGACTCGGGCGCGTTTGCTCGGGAAGTGACCCGCACAGGCCCGAGAACGTGCGAAAACAATCTGCTTGCTTTATCTTCGCCGCTCCAACAAAATAATCTAAAGGAGATAACGATGACCGAAGGCTCGCGTGCTGCGCGGATCAGGTGCAGTGAAATAATGACTTCGAGCGTCACGACGGCGACTCGTGAGATGACGCTGCAGGCCGTCGCCATCATGATGCGCGAAGGCGATATGGGATCGATCCCGGTCGTGGAAGACGGCAAACTTGTGGGGATCGTGACTGACCGTGACATCGTAGTCCGCTCGATCGCCGACGGTCTGGACGCGTCTTCGCCGGTGGGCCGGGCGATGACCACCGAGATCTTCGCTGTCGGGCCCGACGATTTCGTCTTCGAGGCGATCCGGATGATGGGTGACAAGCAGGTCCGCCGGGTTCCTGTAGTTGATGTCCACGGGGCCCTCGCGGGCATCATCTCGATGGCCGACATCGCGCTCGAGATGGAAGACGAACGCGAGATCGCGGAAGCACTCGAAGAAATCTCGAGCGGCAGCGGATTCTGGAGTAAGAAGTAAACAGCGGCCAGTTGTTAGTCGTCAGTTGTCGGCAGGACCTTTTCCGACGACTGACGACTGACAACTGGCGGCTGACAACTCAAATGGCAAAATCTTTTAACCGTCATTTTCATTTTCTGGGATCTTCCAAGAAGGTGCAGTCCGGGCAATTATGGCTGCCGGCGGCTGACGTGTACGAAACCGCGGAGGGCTGGCTGGTGAAGGTCGAGCTCGCGGGTGTTTCGGTCGAAGAGGTCGAGATCGATGTCCAGGGAAACATTTTGTATATCGCCGGCGCCCGAAAAGACAAATCCTGCGTCGCGGGGATTTCATTTCACCAGATGGAGATCACGTACAGCCGTTTCGAAAAAACGCTGCAGTTTCCGGCGGCGATCGAGGGCGCTCGGGTGGAGCACAACTTCGACAACGGAATCTTGATCATCAGGTTGTGGAAGGGCGAATGATTTCTTAACGGACGCGGAGATAGAGACCAAGGGAACTTTTATGGCTGACGAAAACACAGAAACGCAGGCGCCGGTAACGAACAAGCTTCCGCAGCAATTCGAGATCGCGGTCTTACCGCTGCAAAACACTACGCTGTTTCCGGAGACGGTTGTGCCGCTCGCGGTCGGGCGCGAGCGTTCGATGCGCGCCGTCGAATCATCCCTCGCGACGGAAGAGAAGCTGCTCGCCTGCGTGACGACGAAAACGCAGGACGTGACCGGCGACGAGGCGAAGTACACCGACCTTTACAAGATCGGGACGATCGTCAACGTGAAGCGCATGATGCGCAACGAAGGCGTCATGCAGTTGATCGTCCAGGGAATGGACCGGTTCGAGATCAAGGAATGGCTCACCGAACAGCCTTATTTGAAAGCGCGGGTCGAGATCCTGCCGGAGCTTCGGCGCGTGGACGACGAAGAGATCGAGGCGCTCAAGCGGAACATCCAGACGATGATCCAACAGGCGCTCGCGATGCTGCCGCAGGTTCCGCCCGAGATCCGGATGGCCGTGATGAACCAGCAGGATCCGGTTCAGTTGGCATACTTCCTGGCGTCGGTGTTAGATCTCGGCACGGAGACCGAGCAGAAGATGCTCGAGTCGAGCACCGTCGACGGGCTGCTGATCCTGACCCACGCCGCGCTCGCGCGCGAGGTCGAGATCATGCAGATCCGATCCAAGATCGCGACCGAAGCGCAAACGGAGATGGACAAATCACAGCGCGATTACATCCTCCGTCAGCAGCTGAAACAAATTCAGAAGGAGCTCGGCGAAGACGAGACCGGCGAGAAAGCCGAAGCGGCGCAGCTTCGAGAGCGTTTGGAGACGGCCGATCTTCCCGAAGAGGTTCGAAAGGAAGCCGAGCGCGAATTGAAGCGCATGGAAGCGCTGCCGCAGTCCGCGCCGGATTATCACGTCATCCGAACTTATCTCGAGTACGTACTCGATCTGCCGTGGAACAAGTCGAGCGAAGAGCGGCTGGACCTGACCGAAGCGCGGAAGATCCTCGACGAGGATCACTACGGCCTCGAGGACATCAAGGAACGCATACTCGAATCGCTCGCGGTCGTGAAGCTCAGACCGGACGGCAAATCTCCGATCCTCCTATTCGTCGGGCCTCCGGGGGTCGGCAAGACATCGCTGGGCCGGTCCATAGCACGCTCCCTCGGGCGCGAGTTCGAAAGAATGTCGCTCGGCGGCATGCGTGACGAAGCTGAGCTTCGTGGTCACCGCCGCACATACATCGGTGCTATGCCGGGAAGAATCATCCAGGCACTCCGACGTGTCGCCGTGAACAATCCGGTGATGATGCTGGACGAGATCGACAAACTCGGGAACGACTACCGCGGCGATCCCTCGGCGGCTCTGCTCGAGATTCTCGACCCCCAGCAGAACAACACGTTCCGCGATAACTACCTCGATCTGCCGTTCGATCTCTCGAACGTCTTCTTCATCGCGACTGCGAACCAGCTCGGCCCGATTCCCGGTCCGCTTCGGGACCGCATGGAGATAATCCAGCTTGCAGGTTACAGCGATCGCGAGAAGCTGAACATCGCGAAACAATATCTGATTGCGCGGCAGATCAAGGAAAACGGTTTGAACCCCGAGCAACTGGAGATCGCGGACGACGCGATCAATCTCCTGACAGCCCGCTACACGCGCGAGGCCGGTGTTCGGCAACTCGAACGGACTATCGGAAATCTCGCGCGCAAGGTCGCGCTGAAAGTTGCTGAAAGCGCGCCGGCCGTCTCAGAAAATTCCCCTCCTGTCTTAGGAGGGGTGGCAGCCGCTTCGGCTGGCGGGGTGGTGAATGACGACAAGGAAGGCCCAGCTCCAACCAAGTACGTCATTACAGCGAAAGAGGTAAAGGAATATCTCGGCCCGCCGCGCTTCTATCCCGAATCTGCGCGCGAAGATCTACCGGCCGGTGTCGCGACCGGGATGGCGTGGACCGAGATGGGGGGCGAAGTTTTGTTCATCGAAGCGACGCTGCTTCCGGGCGGCGGCGGCTTAACATTGACGGGCCAGCTCGGCGAGGTGATGAAGGAATCGGCCCAGGCGGCGAGAAGTTATCTGTGGGCGCACGCGAGCGAGTTCGGTATCGATCCTGAAGCGATCAAGCAGAACGGAGTTCACCTTCACGTGCCCGCGGGCGCGATCCCGAAGGACGGCCCAAGTGCGGGGGTGACGATGGCCTCGGCCCTTGCGTCGCTTTATACAGGGAAGAAAGTTCGCTCGGACACGGCGATGACCGGCGAGATCACGCTTTCCGGTCTGGTGTTCCCCGTCGGCGGGATCAAGGAAAAAGTTCTAGCCGCGCATCGTGCCGGGATTCGACGAATCATACTTCCGGCGCAAAACGAATCGGACGCGGAGGAGATTCCCGAAGACGTTCGGAAAGAGCTCGAGATCATTCCCGCGACACGGGTCAGCGACGTTTTAAAAGCGGCGCTCGGCCCCGAAGCGGATGATGCGGCGAAACCATTCGTCATGCAGCCGAGCGATACCGGCCCCGACCTCGGCGAGCCTTTGATCGCGAGTCAAAAATAAGTGAATCAAGAATAAAAGGTTCGTGACGGGTTCACGAACCTTTTTATTATTCCTTCACGAACCCGCCATGCGATCGTTTCACAGTGCTACCTCTGACGGAAAGGCGGACGTCGCGATTTTTCGAAACGGCCAGTGGTGGCAGTACCGGAGTGGCAGCGGCGTGCACGTCGATCAATGGGGCATTGCGGGTGACTTCCCGATTCCGGCACAAGCGCAATAAATCAGTTTCGGGCGCGCTTGAATTCAGGATTTAGCTGGATGGCGCGCTCGAAGTGTTTTTCCGCGAGCTCGTTCATCCCGACATTTTGCAGGCGGAGCCCAAGCATCCAGTGAAACAAGGGATCATTCGGAGTCGCGCGATCCGCCTGATCCTGGTAGGCGGCCGCTTCTTCAATCTGCCCTGAAGCATTAGCCGCGGCAGCCAAAAGGTTGTTGGTGAGCGGGAGGCTGCTGCTCCGAACGGCATCCTTCCATGTTGCGACGGCCTCATCGCGGCGCCCGGTTCGCCACAACGCTTCGCCCTTCTCCTCGCGGGCGGTTACGAGATCGGGGCGTTCCGCCAAAGCCGCGTTCAAGCTTTCCAGCGCCTGTTCGGGGCGTCCCAAACGGTTCAGGATCGCACCGCGGTAGTAAAGGCTCAGCGCTTTTCCCTGTGGATCCTGATAGTCCGCCGCCCTCGTCAGCGATCGAACGGCCTGGTCGTTGTCGCCCGACAGATATTCGATCCAAGCGAGTTTGGAAAGGGCTTCCTTGTTGACAAAGAAACCTGCCCGCATAGCCGCGTCGAAATGTTCTTTGCCGTCTTTGATGCTCGCGACGTCGGCCGGGCTGAGCCATCTCGCCGGATTCGTCCGCGCAAGCGCCAGCTCGTCAGGGATTCGGATTTTCTCGAACGCCATGGCCCCGGCCCGCTCGTGATATCTGACGTACCCGCTGTGAATATTCAGCCCGATCCAAGCCACTGCGAAACTCAAAAATCCCCAGCCGGCTTTTTTGATCACACCGCCGGCTTTTAAATTCCAACGGTGAAACGAAAGATCGCTGGATCGAATCAACTTCCATGTTCTTACGGCGAGAAAAGTCGTGACCATCGCGACGCCGAGGGCCATCAGCATGGCGACGAGCTGGTACACGTCCCAGACCGCCAAAAAGCTCAGGGCGAAAACGGCGGCGGCAGCCAACTCTTCGGGCCACGTGAGCGAATAGTTTTTCGTGATCGTTTTCTTAACCCCGATCGCCGGCTTTCCAAATCCGAAATACAACGCATCGGTCGGGCAGACGTTAACGCAATCCATGCACTTCATGCAGCCTTGATCGACGACCATCCCGTATTGCTTCACCTCCGCATGGACGAGAACGTTCGAGGTGCAGACCGCCGTGCAATGCCCGCATTCGTTGCAGGCGTCGGTGACTCGAATTTTTCCGGGTGCCACCTTGTCGGCCAAACTGAAGAAGCCGCCATACGGACATCCGTACGTGCAGAATCCTTTCGAGCCGAGGAAATAGACCGTCATAAATCCGCAGATAAACAGAAAGGGAATTGCGACGGCTACGGATGGGAAGGTCGTCCAGTAATCCGTAGTGATGAGGTGGTTGGTGAATTGCGGAAAAAGAGCCTCGTTCGCGGGCTTGACGAGATACCGCGAGACGGTCGGCCACACGAACATGTAGAGCGCGACAATCAGCGGAACGAAGGCAAGCAGGCGGGATCGGAATGGTCTCGGCGTGAGACCGACTTTCTTCATCAGCCACGCGCAGAAATCCTGGAGTGCGACAATATGGCATCCCCAGCCACAGACGAACCGGCCGAAGATAAGCGTTGCAAGAATGGCCAGGCTGAAAAATATAAACCCCGCATTGATCGCCCCATTCTGGAGCGTGTACATGGATTCGGAAGGCTCGATCGGTGAGACCGTTTGCCCCATCAACCGCCACTGGATGATGTGCGCGATCATCACCAGGTAAAGGGCGATGAGGGAGGCGGCTCGCCAACGGCCAACCCTGGACTCCCGAATTTCATTTTTCGCAGGGCCTAAGTTCTTGAGGACAGGGAGTTCAACGACCCGCCTGGCCTCGGCTTCCGGGCTCTCGCAGCCGATTTTCATAAATTAACGCCGGATATTCACGCAAGGATAAGGTGAACGAATACTATACCGGACTTGATTAAAGAGCCCAAAAGAGTGTAAAAAGGAATGCTACTTTTCACTGTGTCCAACAACCTGTGAGCTCATCGCATTTTGCATAGCCCCCAAGGCTGAAACCTTAAAACTGGATTTGAAACTATGTTGAAGACAATTCTCGTCGCATTGCTTCCGTTGCTCATTTTTTTTAGCAACGGTTCGGATCGTTCTTTTTCCAAGATTGGTCAAAAGACAAAACAAGATACCGGAACCCTAGAAAAGATGATCGTAGCGGACGGCAGCGTTGCTATGGATCTTAATTTGAGCCGCCTAAACGGGACCAGCGCCCGGGCGAAAGAATCAAGATCGAGCGCGTTGCGATTCGATGTTGAGAAGGCCTCGTTCTTTAAAGCACTTGTCTTTAATGGTGAGTTCCGCGGCGTGCTGCCGAGCTCGATGAACCTCGTTCCCAAGAGCACCGCCGCATTACCCTCAAAGTTGGACGCGTCCTACAGGCAACTCGTTATCGAGAGTCTGCCGTGGGGCGGGCAGTACGACATGGCCATTAGCGATTCGAAGACGGGTTTCGTCTTCTTCAACATCGAAGGTCATCAGTACGAGTACAACGCCGACAGCAAATCTCTCAGCATCCAGCTCGGCCGACTTCTTATCTCGGACGCCTTCGCGGCCGAACTCGGACGCCCTTCCGACGCGGGAACCGTGATCGGACAGATAACGATTGACGCGAGGCTGCAGCCGATCGAGGTCACTCAGATCGTAGAAGGCGAAACAACAGGCGATGTCCTGCCGGCAGTTGCCAGTCCCGAAACCGGAACCGTGCCGGGCCCGGACGTTATCGTCGGAGACTTGTCCGGTCTTGCACAGTTCAACGGTAGCAGCGGCACGCAGGTTGGACTCGCGGTCGGAACCGACTCGTGCAATTTTGGTACGGTCGACCTCAATTGGTTTGCAAACCCGGCGAATGATCACCCCGTTATCCCGCAAAACCTCTACAGAATGAGCGGAGGCGCAACGAACGACGAGCGCTTCGAACAGATTGGGCAGTCGAGCGTCAAGCACGCGTTTACGGCCCTCACAAATAATATCTGCAGCCTCGGCTGTAATGGTGTTGGAGGAACCAGGCTGGGATCGGGATGCTCTGATCCGTATGGCGCAGGTTTGAACGCCGGTCCGAATCTCGGTTCGCGTGCCTGGATCAATCCTTTCAGCGGTGCTTATCCTCGAAACGATAGCGCGACGCCGAATAACGATCACAACGGTCACAGCCATACGGGCCCGTCGCACAAAATTCTCACGGAGATCGCGGACCTCAGCACGTCGCTGAATCCGGGCGCTACGTATTACGCCGAAGGGCAATACATCACACCCCACGAGTACGTTTGGTGTCAGGCAAATCCCGGGCAGTGCAACATGTACAATAACGTCTCGTACCGACGATACAACGTCAACGGAACCGGCAGCCCGTTCACTTTCTCCGCGGTTGGAGCGACGCAGCGGACGATGACGGCCATCAACGCGTGGACCGGAGCGACCCTGGTGCGATTCCTTCCCGATCCGGGCAACGACGGCGTCGGAACGATCGGATACAAGGTAACTAACCCTTCACCGGGCGTGTGGCATTACGAGTACGCGATTTATAACCAGAATATCGACCGCGGAATCCAGTCGTTCAGTGTGCCGCTCGGAAACGGTATCACATTGAGCAATGTGGGATTCCATGCTCCTCCGCAACATCCGGGATGGAGCGCCGACGGCACCGGGGGCGCGGGATTCAGTAGCGCTGCGTGGACGGCGAGCCAAACGGGATCGGCGATCAGCTGGAGCTCCGAGACAATGGCGCTGAATGTTAATGCCAATGCGTTGCGCTGGGGCACACTTTACAACTACCGGTTCGATTCTAACCGTCCGCCGCAGACCGTCGATGCGACGATCGGCTTCTTTAAAACCGGCAGCCCGATCACCGTACAGATCCAGGGTCCCGCTCCGGCCGTGGCGACCAACGTCACCGTCGCCGGCCGTGTTACCCGGCAGAATGGGACGGGCGTGGCTGGTACTTATGTCTTCCTAAATGACCCGATGGGCATTAGGCGGATCGCATTGACCAATCCGTTTGGGTTCTACAGCTTTGACAACGTTCTGACCGGGACCACCTACTCGATGGGCGTTAATTCCAGATTGCTCACGTTCCCGCCGCCGATCGACGTGACCGTAAATGGCGCGATCAGCAATCAGGATTTTGTTGCCACGAACTAGGATCCTTGAGACGACTTGAAACTGGAAGGCGGTCGAAAGACCGCCTTTTTTTGCGCCCGCGCCGGCCCTCGGACGCGCTCCACCGCGCTACTTTTCCACTTGTGAAAAAAAAATCAAGAATTCCCGCGTTTACAGTAGAAAAACGCGGATGAAAGAGTGTATGCTTGTTCACTAGACGTTCGGGGTCCACGGTCACTTCATAAAATCATACCCAAGTAGCGATGTTTGAGGGCGGCGGCACTCTTCTAACAACCAAGAACTGTCTGAATCTTCATTCAGAATAAGAATTAAAAAATGGCTTTAAAATCACTGTTTAGTTTATTTTCGAGCG
>DATLCA010000515.1:0-2290 GCA_035526605.1 Pyrinomonadaceae bacterium | reverse complement strand
CGTCCCAATCCGCCTGAGCCGCGTCTAAAAAAAGCGGTACGCAAATGAGCGCGACGTTTATGAGGCCGAGCGCTAAAAAGCCGCCGGCATAAAACCGGCGGCTTTCTTAACCTAAGTGGCGGGGCCGACGGGGCTCGAACCCGCGACCTCCAACGTGACAGGCTGGCGTTCTAACCAACTGAACTACGACCCCGCAAGATAGTGCTAAGTGGAAAGAGTTAAGTACGAAGACAGCCGCCTGCAACTTACCACTCACCGTTTACCACTATCAGTTGTCAAAAATTTGGTGGGCACGAAGGGACTCGAACCCCTAACTTCCTCCTTGTAAGGGAGGCTGTCTACCAATTGACGTACGTGCCCGAAAACCTTTTTAATTCTACACCGCGTCGGCACGCCGCACCCACACCGATTATCAAAAAAACACGCCTCTTTCAGACAAAGAAGCGAATTGCCATGCTACGAAACCATTTAGGGCATGTCAAGGGAGGTTATTTGTCCTTGGTCCTGCCATTGGTCCTTTGTCCTTTGTCGTTGGGCGTCGGTCGTCGGTCGTTGGCCGTCGGTGCTTGGCGCTTGTGGTGCGAGGCTAATGACCAACCACTAATGACAAATGACTAATGACCAAGGACCAATGCCAAACGACCAATCACCGCCTCTCCAGAAACACCCGATTCGTCCAGCTCCCGTTGGTTTGAATAAATCCGAACCCGAACAGGGTTTCGCGGGAATCGATCTGGTTCACATTCTTGCCGGTGCTTACCGTGCGGTTGGTGAAGACGCCTTCGAATGGTTGCGGCGATCCTCCCTCATAAACTTTGGTGCCGGTCAAAAGTGCGCCCTGGATCCGGGCATCCCGCAAAGTGAAATTCATGCGACGCATGTTCTCACCGACCACGTCATACCCGTCGCCCGTCACCGAACCGTCTTTTGCGACGCTCAGCGTCATCCGGTACTCTTCCGATCCGTAATTCCCCGAATACGCCGTCGGATCCTCACGGACCGCGGCCTCGTTTTTGATATCGACGTAGACCTCAATCGAAATATTCGCCTTTTCTTTCTTCTTGTACTTCGTCTTGTCGAGCGCCGTAACAAGCTCCCGCGTCCGCTGGCCCGCATCCTGGGCGTAAACTTCACACGACAAACCGACGAACAGCACGACAGCGAACAGCAGAGATATTCTGAACATAATTGTCTCCTCCAAATTGGTTTCTAAAAGCAGAACACCATGTCGCTAAATTTTGTGACAGGTTGCAGGGTCATTGCCTCCTCCACGCAAGACTAAAATTCGAGTCCTTCCACTGTACTCTTTGATCTTCCTGGCCCGGCTCGGGTAGCGAACCCCGTTTGACAGCGGAGACATAACAAAAGTAAACCACATCGCAACCTTCACCGCAGGCTGAGGCATCCATGCTTACATCCAATATGAAAATCATCGCACCACTGATCATTTGTTTCGCCGCTCTTCTGTTTCCGGCTGCGGCCAAGGCATGCGTCTGCGACACTCCCGACACCGTCGAAAAAGCCTTCGCCGAATCCACCGCGATCTTCACCGCAAAATACATCGGTTCGGAATACCGCAAAGGACTAAAGAGCCAGGCTGCCGAAATGGATGCGGAAGTGACGGGAAAACGGGTTGAGTACGAGGTCCTCGTACACAAATTCGAGGTCTCTCGTTGGTGGAAAGGCGGGGCCTCAGTAGTAGCGGTTCTTGTTTCGGACCACGTCAGAATGCCTGACGGCGGCGAGATGATCTCCGATTGTGATCTCGGATTCGAGGAAGGAAAGTCGTACCTGATCTACGCCTACGGCAACCCAAACGAGCTCAGCTCGGGTGCCTGCACGCGAACGAAATCATTGAAGCGGGCCGCGACCGATCTCCGCGATCTGAAAAAGCTCACGTCGCACTAGTTCGCCGCCTACCGGTTCGCCGCCAAAATGTCGCCGGCCCGCCTCAGTGAAACGTCCAGCAGCATCTCGGACGTCTTTGTCGCGGGCGAATCCATTGACGATGCTGAGGTAGAGCAGCGAGGAAACTGTGTTCCGTAGTTTGGCTTTTATGAATCGAAACGACGAAACCACACGAAGGCACGCGAACAAATTCGACACGACGAAACACAGGAATCACGCGAAACAAGAAAATCCACTCCTTTCCGCCTCATCCGCCCAAATCCGCCGTCTAAAAAAACTCAACCCCACGAATTCCGCATTCCGCATTCCGCGTTCCGCATTAAAAAAAGGCCCCGGTCGAAACCGAGGCCCTGGAACCAATAACGACGAACAACGATCAACG
>DATLCA010000514.1:0-9146 GCA_035526605.1 Pyrinomonadaceae bacterium | reverse complement strand
TTCCGCCCGGATTCAAAAGCTCGCGGCAACGGGCAAGCTCGATGAGGGGATTCTGAAGATGCTCGATGACGTGATTGAACCGGATCACGTCGAACCTCCTCCCGCCAAAATCGATTTCCGGCAGCCGGCCTTCGAAAAGAGGACAAGTCAGATTCTTTGTTTCGGGTGAAAGACGAATGTCGGCGCCGAAAGTTTCCCAGCCGGCTTGTTTCGCGAACCGCAGAAACGATCCGTTGCCGCAACCGACATCCAGTACGGTGCCTTTCCTTCCGACGAGGGATTCAAAATTTCGAAGCTGGCGCTCGTACGCCGTTTCGTTTGCAGACTCTTCATGGCCGGGACAATAATCCTCGGTGTAAACCTTATTGGCGAGTTCGTCGAAGCTCAGCCGTGGGCTTTGAAACTGAAGGCCGCAACCGGGACATCTGCAAAGATGAAATCCCTGGTAATCGGTCGCAAATTCCACCGGGCTGCTCCCGCAGAGCGGACAGACGACATTCTCCGTCGGCACCAGTTCGCCATCCTTGACCGCCCCATCTTTTCCGAAATAATTTTCCGGCATCGTTGAAGGTAAAACTATGAAGTATCGATCTAGAACTATCAAATTCGCAGTGACCGCTGCTTCCTTTTGCAGGACCAAACTCTTCTTCGTCTCCGTTCCGTGTGTTCCGCGTATTCGATGGCTTCCAGCCTAACTGGTTAACACGGAATGCGCGGGCTGCACGGAAAAGACACCGGCAAGAAAGCTGCCTTCATCGACGGTGCGGGAGGTAAAAGGTAAATTCAATCTGCACCAACCGGCGACTACAGAGGTCGGTGATTAAATTCGATGGGTAAACTTACCGCCTAAAGCCTTACCTTTTCGATCCCTGTCAGGCGGCAATCAAAAGCTGCGAGCGCGGCTTTTTTCATTTTCGATGGACTGCCAGACGTGAAGAAAACGTCTGAGCCTTTTGGCCCGATCCGCCAAGCGGAGATCTTCCTGACGAGAGCCGAAGCAGGGTCGATGAAAGACGTTTGCGGTGACACATGTTCTTTTAGAACATTCGTGATTGCCGGATAGTGAGTGCAGGCCAGCAATATATCTGTGCAGTTTTTTAACGGGCTAAGAATCTGCTTACACGCCGAATGAAGCTCCGCCGAGTCAACATCGCCGCTTTCGATCAAACCCGAGAGGGGCTGTGCGATTCTCTGTTCCAATCGAATACCTCGTTCAGTAAAGGCTTGACGATAAACCCCTGACAGAACGGTCCGCCTCCCGCCTATCAATCCCAAACGCCGGGGTTTCAACCTTGCTGCGGCCTCAACTGCGACGTGGATCACACCTTCCGTTTTCAGACCGTTCGGTTTGAGAAATTTGATCGCCGTACTCGCCGCGTTGCAGCCGATGACGAGGTGTGTCGCCCCATGTGCCTCGAGAAATTCGATTAGGTTATTCAGGCGTGCGACCAACTCACCGCGAGACATTTTGCCGTAAGGAGTGACGCCTGTGTCGGAAAAATAAATGACCGGAACTTGCGGGCGTTGCTCTTTGATGAGCTTGTAGATGCTGATCCCGCCGATCCCCCAATCTATGATCCCGAGCGCCATATGTTTCTATTTCCCGCTAACGCTGCACTCGGCACCTTCGGAATCCGTAAAGCGGGCGATGCGGTGGCCGAAGGTCTCGGTCGGCTCAGTGGTGAATGCGACACCTTCCGCTTTTTTCTCGGAATAAAAAGTGTCGATGTCGTCGACGCCAAATCCAAGAGAAGCCGAACCGGCTGGATGAGAGTCCGAGGCCCGGTGAAGCGCCAGCGTTGTTTCGCCGGTCGAAAACTCGCTCCAATCGGGAGATTGAAAACGCAGCGTCAGACCGAGGCGGCTGCCAAAAAATTCCACCGCCTTGTCCATATCGGCGACATATTTGATTACGTAATTTAGTTTCATGTTTTTCTCCGGGCAGTCTGAAGAGTCTTTCCAGTCTATCGGGTCTGACGAGTCTTTGGGAGTCCTGGCTTGGTCCATGCGAGTTCCGAGTCGCCAACGGCGACCAACATTAAAGCCTAGGGTGGCGTGAGCGGAGCGAACGGAACCCTAGGAAAGATGTTTATCTGGTGCCGACCCTGAAGGGGTCGAACAACAGTTGGTTGTTGCTCGCCCTCAGCGAGCGAGATTCCTTACCGTCTGTCCTAGGGTTACGCTCGTTTCACTCGCTCCACCCTAGGCTTTAATGTTCGTCGCCGTTGGCGACCCGGAACCTTATTAACGGACTCCGTCGGGTCCGACGGACCCGATAGACTCGCTAGTCTCGCTAGACTTCCTACGGAAACGACAATCTCACTTCAACCCCACGTTCGACCGGCCCGCTGTCGAAGGCGACTATGCGGGAGTTCCATGCCATGTTTAGAACTTCCATTTCTTGCCCGGGGAACCGGCTCTCGAGATACCATTTCATCTCGTGCTCGGAACGGATCGGATTGTACTCGAGCATTTTTTTCCAATCCGGATGCGAGACGAGTTTCCGCAGCGCCGAATTAAAGCGCGCATTCTTTTTTTGGTCGAGCGCCGTTCGAAACTTGTCTCTCAACAGCCGCGGGTACTCAGAGGTTTTCACGGGCACCGTGACCATATCGACGATCAGCAGCTTGCCTCCCGGTTTCATCACTCGCTTTATCTCACTCAAAAGCGGATCCCAATCCAGATACCGAAACGACATCATCGAGATCACGACGTCGAAGGACGCATCCCCGAACGGCAGCACCGGCCCTTCAATAACTTCAAATTTCAAATTTGAGATTGCAGAGTTTCGCGCCCGTGCTCGATCGATGATGTTCTTCGACTCATCGGCACCGACGCCCGATTCGATCCGTCCGCTCAAAGCATTCAAAAGCGCGCCGTTTCCGCAGCCGATGTCGAGAACCTTGATATCACCGTGCGGAAGATGTTCGTTCACCCAGTTCCATTCATCGCGGCGGACGCGGATGTCTTCGAACGCCGCGTCGTAAAGCTCGGCGACCGCGTCATATGACGCATCGCCGTTGGCTGCGTGCGGCTCGAACACTTTCATCTTCTCCGCCGGCATCATGCCGGCGAACTTTTGCGCCGATGCAAGCAACCCGTGAGACTTTCGTCCCTTGCATCCGATCGTGTAAAGCTTTGCCGCTTCGCCGTTCGTCCCGGCGTATTTGAAACGATCTTTACTTCGCGAAAACGTGGTGTACCAGAAAAATCCGTGAGTGCGGACGCCGAATGTGCGGGCGAAGAACGGAGCGAACCAGCGCGCCGACCGGCAGCAATGAAAAAACGCCTCGGAATTTTCCGCAAATGGGATGTTTAGGTTCTCCCACTCGTGCGGGGAGAACTGTTCAGGAAATGCGACGGTCCCGAACATCGGGCCGTACATTCCCGAGTGTCCGACGAAGTGAAATTCTTTTATCTGTTTACCGCCCGAGGTTAGTTCGCCCAGGAGCTGCAGGACTTCGCGCTTGCTCTCCACCGCACAGCAAATTATCTCGCCCGCGAATCCGCCTTCGCGCTTTTCGTCGGCTAGCGTTTTCGCGACGATGGGGAACTGCGCCCCGCCGAGGCGGTACTTTGTTGTGTAGATGATCAGGATGACTTCGGCTCGAGGCATTTCAGGCTTTGGAGATTAGACGACTTCCCCGCGGGTAATCTGTTCGTTTCGGTGAACCTTATCTAGGTAACTTTTTGCGGCGTCGCTCTGAAACATCTCGCGCTCCTCTTCATGATCGGTGACCGGTTCAAGCGCGAGGTCCGTGTAGTCCAACCGTCGGGGATCGCGCTTCACGCGCTTGTAGATCAGACGCATCCGGACGTACAGCGATATCCATCTGAACTGCTTCACCAACGTTTCGACAAAATACTTCGGATAGAACACCAGCGGATTTTCGATCTCTTGGCCGTGCCGTCGATTGCCACGAACCTTGCGGCGAAAGAAACCGCCTTCAAGCGGATGAATGCCTTCGATGTCGATACAGCCTTTGAACCAGACGATGAAGAACGTTGTCTTCCCGGGACTCGTGCCGGTCGCGATCGCACGACGGAGAACCGTTTCGACATGTTCGTCCGTGTAGTAAGTCTCCCACGCCGTGCGATACGCTGAACGCCATTCGTCGCGCGACATCGTGGAATGGCCGGTCACGTCGTGGTTCAGATCGTACTTGTTGAGATCCGCGTCCATGGCGACACCCCTTTCGTAGAGGGTCTTATGGTCTTCAGATCCAGGCAGCGGAGTTAGGTAGAAGAACTCAAGCAGATCAACCGGCAGCTCGCGTTTTATGATCTCGATATCGCGGACGATCGATTCGTGTGTGTCACCGGGGAAGCCGAGAATGTAACCGCAGTACGTGACAATCCCGGCGTGCTTCCACGCAAGCAGCATCTGACGATAATCGGTGATCTTGTTCTGCCGTTTCTTTGCGCCGAGCAGGCTGTCCGGGTTGATGTTCTCGAGCCCGATAAAAACACGTTTCACTCCGGCTCGTTTACATTTCTCGATAAAATTCGGCAGCTTGTGACAGAGCGTGTCGACCTGAATGATGAAGCTGATCTTCAGCTTGTCGATCTCACGCAGGTCGATCAATTTATCGAGGATCGATTCCCAATCTTTATTGCGTGCGAAATTGTCGTCCGTTATGAAAAACGAGTGCAGGCCCTGCTCGATGTTTGAGCGGACGATCCGTTCGATATCTTCCGGCGACCGCCGGCGCGATTTGCGGCCTTGGACATTGATGATCGTGCAGAACGAGCACGCGAACGGGCAGCCGCGTCCGGCATCAAAGCTCGTGGTCGCACCGGCCGTCAAATAAACGCGCTCTGCCGGTAGCAGAGGCGTTGCGACGCCTTCGATGTTTGGCAGATCATCCATGAAGTTGTAGACCGGCTCAAGCTGCCCGCAGAACGCGTCCTTCAAGACCTGGTGCAGGCGGCCTTCCGCCTCGCCGGCGAAAACGGTGACGCCCATGTCTAGTGCTTTCTGGACGCCGGGGTCGCGATCTTTCAGCACCGCCATCGTTCCCGAAACATGAAAGCCGCCGATGGCGACTTTGATATTGCGTTCGCGCAGCGGCCGAGCGATATCGAGTGCCCTGGGAAATTGATTTGACTGGACGCCGACGAGCATGACCATCCCCGAATCGGCGCTTTCGATCAGGGATGCGATCCTTCCCGGCCGGATGACGGTATTGGTTTCGTCAAACGCATGGATGACGAATTCGACATCTTCACCAAGAATTTTCTCGTCCCTGCATTCGAGGGCCAGCCCGTACAGGCAGGCGAGGGAATTTGATGGGATTGCCGAACGGAACCACTGGATCACGTAGCCCTCGTCGTCGTAATGCGACGGCTTGATGAGGACAAGTGAGAATCGTTTTTTAGGAGGAGTGTCGGGCATCGGCTGGGAAATTCTATCGGAGTTGTGAAGCGGGCACAAGAAATGTGTGGAGTCGCAACAGGTCGCCTCCGTCTTTAGGAGGGGTGGCCGCCGCTTCGAGTGACGGGATGGTTCAGAAAAAGAATCTGATTCTTGGATCGAAGCACGAACGGTGCGATCGTAATTTAGCCAGGGGCATCGCCCCTGGAACGGCGGTTATGAATTTGAGCACCAACGGTGTGGGGTAATTTAGCCAGGGGTGGAGCGCCTGGGCTAGTCGCCACATTTGGGAAGCCGCAACACGGCGAAGTAACGTTCGAGGACGGGAACAATTACCCCGCGCCATTGGTGCTCGAATTCAAATCCGTCTTTCCAGGGCGTTGCCCCTAGCTAAATTACCGCCGCACCGTTAGTGCTTCACGATCCAGGAACCAGATTCTTTTCTGAACTACCACCCCGTTAGCCGAAGCGGCGGCCAGCCTCCTAAACATGAAGAAGAGCCTTTTGATCCAATCTCCTAAAGCTCCGCCGCCACCATCTGCAGATCCTTCACAAACTCCGCGTATTGCAGCTCCCGTGTTTCCGGATCGGGGGCCCTTAGGATCGACGATGGATGGACCGTCGCGAGGGTCCTTTCCGCATGCGGGGACACTAGCCACTGCCCGCGCATCTGCGTTACCCGAAAATCTTTTCCGAGCAAGGCTTGAGCGGCGGTGGCACCGAGGCAGACGAGAACGACCGGGTGCACGACCTCGAGCTCGGCCGCGAGCCACGGCTCGCATGCGCGGATCTCGCCTGCTCGCGGCTTCTCATGAATTCGCCGTTTCCCGCGCGGCGTCCATTTGAAATGTTTGACGACGTTGGTGACGTACGTTTTCTCGCGATCGATTCCCGCTTCGACGAGCGCCTTATCGAAAAGTCTTCCCGCCGGGCCGATAAAGGGATGGCCAGCCAGATCTTCTTCGTCACCCGGCTGTTCGCCGACGAACATCACCTCGGACGCACGAACGCGGCCTTCCCCGAAAACGGTCTGCGTCGCGTTCTTGTACAGGTCGCAGCCCATACATCCGTCCGCGGCGGTTTTCAGTGCTGTGTAGTTGATATCTTCCGGAAAGTAATCCAGCGCACTTCGGTCAGGTATGGCAGGCATACAAATTTACTCCTGCGGCGCTTGGGAGCAATTACTGAGCCAGCTTATCAAAAGAAGTAACGCAGGTTTGGCCCGAACGCCGGCGTTTCACCGTTGGCGATCTGGGTTTTCCATTCGGCGACGTGGGAGTGTTTTTCGTTCCAGAACTTGGCGCAAAGGTCCAGGTATTCGATCACAGCTTCGCTTTCGCCCTTTTGAAGCATGTCCTTCGCGAATGCCATATCGGGTCCGAATGAATTCAGCTGCGGCGAACCGGGAGTTTTGCCAGCGGCGAGAAGGAATTCCCGGGCCTCCTTCACACGGCCCTCAGCAAGGGCTACCCGGCCCAGCACCAAGTTAGCCACATGGATCGCGTTCCCATAGTTCCAGCTCTTCGGGTAGAGTTCGGCCTCCACCAACAAAGCTTCGGCGGCGCTTTTCGCACCCGCGAATTCACCTTTATTGAACGCCGCCGGTGCGGCCTTTGTCATGTTGTAAAAGTTTTCCGCCGGATCGGATGTCTTTTGTGCAGAGGCCTCGACGGCGAGTAAGACGAAAAGTAAAAGCGCGGTCGTTCCCACGTTGCGGGCGATGGTTTTCATAAATGTTTCCTCCAAGTCAGATCGGTTTCACGCCCGAGGGACTGCGTTGTTGCAATTATTGCGCGGGATCTTCCTGGACGGAAACTATTTTCGGGTAGATCGATGAACGCACAAGTCCCGGGTGCCGGCGGCCGTATCGCGCAGATATGTCCTGCGTCCAATCGCTCGGGATGATGAGGCAGAAGACGAGTATCGAATTGAACACCCGCTTGCGCCACCGCAGATCGCACACCGATTCAGAAACCGGGAGAGTCTCTATTTCGGACGACCGTCGTCGTCGGAGGGAGTAGACGATGACGAGGATACCGACAAGAGAAAATGCAATGTTCAGCGCCTGGCCCGTTGCAAGGCCGAGCAGGCTTGTCGGATATTCGCGAAACACATCGACCGGAATCCGAAGGAACGAGTACAGAAAAAGGAATAGACCGGTCACGACGCCGGGTCGCACGTTTCGCCGAAAGAAGAACAGGAGGACGGGAATGATGAGCAGGTTTTTGATCCCGTCATAGACCACAACCGGATGGCGGAAGCCATCCGCATCGGGAAATTTTACGGCCCATGGGACATTGGTAACACTCCCCAGAATCTGCCCGTCGATAAAATTGCCGATGCGGCCCATGCCTAAAATAAAAGACGCCGGCGGGGCAAGCACATCGGTCATCGTCAAAAACGGTTTGCCGCTAATTCGACAAAATATCCAGACCGCCGCAAGACCGCCGACCAGCAATCCATGACTCGCCATTCCGCCGAGCCAGAGAGCAGGAATCAGCGCAAGGTTCTCGCTATAGAACGCCGATTCGTAAAAAATGACCTCGACCGCACGGCCGCCCACCACCACGCCGGCGGCGATCAAAATACCCAAGTCGTAGACCTGCGAATCCGACAGGAACAAACTGCCGCGCCGCTTTTTGATGAAGTTGACTGCGTTGAAAAAGCCGAGGGTGTAGCTCAATCCGTACCACCAAAGATGAATGCCGAAGATGGTTCCGATGATGGGATCGATGTCGTGAATATATTGGCCGGCCGGCAACATGCACCTAGTTTTGGTGCGAATGAGAAGCCCGGCGTATGAGTTGTTACAGTTATCGCGCTGTCACACCTACCTGCCCCCGTGATCGCGCTCGATCTCTTCTTTACTTAGCCGCAGAAAGCGAGCCGCATTGTTGTAGAGAATGTCGCGTTTTTGCGACTGACTTAAAAACGGGGCTCGCTCCACAGTCTCTATTGCTTTGCCGATCGTCGCGGGCCAGATCATCTGATCCGAGCCGAACATTATTCGCTTTTCGAAGCCGGCGTCGATCATTTTCCTGAGGTGCTCATAAAACTGCTTCCGCGGAAACGCCCAATTGTTGCAAGCGATGTCGACATACAGGTTTGAATGCGAAAACAGCATCGCGATCATCTCGTCGACGAGGGGGGATCCGTAATGCATGACGTAGACGCGTAGGTTTGGATGGCGGACCAGAACATTTTCGAGTAACAGCGGACTTCCGAGAGGAACCCGGTAGGCGGGCGGACCGATTATGTGCACGCCCCCGGGCGGACCCTCACCCATGTGAATGGCGACCGGGATATCCAGTTCCTCAGCGAGGGCAAAATAAGGCTCATACTTTTCGTCGGCCGGACTGAGGCCTCGATACTGCATCCCGACTTCCGCAAATACGCTAAACTTTCCGGCTTTGAAAAGCTTCCGGTATTCATCCGGGCTCGGATCGCGGTCGGCAAAGGATAAGGCGCGGATGACGCGATCCGGCGCGGCGTTATGCCATTTCGTTACCAGATCGAGCGGGCCGGCCGTGACGGCGCGCCGGATGTTATATTTTTCGAATTGTTCAAGCGTTTCCGTCATCACCTTTTCGTCTGTGGCGGAAGGCTTGATCGGGGAACTGCAAGGGATTACGTCCTGCATCTTGAACGGCAGTTTCGGATCGATCGCCGGCAGGATTATCTTTTGATCGCCCGAACAAACCGACAGTTTGCCGTCACCGAATTCCGATAGGAGCTCGGCATGAATATGCATGTCGATTATGGGAAGTCGCGC
>DATLCA010000513.1:0-6065 GCA_035526605.1 Pyrinomonadaceae bacterium | reverse complement strand
GAGATGGTCGAGGATGATTCTCATCTGGAGCTGGCGATGGGCACGCGAACAGTGAGCATCGAGATGCACCGTCACCGCGCGAAAGTCGCCCGTTGGATGTTGGATGTCGGCGATCAACGCTCGCAGGTGACCGAGACGCTTTTCCTTGCCCCACATCTTGTCCTTGCCGTTCGGGAGTGGAACGGCGTGGACATTTTTCATCGGCCATTTCGAAAACGTCGCCAGGCCGTGGATCGATTTTGTGTTCTCGCCTTCGCTTTCCGATTCGACGCCGCTCCCCTTCTGCAGCGCGATATAAACGGGCGCGAATGCGTAATTGAGCTTGAACCGTTCGGCGATCTCGCGGGCTACGAAACGGTTTCCGCTCCGCGCCATTCCGTAATCGAGCTCGGTCAGCAGCAGGACATCTTTGTCTTTTAATTGGTCGTGAGTACGGAGCGCGTCGACGATGCCTTCGAAAATATTTCCCCGTTCGATGTTCCATGCCAGCGCTCTGATTTTGTTAGTACCGCCCGCGGTAGCGGGTGGGTTCTTGTCAGAACCGGGAGCGGGAGCGACTGGATTCTCCCAGACCGTCTCGGACTGCGCGGGAGAATCCCCCCCCGCAGGTGGCACTGACAAATCCTCCCCGACCACCCCGTTGAGTATCCGTTCGACCTCATGCCTGATGCGCGCGTACAACTCCGAAGCTTCCATCTCCCGCGTCGATTCGAACCTCAGAAGATTAGGAAAATATTTGGCGAGATCGTGATCGAGAATACTCGGATCGCCGACCGGGTCTGAAATCATAAGGAGTTAGGATAGCGGAAAGAGAAGAGTCTATCGAGTCGGCTGAGTTCCGGGGAGTTCCGGCACCAAAGGTGCGGCCGGAATTTAGCCAGGGCCAACGGCCCTGGTTAGATCGGTTAATTCGGAAACCGCAACGCGGCGAAGTAGTCGCAGTTCGCAACATCTTACTACGCACCGTTGGTGCTCTATTTCAAAATCATCTTGCCAGGGGCTCTACCCCTGGCTAAATTCCGGCCGCACCTTTGGTGCTAAGGCTCAGCCAGACCCGTTAGACTCGGCCAAACTCGTTAGACCCGATAGACTCTTCTAATCATCATACCGTTCCTTCGCCGGCGCCACCGCCAGAAAATCACTAGCGATGCGCTGCGAGTACACATCCAGAAGCTCACTGACGCGTTTTTGTTTTTGCGAATAAAATATCAGGCCGACGTGCTTTGGTTTCGTGACCCGGTACACGATCTCCGATTCTTCGTAACCCGAAGTGTCCGGCTTGTCCTGATTCGCCAAGGCCAACGCGACGCCGGCAAAATCTTTTCTCAGCTTCGGCAGTTTGTAAGGGTTCTCCGGCGTAGCTGTCTCAAGCTTTGCCCACTCGCGCCAAAGATTGAAATTGCACGCATGCTCGAGCACGTTCGCGATATACGCGCCGCCGACGCGGCAGGCGACCTCGAGAAGATAGAACTTTCCGTCCGCGTCGCTGTGCAGGAACTCCGCGTGCGAGACGCCGCGTTCGTATTTGAAGGCCGCGAGCAATTGCTGGTTCAGCTTTTCCAGCTCCTTCCGTTCCTTCGATCTGTACGGAACGACGGACGTCGTGAACACCCCGCCGTAATGCGTGACAGCGAACGGCGGCGTTCCGTATTTGCTTACGCCGCACGCGAGCACCTTGCCTTTTTCGACGATCGAGTCGACGTGATAGACATTGCCCGCGATAAATCTTTCGAGGACAAATTGCGAAGGATGATCGCGCCAGTTGTTTCGATTATCCAGATCCGCGAGGACCTCCCAGGCCTGTTCCTTCGTTTCGCATTTTCGAATACCGAATGCGGAAACCTCGCAGCGCGGTTTTACGATCCACGGGGCGGGGACCTGTTCCAGGAATTGTTCGATCTCCTGCTGATTGAAAACGCTTGTGAATTCGGGGCACCGGATTCCGGCGTCATGGGCGATGTGACGCATCGAAAGCTTGTCGCGGAACCGAAGCGAGTGCGAGCTGGTCATCCCGCCGAGCTGCAAGTGCTCTCGCGCACGGGCCGCGGTGGTGACGTCAAACTCGTCGAGGCCGACCACGCGGTCGATCTTTCGCGCCCCGGCCACGTTCGTTATCGCACGTATGTAATCTTCCGGCGTAGCGTCGTCTTCGACCGTCTTGACGTCGTTGAGGGCGGTCCAAACCCACGGCTCATCCAACAGTTTCTTCCGGGTGACGAGGGTGACGTGCCATCCCGCATTTTGTGCCTCGTCGAGAAACTCATTTCCCTTATGCTCGCTGGCAATGCAAACGATGTGATTTTTCATAAAACAGAACAGGCTGTCAGCCGGTTCATCTCAAATCCCGACGCTAAACCCGCGGTCGAAGACCGGAGGCTTAACGAAGATACCTATCTCATATACCGGTCGATGCTCCAGTCATCGGCGCCCTTCAGCAGGAACGCGAACGCGATAAAGAAGTACAGAAGCGCCAGCTCCTGTTTCCCGAACGGGTCGGCGCGATGAACTCCGACAAGGGCCGTGAGCATCGTGCAGCAGATAAAAAAACTTGCGGGCCGAGTTAGAAAACCGAGAGCGAGAAACGCACCGCCGACAAATTCGGACAGTCCGGCCGCCCAGGCAAAAAGTGTCGGGGCCGGAAATCCCATACCCGCCGCTCCTGAAATAAAACCTTCCGACGGCGGAAGCTTCCCTCTTCCGTGGGCCATCATCAACGCTACGCCGACAAAAATTCTCAAAAGCGTAAGCCCGGCGTTCGCCGGTACTGACAGGCCTGATTCTCCGCCAAAAAGTATGCGTTTCAGCATCCGATATTCTCCCGCAACAGTTTTATTTTGAGATGAAAGAATGGCACAATTCAAACCTAAAGACAACGCACATGCGTTTCGGATTTCGGTAGCGGCGAACGTTCCTGCGAGGCGGAAAAATGGGTGAGATCGACATTGCAAATCTGGTCAGCCATCTGGTGGTCTACATGGTGGTTCTGCTGCTGGCGATCTCGGCCCACGAGGCGGGCCACGCCTGGATGTCGTACAAATTTGGCGACGACACGGCGTTTCTGCTCGGGCGCGTAACGCTCAATCCCGTCGCGCATACTGACCCGATCGGCACGCTGCTGATTCCGATCGTCGCCTTTATCTTGGGATCGATCGGCGGTGCGCTCGGAAGCATCCCGCTGATCGGCTGGGGCAAACCGACACCGGTGAATCCGCGCAAATGGGAGCGCTACAAACTGGCGAACGTGATGGTGTCGATCGCGGGCGTTCTGGCGAATTTGATTCTGCTTATCATCGGACTCGCGCTTACCAAAATCGTCATGGTGGCGTTCGGCTATACACCGAACGACATTTTGGGAAGAGAGGCGAACCCTTTAGGAATATTCTTGAAGGACCTGATGTTTCTCAACCTGTCGCTGTTTGTATTTAATCTCCTCCCGTTCCCGCCGCTGGACGGCAGTAAGATCCTTTCGACATTTTTGCCAGAGAGCGCGCAGCCGGTACTGGATATGCTCGAACAATTCGGATTCCTGATCCTGATGTTTCTCATCTACATCGGCGTGTTCGGGATAATCATTTACCCGTTCTGGATCGGTCTCCGCAATCTCATCATCGCGATCTACTAATCTGATGAAGAAACGAATCTTTAGCGGAGCGCAGCCCACCGGCCAGCTCCACATTGGAAATTATCTCGGCGCGTTGAAGAACTGGGTCGCCCTCCAGGACGAGTACGAAAGTTTTTACTGCATCGTGAATCTTCACGCGGTAACGCTGCCGCAGGATCCGAAAACCCTCCGCCAGAAAACGCGCGACCTTGCGAGAATCTATTTGGCGGCTGGGGTCGATCCGGAAAGATCTACGGTCTTTATTCAGTCGGACGTTCCGGAACACACCGAGTTGACGTGGATTCTTTCGTGCATCTCGCGGATGGGTGAGCTTGAGCGAATGACGCAGTTCAAGGACAAGGGCAAAGGCAACCGCGAGCGGGCGGGTGTCGGGCTGTTTACTTATCCGGTTCTGATGGCGGCGGACATTCTGCTATATCAAACCGATCTTGTTCCCGTCGGCCAGGACCAGAAGCAGCATCTCGAGCTGACCCGCGACCTTGCGGAAAGATTCAACCGGGACTTCGGCGAGACGTTCAAAGTTCCCGAGCCATTTATCCCGCCGGTCGGCGCGAACATAAAATCGCTGCAGGACCCGCAAAAGAAAATGTCGAAGTCGGATGAAAATTTAAACGGCTCGATCTTTCTGCTCGACGAGGCTGACACGATCACGAAAAAAATAAAACGGGCCGTCACGGATTCGGGAACCGATATTCGTTTCGAGGATGAGCGGCCGGCCATCAGAAACCTTTTGACGATCTATTCGCTGCTCACGGGGAAATCCAACGAGGAATGCGAGCAGCGTTTTGAGGGGAAAGGCTACGGTCACTTCAAAACTGAGCTCGCTGAAACAGTCATCGAATTTCTACGTCCGTTCCAGGAACGCGTAAACCAATACGACGACGCTTCCCTCGACGCGATCCTTAAACCGGGAGCCGAGAAAGCCCGGGCGATCGCCGCCGAAACATTGGCCAACGTTTACCGCAAGACGGGGATCGCCTAAACGTACTCGCACATTCTTCGCCCCGGAGGGACGGTCGACAATAGCCCAGCGATTCATCGCTGGGTGGGAGTAATCGAGTGCGGTCCCGGAGGACGGTCGAACCTGCGAGAAGTCAGCCGTCCCTCCGGGACTCAATGCTTCGGCGTCGATTCAGCATAAATGCCTGGGCTATTCCCCGCCGTCCCTCCGGGACGAAGAATACTCCAGGTTCCGTGAAACTAATTTCGTGCTTTCTCCGTCATAAACCTATCTATGAAAACCAAGCTACATCGCCTATTTCACTTTTTATTTTTTGCCCTGCTTTTCACGTCGGGAGCGTCCGTGGCACAGCAGCCGGCGCCGGACACTTCCCGGCTCACCGTCGAACGAATATTCAACAGCGAGGAGTTCGAGCCTGCGCGGTTTGGTGGGTTTCGGTGGCTCAAGGACGGTAACTCTTTCGCGAAGCTCGAGCCGTCACCGACGATAAAAGGTTCGATGGATCTGGTTCGGTACGAAGCGGCAACCAACAAACGTGATGTGTTACTACCCGCCGAGAAATTGATCCCGACAGGCGCGCCAAAGCCGCTCTCGATCCAAGGGTATGAATGGTCCGCCGACGACAAGCGAATCCTCATATACACAAACTCCAAAAAAGTTTGGCGACTGAATACGAGAGGCGATTACTGGGTTCTGGATTCTGCGTCCGGAAAACTTACGAAGTTGGGTGGCGACGCTAAGCCATCGACTTTAATGTTCGCCAAGTTTTCGGCCGACGCGACCCGCGTTGGCTACGTCCGCGAGAATGACCTTTATGTCGAAAACATCGACACCGGCAAGATAACCCGACTGACGAACAACGGTTCTCCTACGATGATCAACGGCACATCTGACTGGGTGAACGAGGAGGAATTTAATCTTCGGGATTGTTGGCGCTGGAGCCCCGATGGAAAGTCGATCGCCTTCTGGCAATTCGACGCGTCGGGTATCGAAGATTTTTTACTGCTGAACAATACGACCGGGCTTTATCCATCGCTGACGAAAATCCCGTATCCGAAGGCCGGCACAACGAATGCTGCCGTTCGTGTCGGTGTGATCAACGCCGACGGCGGCGATATCCGATGGATGAAGACGCCGGGTGATCCGCGAAACACTTACCTCGTCTCAGTCGATTGGACGTCGAATTCAAAATCGATCTACCTTCAACATCTCAATCGGCTGCAGAATACTTTGAACATTCTTGTCGCGGACCCGGCCTCGGGAGACGTTCGCAGCATCCTGACGGAAAAGGACGACGCATGGGTCGACCTCGAGCTCCCTTCGATGACCTGGCTGGAAGGGGGCAAACGGTTTCTCTGGCTTAGCGAGCGGTCGGGATGGCGGCACGCTTATTCGGTTTCCGCGGACGGTACGGACGTACGGCCGATCACGAAAGGAGAGTTCGACTTGATCGCCCTGCAGGCGGTTGACGAACCTGGCGGA
>DATLCA010000512.1:0-29836 GCA_035526605.1 Pyrinomonadaceae bacterium | reverse complement strand
GAAGGCAACTGGTACCTGAACCGTTCGACGGCGGGTTTCCAGGCACTGCACTGGGGTTCGGCGGGTGACGTTCTGGTTCCTGGAGACTATGACGGTGACGGCAAAACCGACACTGCCATATTCCGTGCGAATGCGGATTCGACCCAGCCCGACTTCTTCATCCTGAACAGCAATGGCTTCACGCTGTCAGGCGTGTCGTGGGGTATCGCAAATGACGTCCCCGTCGTTGCCGATTACGACAACGATGCTAAGTCGGATGCTGCGGTCTTCCGTCCCTCCACCAACACCTGGTACGTACTCAAGAGTGGTGGCGGGTTTACGGCGACATCCTTCGGACAGGCGGGCGACGTTCCCGTTGCCGGTAACTTTGGTGGCAACGCTAATGCCGACCTGACTGTTTATCGAAACAGCACGCATAGCTTCGTAACCCAGATTTCGGGCGGCGCTGTCGTCAACTTCGTACACGGTGCGGCCGGAGACATTCTGGTTCCCGCCGATTACGATGGCGACAACATCGACGATCGTGCGGTTTATCGTCCGAGCACCGGTCAATGGTTTGTGCTGCGGAGCACGAACGGAGCCGTGGACATCTCGGCGTGGGGCAACTCCACCGACGTCCCGGTACCGGGAGACTACGACGGTGACGGAAAAGACGATTATGCTGTCTACCGTAACGGCCAGTGGTGGATCAACAAGTCCACCGGCGGCACGACGACGTTAGCCTTCGGTACCGCGACGGATCTCGCGATCCCGAGAAGCTACCTGCCGTAAGTCAATCGCGGAAGGAATAGGGTCAAACCGTTCCTTTCCATTTTCTATAGAAGCTGTCCGGAACCTCGTTTCCGGACAGCTTCTTTTTTGTGCGACGCGGGTCATCGCATCTGGGTCGCGGAACTTGGCAACGCGATAGGTTTGGCTTCGACCTTGTGAATTGCCTCCGGCTTCAGCCAAAGGTCACGTGGTTTCCCCACGGCCTAAGCCGAAATGAGAAAAAGAGGCTTAGAGCAAAAGAGCTTTAGCTGAAGCTCTGCCGAATGATGCATTTCTTGTCTTCCGGCCAAAGCCTTCCTTGTAAGTCGGCACCTGCGCCTGGAGACGCAGGCAATTCATAAGAGTGGGCCTATTATTCCGGAACAAGCTTGCATCAATAAGCTAAAATGGCAGCACCCGGATGAACACCCTGGACGCAGCATCGCTTGTAAATCTTTTGGGCTTCGCCGTCGCGATCGCATTGTATGGCATGCTCGCCGCGATGGTCGTCCGGCATCGCCGGGCGGAAGATGCTGGGGTTAACATGCTGCTGCTCGTGACGTCGCTGCTTGGACTCCTGTGGAACTTCGGGGAGTTGTTCCTCCGTCTGCAAAGCGATTTCGCGAGCTTGGGAGCACCGGCCCTAATCGATGTGATCTCTTATTCCGCACTCGGGTTTTTACCCTCCGTCGTCGTTCACTCCGCGTACGCCGATACGGGAAAAAAGTATTGGCTCGCGTATGCGGCGTATTGTTCGAGCGCGCTGGCCGCAATCCTCCATTTCGAGTCTTACCTTACCGGCGGACCCGTTCCTTCAGGCATCGCTCTGAAAGTTCTGACCTTTAGCGCGCTGGCGCTTGCGATCGCACTCGTCACATTCAATTTCAAACAAACACTAGAAAAGAAGTCGGTCTGGGCATCCGCGCTTCTCGTCTTCGCGGTATCTGCCCTGCATCTTGGCGGAAACCGGGAAGGCAATTCCTGGTTGATCGAGCTGGTCGCCCATCAATCTTCCCTTCCGCTGGTACTTGTGATCCTGTACCAAAATTACCGATTCGCGTTCGCCGACCTTTTTCTCAAACGCGCTCTGTCACTTATATTTCTCGCGCTCGTCGCACTCGGACTTTACGTATGGGTCGCGGCGCCGTTGCTGCGGTACCACGAGACGCACGACCGCAATGACGTGCAGGCGATCTCGATAATTCTTGTACTTTGGATCGCCACCGCGTTGATCTATCCGTCGCTCCACAAGCTAGCCGTCGCGATCGTCGACAAAGGAATTCTCAAGCGAGCTGATTATGGCAAACTGCAGATCGAGGTGGAGCGGAGCATCGAAAAAATCGATTCCGTCGAGGATGTCTTACGCGAGGTGGCGGTTCGCCTCGCAAATGTGCTGACAGCCAATAAGGCCGACTGGAAAACTTCCGATGCGGTTTCGGGACCGCCACCCGGATCACGGCTCGACTCGTTAGACGGTTCGGTTGCCGTCGACGTGCGCACGGCGGAGCCTCCATTCTACCGGTTTGAGCTGGGCGATTTTCAGGCGGGTCGAAGGCTGCTTTCAGACGAGATGGCGATGCTCGACACCACCGCCCTTCTCGCCGCGAGGAGGATCGACGCGATCCGCGTCACTCGCGAGAGATACGAGCGCGAGATACGCGAAGAAGAATTCGCGAAGCTTGCGGCCGAGGCGCAGTTGACCGCGCTTCGTTCTCAGATCAACCCGCATTTTCTTTTCAACGCGCTAACGACGATCGGATTCCTCATCCAAACAGCGCCCGAAAAGGCGTCGCAAACTTTGCTTCATCTGACGAAGCTGCTCCGCGGGGTGTTAAGCTCTACATCCGAATTCTGCTCACTGGGGGAGGAGATGAACCTGATCGAAAGTTATCTGGACATCGAGCGCGCCCGGTTCGAAGAAAGGCTCGCCGTCAATATCGACATCGACGAGGGCCTCAAAAGTGTGCGAATTCCTTCCCTCATATTGCAGCCGCTGGTCGAGAACGCGATCAAGCACGGGATCTCGGAAAATAGAGCTGGCGGGCGGGTAAATATTTCGGCCCGTATCGACCGGAACATCGCCGACGCTGCGGTTCTGACTCTCAGCGTTTCGGACACTGGGCCGGGCAAGAGTCGAATCGGGGTGGCGGACATCTCGACCGGGACAGGGCTTAGCAATATACGTCAGCGTCTGGATTCGTATTATGGTAAAGCCGCCGGGCTTTCCGTAAAAATCGGTGAGGCGAACGGCACGACGGCGACGATCAGTCTGCCGGTCGCGGCCGGACGGGAAGGTTCATAGAAATCGTATGCACAAGCTCCGCATAATAATCGCTGACGACGAGCGGCCCGCCCGGGAATTCTTGAAGTCGGTTCTGCGCGGCTTCGACGAAGTCGAATTGATCGGCGAGGCCGTGGACGGCAGCGAGGCTCTGGATCTCATCAAAAGTTCGAAGCCGGATCTCGCTCTACTCGACCTGCAAATGCCGGAACTTTCGGGCCTCGAGGTTGTGAAACTGCTCCGCAAAACTCAGATGCCCCTCGTCGCCTTTGTGACCGCGTTCGACAAATTCGCCGTCCAGGCGTTCGAGCTCAACGCCATAGATTATCTTTTGAAGCCGGTCGAGAAGGCGAGGCTTGGGCAAACCATCATGCGCGCCGCGGAGCGTTTGGAACATGACGATTGGCGCGAGCGCGAGGCGGAGAATATGGCAACCGCCGCCCGGACTTACGATGAGATCGCGCGCGTGGGATTCATCGAGCGCATACCGGTCAAACGGCGTGACGATATATTCCTTGTTGCGGTGGACGAGATCGCGTCGATAATCGCCGATGGTGAATTGCTGCACATCACAACGGGCGCGAACGAGAAGTACGTCATCAACTTTCGCCTCAAAGAACTCGAAGCCAGGCTCGACCCGCAGGCATTCGTCCGGCTGTCGCGCGGGGCCATGGCGAACGTTAAGATGATCGCCCGCGTTTCCCCGATGGCGGGCGGTACGTTTCGCGTCGTATTGAAGAATGGGCAGGAACTCACGTCAAGCCGCCTGCAGTCGAAGATACTTCGATCCAGCCTCCTCCGACTCGGTTCTTAGTTACAGCACCTGGAAATCTATCAAGATCTTATCCTCCGGTCATCGACCTCAGAGACCGTTGATACTCGCTCCCGAGCCATCCGTTGAAAAGTCATACGTCGCGGTTCAGCAACCTGGAAACAGGGGGTAATCTTTATGTTTAGGCATATTTTGGATATCTCCTCGAGGAACGATGAACCTGATTCGAAACTTTTTATTTGCGAGCCTTTTTCTTTTCGTTGCGGCCTCGGTCGCTTTGGCGCAGAACGGAACCGTTCGCGGCACGGTCACGAGCAGCGCCAACAATGCGGCGATGCCCGGAGTTTCCGTCCAGATCTCGCAGTTGCGCCGATCCGCGGAAACGAACGATCAAGGCATCTACGAGTTTTCCAACGTACCGCCCGGACGGTACACGATCGTCACGCACTTCGAAGGTTTCTCGGACCAGGCGGTGACCGTCGTCGTCACCGCCGGCGCCACCACTGCCGATTTCTCGCTGAGCCTGAATTCCCTGCGTGAGCAAGTCACGGTCACGGCGAGCGGCACCGAGGAATCGGTGTTCGAATCTTTTCAGACGGTCAATTCAATCGGCTCCACCCAACTCCGGGAACAGGCGAGCACGGGAATAGGTGAAGTCCTCGAGCGCGAGTCGGGTGTCGGAAAACGTTCGTTCGGACCGGGCACCTCACGGCCCGTCATTCGCGGCTTCGACGGCGACCGCGTTTTGATTCTGCAGGATGGAATTCGGAACAGCTCCCTTGCGTCCCAGTCGGGTGATCACGGCGAGCCGATCGATACACTGGGACTCGAACGCGTCGAGGTCATTAAAGGGCCGGCTACTTTGCTTTACGGGTCGAATGCGATCGGCGGGGTCGTGAACACGATATCGACGGATGAGGATGACCCTCACGCGGGATTTCGCGGCTACTTTACCGGGCTCGGAGCAACAAACAACCGGCAGGGCGGCGCGTCCGGCGGGCTCGAATACGGTTACAAAAAATTCGTCTTCACCGGAAACGGCAACATTCTTCGCGAGGGAGATTACGAGACGCCGTTCGGCCGGATCCCGAACTCCGCGTCGCGGTCGCGGGGCGGCGGGGGAAGCGTCGGCTACTTCGGCGAGAAAGGATTTGTTGTCGGATCGTTCAGCCTCGACCGGCGCCGGTACGGGACCCCGTACGCACCCCTCTTCGAAAACGGCTCGCTCTTGACCGACCAAAACGGCAATCCGTGCAAGCCGGATCAGGAGGGAGAAGGCGGCACGTGCGAGTACAATATCTTCGCTATACGCGACCGCTTCAGCAGCTCCCTGCCTGAACCTCCGGACACTCAGATCGATCTCGCTATGCAGCGAAACAACTATCGCCTGCGCGGCGGGTTTCGCGATCTCAAAGGCTTCATCCCGCAGGGGAACTTCTACGTCGACTTTAGCCGTTACCGCCACCAGGAGCTCGAGGTTGCCGGCGGCGGCGATACGATTGGCACCAGATTCTCGAACGACACGTTTTCATATCGCACGCTTTTCCAGCAGGCGGTCCGCGGCAAGCTGTCGGGACGCTTCGGGTTCGAAGGCTACAAGCGCAGTTATTTGACGGAAGGCGCCGAGCAGTTGATCGCCGGACGGGTTCATCAGAATAACTTCTCCGTGTTTACTTTAGAGGAGATCGATTTTGGCCGCGTCGCACTTCAATTCGGCGGGAGGGTCGAGAGCAATCACTACGACCCGACGAACGACGATCTTTATTTGAATCGGAGCTTCACCGGATTCTCCGGCGCCGCGGGAGCGCGATTTCGCCTTTGGAAGGGCGGGACGTTCGTGACGAACTTCAACAGCTCATATCGATCGCCGGCGCTCGAAGAGCTTTACAACAACGGAGCTCACATCGGCACCGTAACCTTCGAGGTCGGAGATCAAACGCTCGGGCGCGAACGCTCGAACGGGATCGAGTTTTCGCTCCGGCAGCAGTTGAAGCGTTTTCGTTTCAACGGGAGCATTTTCTACTACAACATCGACAACTTCATCTTCATCGCGCCGCGCGACTCGAATAATGACGGCCTCGTCGATGTCGAAGACAATCTGCCCGTCGGAAATTACCGGCAGGATGACGCCCGTTTCGTCGGGGCGGATTTGTCGATGGACGTCGATATCAATAAGTACGTCGCGGCGTTCTTCGTCGCGGACATCGTGAAAGCAAAACTGCGGGACGGCGATGTGCCGCTGCCGCGAATCACGCCGGGCCGGGCGAGGGTCGGGCTGGACTTCCGATACAAAGGTCTAAGTGTTCGCCCCGAGGCCCTCTTCGTAACGGATAAGAAGCTTGATGACGTCTTCGTCCTCGAGACCCCGACGGCCGGCTACAGCCTGTTCAATCTAAACGCGTCGTACACGATCTCCAACGACCACACGGCTCACATATTTTCGGTAGGAAGCACCAATCTCAGCGACCGCACGTACCGAAACGCGTTGTCCTTCATCAAGGACCTCGCGCCGGAGCAGGGGCGGAATCTAAGATTTTCGTATACGTTCCGTTTCTTCTAAACCCGGTCGCAAGTTAGGCGGGCCGGCGCGCCCGAGCGGGTGATCCATACGAAATAGGATTTTTTGTTGGACTTTCCATACCGACTTGTCGTCAAATTGATAACCAATTCTATTTCCTGGAGCACAATGTAAATGACAAGAAGATCGCGCTGGAATAAGGCTGCTAAGCTGTCGGCTATTTTTGCGGTAAGTTTGGTCGCAGTTTTCGGACTGACGAACGCTTCGTCCGACAATTTAAAAGTCGCCGCGTCGGCGGGTGGGCCGTCCCCGTCGCACACGAACGCCCCGGGCGAAGCAAACTGTACCGCGTGTCACTCGGACTTCCCGGTCAACAGCGGAACCGGCAATGTCACGATCTCCGGGATACCGGCAAACTATCGTCCCAACCAGGCGATCCCCGTTACGGTGCGCACCAACCAGGCCGACGCCGTCGTTTTCGGTTTCCAACTAACGGTGCTCGATTCGCGAGGTCAAAAGGTCGGCACCTTTACCCTGCCCTCGCAGATGCCGGCGAAAACGCAGCTTGTCTTCGGGTTGGTCAACAACGTTCAGCGTGACTACGTCGAGCACACCGTCGATGGGATCATCCCCGCCCAATTCGGTTTCAATACCTGGACGTTCACTTGGACCGCACCGAGCCGCCGGGTCGGAAAAGTAAGTTTTTACGCGGCCGGAAACGCCGCGAACAGCGACGGCGGCACGAGCGGGGATTATATCTACACAAAGTCCGCCGCGACGCTCTCCGGCAGCGCGACTTCTAATTTTGACCCGGATGTTCGAAGTGACATCGCGGTTTATCGTCCCTCGAGCGGTGTCTGGTATTCCTTAAACTCCACCGACGCCGGCTTTCAGGCCGTTCAGTTCGGGATCGCGGAAGACAAGATCACTCCCGGGGATTACGACGGCGACGGGAAAACGGATCGTGCCGTCTGGCGCCCTTCGACCGGCGTTTGGTACATACAACTGAGCGGCGGCGGCGTGACGATCTCTCCGTTCGGGTCGACCGGTGACATCCCGGTTCCTGGCGATTACGACGGCGACCTGAAGACCGACATCGCGGTCTTCCGCCCCTCCACCGGCGTGTGGTACATCGCTCGCAGCTCGGACGGAACCTACGATATTCGGCAGTTCGGCGTCGCGACCGATAAGGTCGCGCAGGGCGACTTCGACGCCGACGGGAAAACCGATCTCGCCGTTTGGCGGCCGTCGACCGGGGTCTGGTATATCTGGCGAAGCACCGACTTCGGATTTACGATCCAAGGGTTCGGGCTCAATGGTGATATCCCGGTCCAGGGCGACTATGACGGCGACGGCAAAACCGACGTCGCCGTGTTCCGCCCCTCGAACAGCGTGTGGTACGTGGACCGCTCGACGCTCGGGTTCTCCGCGAACCAGTTCGGCATTTCGACCGACAAACCGGTCCCCGCAGACTTCGACGGTGACGGCAAAACCGATATCGCGGTTTTCCGCGACGGCGTCTGGTATATCCTCCGAAGCACCGATGGTGGAGCCACTATTTCCTCCTTCGGATTGGCGGGCGACGTCCCCATTCCCACCGGATATATTTCGCAATAACCCGGTCACATCAAAAAAACCCGTCAGAGAACATGGCAGTTCTCTGACGGGTTTTAGCTGTAAAGGAGGACCTACAACCTTAGTCCGCACTGTCCGGGACTACGGTTTCTGAGGACCAGTTGCCGGAGCGGGAACCGCCAGCGTCTGTCCTGGGATCGAAACAGGACGGTTCGAATCCTCGGGAGCGACGTCCGAGTTGGAGGTCGGATTGCCCATTGGAACCGGTTGGATGATCGTCGCCGAAGGCCTCACACCCGCAGAGCCCGTCGACGTGGCGAGGTCCGGACGCGAGATTCGGGGGGTGATGAAGAACAAGATCTCGTTCGTGTTGCGTTCGACTTTCTTCCGCTTGAAGAGATTGCCCAACAGCGGGATGCTGGCGAGACCCGGAGTCCTGTTCTGGTTTTCGCGCTCGTCGTCGAAGAGCACTCCACCAACAACTGTCGTTCCGCCATCCGGAACGGTCACCTGCGTTTCCATGATCTGCGTGTTGATCGTCGGATTTGTTCCGGCAACCTGTGCTGACGCAGACGCGTTCTCGGCAAGCACGTCAAGAACTACCGTTCCGACGTCGGTGATCTGCGGAGTGATCTCGAGTTTCAGCGGCACGTCGACGTAGGTCGTCGTGACGATCGGATCGCCGCCGTTGTCACCCGGCTGGATGGTCGAGATCGGGATCTGCGTTTTGCTCTCGATCTTCGCCTTTCGATTATTCAGCGTCGTGACGCGCGGGGTCGCGATGATCTTCGCCTGTCCTTTTTCTTCACCGGCACTGATCAGCATGTTGATCTGGGCGGTGCCGAAAAGACCGGTCGTCAATCCGATTACTGTGTTGGGAATGCTGGAGAGCAGGCTTCCGTTAGGACCCTGTGTCGGCAGGCTGGTCGGGAACGGGCGTGCGGACGGAGCTCCGTCGAGCGTGCCACCCTGTGCACCGCTGCCACGCGGTCCGAATACCATACCGCTTATCTGCACACCGATATCGCGGCTGAAGTTGCGGGTCGCAACGACGATTCGCGATTCGATCTCCACCTGCGGCTCAGGCTGGTCGAGTATTGCTACGAGCTGACGAATGGCGTCGATGTTTTGTCGGACGTCCGTGATGATCAGCGAATTGCTTCGGCCGTCGATCTCGATCGATCCGCGACGCGAAAGGCGACGCTTGATGATCGGGAGAAGGCCCTCACCGCCAGACGCATTGGAAGAAGATGAGTTCGATGAACCGCCTCCACCGCTCTTCCCGCCGCTCTGGCCGACGGTTGTCGTTCCGCTCGTCGCGCTTCCGCGGCCGATCGTTCCGGCGGCTCGTGCGTAGTTCAAACGAATAAATTCTGTATAGAGCGGTGAACCGTCGAGCTGGTTGTCCATCTGGGCTCGATATAGCTCGCCCTCGGTCGCTAACGCTTTCGCGTCCGCGACACGGAGGATCGTTCCATTAACCTGAACACCAAGCTCCTGCGATCGCAGGATCGAGTCGAGAGCGATGTTCCAGGGAACCTCGCTGACGTTGACGGTTACCGGGACGGACTTGACCGACTTGTCGATCACGAAGTTCACACCGTACTGCTCGGTGATGTAGTTCAGAATGTCCCGGATGTCGGCGTTCACGACGTTCAAATTGATCGGCTCGCCGCGAAATCCGGCGTCGCCATACATCGAACCCTGGCGCTGCGGTTCGACTTTCTGCGCGGTCGCCGCGATCGCAAGCAAACCGGTGATGACTATTGCGATCAGTATTTTCTGGGCGTGACCGCTGATGAGTTGAAGAGAATTCATGTTTCCTCCGTTACAGATTGAGTCCATTCCTCGGATCAAGAGATGGCCTTGTTAAGGTGTGTTTCGATGCTGGGAAGTTGGGGTTGGCGATCAGGACGAAAAGCTACTTACTCTTGGCGACCTTGACCGATTTCTTGGAGTCTTTCTTAGATTTGTCTTTGTCGGAATCCGCGGGGACCTGTTTGTTCATTTCCTCGAGCGGGGAAACGATCTGGGCCGGCTTCTTCACAAGCTGGGCTTCCGCAGACGGAACGGGCGATCCGGAAGTTTCCGTGGATGCACGGTTGTCCGTTTCCACCGGGGCCGTACCCTGGATCTCCTGCCGGTCTGAATATTTTCGAAGAGGTTTGTTTTCGACTGACGAGATGAACTTGCCGTTACTCATCTTCACCACGCGTCGAAACACGAGCCGATTTTCTTCAACCGCGACGAGCTGCCCGTCGAAGAACTTCTCTCCGGGATAGATCGTGTACGAGAGCTTAAGCGGCGTCGCTTCGACGATCGCGGCGTATCCGCGGGGGGTGCGGAAGATTCCCGTTACCGACATCTCGCTCAGCGTGAGGACGGATGTCACTTTCGGTACCGGCATGCCGCTGGCGGCCGCGGTTTCGCGAAGTCGTTTGTAGTAATCGACGCGCTGCTCGATCCCGGGAGGTCCAAGGTCAACCGGCGGACCGGCTTTCTTTTGGTTATTGGCACCGCCCGGCCCGGCTTCACGCTTGCGCGCCCAGCCCGGCTTCGAGAACGGATCGCGGCTCTGCGCGTTTAGCTCGTTGAGACATCCGCTGATGAGGACGAGTCCTGCGAGGGCGAGACCCAGGCTCAGGAGGCGTCGAATCTTTACTTTGTTAGTCATGGCTTTTCTCTCTCGTGGCATGTTCGATCGTAATAATGAGCAAGGGCTATTTGGCGGCGGGTGCCGGCGCGTTCGCCGCCGGTGCGGGAGCTGCTCCCGGTTTGCCCGGCTTTCCGGGTTTGGCCGGTGCGGTAGGTTTGTTCATAGCTTCCGGATCCGCGTAGTACGCCGTCAGCAGAAATTGAGCGTGAAGGGTCTTCGCTTCGCTCTGCTTTTCAAGCTGGTTGATCTTGAAGTCGGTGACGGAAACGATTCGCGGCAGTTTCGCCATCTTGTCGAAGAAGGCTCTGAGATTGTTGAAGTTGCTATCGACCTCGATCTCGACCGGCTTCGCCATGATCACATCCTGCTGCGTATCGTCGCGCGGGCTGAACCGCATCACGATCATGCGCGACTCCCGCGCGTTATCCTGGAGACCCTGAAGGACATTTGTGATCTCACGCTGCTCGGGAAGCAACACTTTGAGCTCTTCGTATTCCACCGCCTTGCTCGCATAGAGAGCGCGGAATTCGTTGATGCGTTGTGTCGCGACGCGGGCGGATTCGTTCTTCGCCTGGAGGGCTGCGACTTCCTCGTTCTTCACGCGAACCTCTTCGCGCGTCACGCTGGTCACGAAGTAATAGACCGAGCCGTAGACGAGGGATGCGATCCCAACCAGTAGAAGAAGCTGGTGGTGCCATTGCAGATTTTTGATTTTCTCTAGCATTTTTGTGTCCTTCTTATTCTTGGATCAATTTCTCAGCGAAGACTAGTTCTTTGCGACCTGCGTGGGCGCGGCGGGATTTGCCTGGCCGGGTGCGGCCGCGGCGGTCGGAGCGGCCTGATTGACTGAGCTAGCCTTGGACGGCGTGTAGGCCATCTTGATGGTGAAGTTCACGAGGTTTACCTTCGGGGCTTCCTTGCCGCCGACAGGGGTAGCGGCCATCTCATTTTTAACTTCCTCACGTTTCGTCTCGATATTCATATTCGAAAACAATCCGTTTGAAAACTCGAGGCTTCGTCCGAACTGGGTGACCTGTGATTCGTCCGGTGAGTTACCTTTCATCTCGAGAGAGTCACCTTTCTGCTCGATGGTCTGGAGATAGATGCCGGGGACCATCGCGATACGCTCACGCATTGCTTCCAGGACGGCGCTCGGGCCTTTCTGTTCGTCGCGGAGTTTCTTGATAGCCCCGATGCGCTTGTCGATGGCGGAGATCTTTTCCTCCAGCTCCTTCTGCTCTTTAATGACTGCTTCAAGCTCCTTCTCGATCTGCTTTTGCTCTTCGAACCGGCGTTCAGCGTCGGCCTTGGCCATCTGCGTGCTGATGACGTCCCATCCGATCACGGCGGCGAGAAGAAAGCCGACAGCGAGCGTCAATAAGAGGAGGCGCGACGCGGGGCTTCCGACCTTCCGGTCGACGGCCATTACCGTGCTGCCCTGTCGTTCTGTTACCGAATTCAGTAGGTTGATCTTGATCATGGTAGTTAAACTCCCCTTACCGCCAAGCCGACGGCAACCGCCATCTCCGGCATAATTTCATTGATGTAGTCGGCGTCAAACTTCTTGGTATCGACTCTGATGTTGCGAAACGGATTGAGAACCTCGACGGGCAGCTCGAGACGACGCGAGAGCTCCTGAGCAAGGCCGGTGAGCTTCGATCCGCCACCCGAGATGAGGATCTTCTGCACCACCGTGTGGTTGTCTTCGGTCGTCGCCCGGTAGAAATCGAACGTCTTCTGGATCTCCATCGCGACGATCTCGGTGACGTTGTTCATGAGCGGCTCGATGGCCTTCTCTTCGACACCTTCGACCGCGTGGCTCACGCCGCGCTTAACCGCTTCGGCCTGCTGAAAACTCAAACCGAGACTTCGCTGCAGAACGTCTGTGAACTGACTTCCGCCGACCGTGATGTCGCGCGTGAAGAGTGAGCGGGTACCCTTGACGATGTTCACGTTCATCGTCGACGCGCCGATGTTCAAAAGCGTGACGACGTCGGAGTCGGCCGGCTGATAATTTACCTCGTAGCAATTCTGCAGAGCGAAGGTATCGACATCGATCGCGACCGCCTGCTTGCCGGCGAGCTGGATCGCCTGGCGGATATTGTCGATGCGCTCACGCTTGCATGCTGCGATAAGAACCTGTGTCGAGTCCGCGGTGTTCTCCGTTATCTGGTAATCCAGACTGACGTCGGAAAGGTCGTAGGGAATGTGCTCTTCGGCGTGCCAATCGATCGACTCTTCCAGTTCCTCTTTGCTCATCGGCGGCAGGACGATGTTCTTGATGATCACCGAATGGCCGCTCACACCGGTAACGACCTGATCGGCATTTACCTGATGGTTGCTGCACACGCTCTGGATACAGTCGGAGACGACGTTGAGCTCCATTATCTGACCGTCGATGATCGAATCGTCCGGCAAATTCTCGAACCCAAGACTGACCAAGTTGAGGTTGTTGGCTTTACCGTCGAGCTCGACCATCTTGATCGAACTGGAACCGATATCGAGGCCAGCAACGCTTTGCTTTTTACCGAACAGCATTATTTTCTTGCTCCTATTTACTTTCGCTTAAGGTGTTTTTGATTAGTTTTCTAAGATTTGGAACGGAAGCGGTGTCGGCTTGGGGTAAGAAGTTTTTGCCACCTTCTGATCTGCGTTATCGACGGGATTTTACTGACAGGACAACTGAGTGCATTGCCGAGACACCGGCTTCGTTCCAGATTTTCGCGTGACTTTTACAAGCTGCGGGTTGAATTGTTTTTTAGAAAACTATTTCGCATCGGGTGGCGAAGGGATGACGGTAAGAATCACCGTCACTCAAATAAACTACAGGAATGGTTGGCCGTGTGTCAACAGTTTTTTACAACGTTGAACGCAGATTGAATTGAATGTGGTCAGATTGACTGGAAGAGCTTTCCATTGTGAACGCAAGGTTTAGCTGGCGGCGGCCGAAATTATTTGCCCAGTTCCATTTTCGCAACGGACTCGAGATGCACCTCATCGGGTCCATCTGCGAGGCGTAACGACCGGGCGTATATCCAAAATTGCGCGATCGGAAAGTCCTGCGACACGCCGCCGCCACCGTGCGTCTGGATCGCACGGTCGATTATTTTTAACGCCATCTGCGGGACGACGGCTTTGATCATCGCGATCTCCTTGCGCGCGGCTTTGTTCCCCACGGTGTCCATCATCCAAGCCGTCTTCAGCACGAGCAGCCGTGCCTGGTCAATTGCCAAACGCGCTTCTGCGATCCACTGCCGCACGACACCTTGTTCGGCAACTGACTTTCCAAATGCGACGCGCAATTTCGCTCGCTCGCACATCAATTCAAGTGATCGCTCCGCGACCCCGATCAGGCGCATGCAGTGATGCACTCTGCCGGGACCCAACCTTCCCTGCGCGATCTCGAACCCGCGTCCTTCCCCGAGCAGCAAGTTTTCTTTCGGCACACGCACGTCGGTGAAAGTAATTTCCGCATGCCCGTTCGGCGCATCGTCGTATCCAAATACGTTTAGAAGTCTTTCAACTTTTACACCCGGCGAATCCATCGGCACAAGTATCATCGACTGCTGCAAATGTTTGGGAGCGCCTTCGTCGGTCTTTCCCATAAAGATCGCCAGTTTGCATCTCGTGTCTCCGGCGCCGGTCGACCACCACTTGCGTCCGTTGATTACGAAGTCGCCGCCGGCGGCGGTGATCGAAGATTGAATATTCGTGGCATCGGACGAAGCGACGTCCGGCTCGGTCATCGCGAAGCACGATCTGATCTCGCCACCGAGCAGCGGAGTCAGCCACTTTTCTTTCTGCTCCTGCGAACCGTAGAGATGCAGCACTTCCATGTTGCCCGTGTCGGGTGCCGAGCAATTGAAAACTTCCGACGCCCACGTCACGCGCCCCATCATCTCCGCGAGCGGGGCGTATTCGAGATTAGTCAGGCCCGAAATGTCCGGCAGAAACAGATTCCACAATCCCTCGGATTTTGCTTTCGCCTTAAGATCTTCCACCAGCCGCAGGGGCTCCCACCTATCACCCGACCCGATCTCGCGTGTGTGGGCCTCCTCGTTCGGGTAGATGTCCTCCCGCATAAACGCTTCGAGGCGCGTGAGGTTGTCTTTGCACTTATCCGTGTATTCGAAATTCATTTCTGTTGAGAACTCGTCGGGCCGCAGATTCGTTGGTATCGATGCCTCGTTTCCGGGGCTAAGCCGGTCAAGATTAGCATAATTCCGCTTCCGTTAAACTTAAGGACCTTGCCGTGAAAACTTCGCCCATAAGCAAAAGAATTGCGGCGTCACGTTCTTAGGTATGGTTAAATGTGACCAACAATAAACTGTTTTTGAGCCCGGCGGCAGTTACGCTTACTCAGCGGTGCACACTCTGACCGTACGACGCCGAGCGAGATATAAGATCCAGATACGCTATTCGCCGGCCAACGCGACCGACCGCTCCCCGTATAACGACGACTGCAACAGCGCTAACAATTCAACTCGGTTGCGGGTGGTAGGCACGTTGACGGTGGACGAAGGTCCGATACCTTGAGAGAAGTATCAATTTTTCCGAGTACACTCATGAACCGGGAGACAACGTCGGTACGCGCGGGCGAAGAGATAAGCGTTGAAGGCCTGTCCCGCTACATCGAATCAAAATCAAACCTCCCGGCCGGCGAAGTAAGCATCGAGCAGTTTCCAGCCGGGAGCTCGAATCTCACCTACCTCGTCCGGATCGGCTCGGAGGAGTTCGTTTTGCGCCGCCCACCGTTCGGCAATACCGTCAAGACGGCGCACGACATGAAACGCGAGTGTGAAGTTTTGTCGTTGCTCTCCGAGGTTTACCAGCCGGCCCCGAAACCCGTTCTCCTTTGCGACGATGATTCGGTTATCGGTTCCCAATTTTATTTGATGGAGCGCCGACACGGCCTAATCATTCGCGGACGCGCGCCGGACGAGCTCGAGAAATCGCCGCAACTCAGACTGCCGGTATGCACCGGTTTTATCCGTAACCTCGCTCACCTTCACTCGCTTGATTACAAAGCCGCGGGCCTCGGGGATCTTGGACAGCCGGAAGGTTATTGTCGGCGCCAAGTTGAAGGATGGAGGAAACGGTACGTTGCGTCGAAGACCCACGATTGGATTGAGCTTGAGCGCGTGACGGAGTGGCTCGCGCAAAACATCCCCGCCGAGTCCGGCGCCTCGCTTGTGCACAACGATTACAAATTCGACAACCTCATGCTCGACCCGAACGACCTGACAAAAATTACCGCCGTCCTGGATTGGGAGATGGTCACCGTTGGGGATCCGCTAATGGACCTCGGCACGACGCTTGGCTATTGGATGTCCAAGGATGCCGGCGACGAAATGCTCAGCATGCCGTTCAACCCTCGAGTGCTGATGGAGAATGTTTCGCGTCGGGAGCTGGCCGAAATTTATTCGGCGGTCTCGGGCCGCGACGTTTCGAACATTCTTTTTTACTACGTCTTCGGGACATTCAAGATCGCTGTGATCGCCCAGCAGATCTACGCAAGATTCGTAAAGGGATTCACGCAGGATAGGCGTTTCGCAAACTTCGATAAATTCGTGAGCAGGTTGGGCACAATCGCGTCCGGTGCTATCGATCGTGACGCGATTTAGCACCAACGAAATCTATCGTTGTCCAGCCGGAAGGTGTGATAGACTACGTCGCACCAATCTATCGCTTTCATTTTTATACAGATTTATTCCGGTTTCCCGTTTCATTTCATTGCCCTACTGTAAGGGCCCCTCGGCATAATTTTCCAGACATTCCCAGGAGGATCTGATCCATGAAAAACTTTACATCCGGCGCGGTCCGCAGCTTGGCCTTTCTCGGCGTCGTAACATTTCTGATGCTGGCCATCGCTCTCGTACCAGGAGTATTTTATTCCGGCGCGGAGAACGAGGCCGCATCGCCACCCGTCGAAGCAATCAACAACACTGCACGCGGTTTTCCAAACTTTGATATTCGTACCGAGAAGGGCGACGGTGCGGAGGATCGCCTCGCGAGCTTTCGTTCGGCCGTGGGAAAAGACAGTTCCTTCGTCGCCGCGATTCGGAATGATCTCGCCCGCGGTGAAGAGTCGCTCCGCTCACGACAACCGGACGTTGTTCTCGAACATAACGACCGGCTCGGTTCCGCCGAGGTCATCTCTCCGGACGTGTGGAAAGATGGCTCGGAGTTGCTAACCCCGCCGAGCAACGAGGCGCGGCCGCAATCCCTTAGAAACTTCTTGAAGCAGAACGCCGGTCTCGTCGGCCTGGATCATTCACAGACCGACTCACTCAAGGTCGCCGCCGATTACACGAACCCGGACGGGAATCTCTCGTTCACGCACCTTGAACAACAAGTCAACGGCGTCCCCGTCTTCGCCGGCGAAGTTAAGGCCGGCTTTAACAAAAACGGCCAGATCGTCCGCGTCGTGAACAACCTCGCGCCCGCGCTCGATTACACTTCGCTTTCGAAGAACTTCGGCAACCCGGCGGACGCGGTCCGTGCGGCCGCGGGATACATCGATCACGAGCTCGCCGAAAGCGACCTGCAGACGAATGCGAAATCGTCGAGTAATTTGAAAGTCGTATTCGGCCAGGGAGATTGGGCGACCACTGCGGAGAAAATGTATTTCCCGACCGAACCCGGTGTCGCCGTCCCGTCATGGCGTGTGCTGATATGGGAGCCGGTCGACGCCTATTACGTGATCGTCGATGCCGCGACCGGAACAATGCTCTGGCGAAAAAACATCACGAACGATCAAACCCAAACGGCCACCTACAACGTTTATCGAAACCGCTTTCCTATCTTGATGTGGCCGACAGTCCGGCCCCGCGCACGCCCGGGCCGACGAGCCCTGACGGAACGCAGGCCCCGGTGATTTCGCGCAGCGACATTACATTGATCGGAAATGAGGGCAGCCTGGCGTTCAACAACAGTGGTTGGATCACCGATGGGGCCAACATCACCGACGGCAATTCGAACGAGGCCGGGATCGATCGCAACGGGATCGACGGTGTTGACGCTCCGCAAACCGGTAGCCCCAACCGCGTATTCGCGGCGCCGACCTGGAACCCGCCTCCGGGCAATCCGGGCCCCGGGGATTCTCCGCTGACGGCCGAAGCCCAGCGCGGCGCGGTTATCCAGATGTTCTACGTGATGAATCGATATCACGACGAACTTTATAAACGCGGTTTCAACGAAGCGGCGCGCAATTTCCAACAGAACAACTTCGGACGCGGCGGGCTCGGCAACGATCGCGTAAGGTCGGAGGGCCAGGACTCTTCCGGGACCAACAACGCAAACTTCTCGACGCCGGCCGACGGCGGACGCGGCCGGATGCAGATGTATCTCTGGACCGGTCCGGCTCCCGACTACGACGGAACCGCCGACGCAGACATCATCATTCACGAAGTGACCCACGGCACATCCAATCGCCTCCACGGAAACTCGGCAGGCCTCTCGACGAATATGTCGCAAGGTATGGGCGAGGGCTGGGGCGACTTCTACGGCCACACGATGCTTGCCGAAGCGAGCGATCCCATCGAGGGCATCTATACGACCGGCGGCTATGCTACGTATCTGGGAGCGACCGGATTCACGTCCAATTACTACTACGGTATCCGCCGATTCCCGAAGGCCGTGATCGCGTTCACGGGCCCGAACGGGAAGCCGCACAATCCACTAACATTCAGGCATCTGAATTCGAACTGCAACACAGACATAAATACCGTCGGTGCATTCCCCCGCGGGCCATTCGGCGCCACGCAGTGTGACGCGGTGCACAATGCGGGTGAGATCTGGAGCAGTGCATTATGGGAAGTTCGAGCCCTGATGATCCAGCGACTCGGATTCACCCTCGGAACCGAACGCGTTCTTCAAGTCGTTACAGATGCAATGAAGGTGGCCCCGATCGGACCGACCTTCCTCCAGGAACGCGACGCCATCATCTCGGCCGCACTTTCTTTTTCGCCGGCGGATGCGGACGACGTACGAGAAGGATTTCGCAGACGCGGAATGGGCTTCAATGCGAGCATCCAGTCAACCTCGCCGGCCGCAGTGACCGAGAGTTTTGCCCCGTGGCCGGGTAGTCCGACCCCCACGCCAACGCCGACACCCACCGCAACACCGACGGCAACTCCAACCGCAACGCCCACTGCGACGCCGGTACCTTCACCGACACCCACGCCGACCTCGACGGTCAGCGGTGTCATCACTCGTGACATAAACGGCAAAGGAATCGCCGGCGTAACGGTTACGCTTGCGGGTCCGTTCGGCAGCCAGACGACATCGACCGGATCGAACGGTAGCTATACTTTCGTCGGCGTAGCGCCGACGGTGACGTACACGGTGACCCCGTCACTGAGTCGGTACACGTTCACGCCGTCTTCGCGAACTGTCACTGTTAACGGAAGTGTTAGCGGCGTAAACTTCGTCGGAGCACGCTGACCGTTTCCGTTGTTTGAAACAAAAGGCCGGGCGGCAAAATTCGCCCGGCCTTTCTTTGCGTGAGGAACCAAGACTACAGGGTGAGGGCACGCCGCGTGACCGGCTGGAAATTCTCTCCGCGCGGCGAACGCCGCAGTCAGATCATAGCCAGACGTGAAACGTCTGGTAAGCAACCACGAATCGGCGCGGTGAAACCGCGCAAGAGTTACCAAAGAAATTTCTCTTCGAATTCGACGCCACTTTTCTCAAGAAGGGTCACGTATTCCGATTTGAAATCGACCCTCTGATGATGTTTCTTCTGGTTGGCGATGTATCTCGATACTGCGGGGACCGCGGTCGGACTAACTGAAAATGCAGCATAACCCTTCTGCCATTCGAAAATTCTCGTAATCTCCTTGTGTACCCATTCGGAGGAGTCGGCCTTCAAATCCCTTAAGAAATAATCAAGCCGGTGCTTCGATTTCAAGCGAACAAGCGAGTGAATATGGTCTTCGATACCGTTGATTTTCAACGGTATCGCGTCCATTCCTTTGATGATTCCACCGAGGTATGAATGCAGTCTCGGTTCCCATTCGGGAATGATCCATCGATGACGATCTTTAGTTGAGAAGACGATGTGAAAATACGAGGCGACTAAGCTGGAAGGCATATGGGAGCTCCTTCGATTCTGCCGCGGTTTCACCGCGGGTTGTTATTTCGATTAGCCAGACGCTTCGCATCTGGCTATGGTCTTTCGCGTTTCCAACGCGGGTGTAGTCCGGGTCGACCCTGCATTGACTCTACGGCGCAGGATTGTCCGCTCCGGGCGGAATTTTCCAAACTACGGTTTTAGGTCCGCCCGCGGGGCCGCCGCGAACCAATGTGATCCGATTCCTATCGAAATTGCGAGACTTTATTGAATCCGTGATAACCTTTTCCCGCTGTGCGATCTCTCTGTTGGTACCGTAGTTGATTATATAAAGCGGGTTAACCCAATCATTGAACGCCCAGTTCGCGCGCGTCCATTTTTTGGCGAATTCTCGACGGGTGACTTTACCGATCTCGAAAACCCTTATCGCTGGCCGCTTCGGTGCAACAACGGTTCCGTCCGTCGTCTGAGCAATTACGATTGTCCCAAAGGCCAGCAACATCCACGCGCCGATCTGCAAGAAGCACCGTGGGGAAAAACAGCGCGAGAAATCCACAGTTTTCAGGATCACATCCATAGAACTACTTCCCCGCCGTCCGATCTCTCCACGTCTGCACCGGACCGCCCGCATCGACACGCTTCATCGTGATCGCGCCGGGTGACGGACAAACAAGTGCGCAAAGATTGCAGCCTACACATTCTTCTTCGATGACATACGGGTATCGCTTCCCATCGACTTCGTGAAACTGGAAGCTCTGGTGTGCTCCGTCTTCGCACGCGATGTAGCAGAGATTGCAGCGGATGCAGTTTTCGTTATTGACGTGGGCTTTGACGTCGTAGTTGAGATCTAGATTTCCCCAGTCGGTTACCCTGCTCACCGACTTTCCGATGATGTCGTTTACCGATGCGAAACCTTTTTCGTCGAGATAATTGTTCAGTCCGTCGATCATGTCCTCGACGATGCGATAGCCGTAGTGCATGACGGCGGTGCAGACCTGAACGTTCCCGGCGCCCAGCAGCAGAAACTCTACCGCGTCGCGCCAATTGTTAATTCCGCCGATGCCGCTGATCGGAATATTGAACTCGGCATCGCGCGCCAATTCCGAGACCATGTTGAGCGCGATCGGTTTCACCGCCGGGCCGCAGTAGCCGCCGTGAGCCGCCATGCCGTTTACGTTCGGATACGGGATCATCGTGTCGATGTCGACACCCATGACGGAGTTGATCGTGTTTATAAGCGACACGGCATCTCCACCGCCTTTCTGCGCGGCCCTCCCGGGCGGCACGATGTGCGTGACGTTCGGCGTGAGTTTCACGATGACGGGCAGTGTCGAAACTTCTTTCACCCACTCCGTGACCATGCACGTATATTCGGGGACCTGTCCCATCGCCGCACCCATTCCCCGTTCCGACATCCCGTGCGGGCACCCGAAGTTTAGCTCGAAACCGTCGGCACCCGTATCCTGAGATCTCTTCACGATCTCGTGCCACGCCTCGCGTTTCGATTCGACCATTAATGAAACGATGACCGCGTGGTCCGGATATTTCTTCTTACACTCGTAAATCTCTTTCAGATTCACATCGAGCGGCCGGTCAGTGATCAACTCGATATTGTTCAACCCGATCATCCGCAGGCCGCCCTGATCGAGCGACGCGAGCCGCGAAGAAACATTCGTGATCGGCTCACCCAAAGTTTTCCAAACAGCTCCGCCCCAGCCGGCATCAAACGCCCGCTCGACCATCGAACCCATATTCGTAGGCGGCGCACTCGCGAGCCAGAACGGGTTTGGAGATTTTATTCCGGCGAAGTTCGTACTTAGATCTGACATAAGAAATTTTAGCCGCGGATTTTCGCGGATGAACGCGGATCAGAACTTTTACTTGAACAACACATCAAGGATCTTTCGCTGCGCTTCCGGAAACTTCTTTCGAGAATTTTCGAAAACTAACCGCTTCAGCTCCGGCTTCGGGCCGAAGTTCAAAAGAAGCCCGATCTCAATGTTTGTAGCTCGCAAGTAATTCAAAAGCTGGGCGACGTGGGCGGTGTCGATGGCCCGCGCCGACTTCAATTCTGCAATTACTTTTTTGTCTATAAGCAGATCAGCGTCGAAATCACCCACCCGCTGCCCTCTAAACCAGACGGGAATATCAACTTGCTGCAGCACCTCGTGGCCCTTTTCACGTAATGCGATTGCCAATGATTTCTCGTAGACCGACTCGATAAAACCGTGACCTAATTCATTGTATACCTCATAGAAGGTACCAATTACCTCGTCGGTCAACTCGCGATGCTTCAGGTGGAAGTCTGACATCACAAAACAGCTCCTTTCTTATCCGCGTTATCCGCGAAAATCCGCGGCTAAAGATTTCCGGCAAACCGAACCGCTTGGCCAGTCAAAGTAAAGTGAATTCCCTGTGCCGCGAGCTTCCCCATCTGCGCCGCATCAACCGCTTCGGCTCCGCCGTTGGCGCAGTCGCCGCCGGCGAACACTTTCGGGTTCGAGGTCTGCATGTGGCCGTTCACGGTCACGCGGCCTTTGTCATCGATAGCGACTCCGGCGACGTCCGCGAAAAAGCCTCGCATCTTTTGTTGCCCTACCGCTTTGATAACCATGTCGCAAGGAATGTCGAAGAGCTGAAGCGACCCGTCTGTCTTTTCACAGCGCAACGAAAGCTGCGTGCCATTTTCGCCGGCCATGATACCGATCGGAGCGGCCTGCCAAACAAACTCGATCCCGTCCTTACGCGCTAGTTCCATCTCATAATGGTATGCGGATGCGTCACGCTCGGTTCGGCGGTAGACCAACATCACTTTCTCCGCACCAAGACGCTTTGCTTGTGTTACAGCGTCGATGGCCGTATTCCCTGCGCCAAGAACCGCGACCGTGCGGCCCAGGGGGACCGATTGCCAGTCCCGGGTCTTTATCCTTTCGATGAAATCGAGGGCGTCATACACGCCGTCGAGATCCTCACCTGGGATGCCAAGGCGGTTCGTTTCCCCGAGACCGACGCCCAGAAATATCGCGTCATGCCATTTTTCAAGATCCGAGAACGATACCGATTGAACCGCAGGGACTCCGTTACCGGACACGGCATTGCCTTCTCCCGCGCCGATCACGAGAGGTGGTTCCGAAGTTTTTGTGACTGCCGTGTTGGTCAGAAACTTTACACCCATCGCGGCAACGCGCTCCGTCTCTGCGAGCGAGACCGTCTGCCGCATTTTGTACTCGGCCATGCCGTACGTATCCAATCCGCCCGGCTTTTCTTTTTGCTCGTACACGGTCACGTCGTAACCGAGACGAACGAGATATGCCGCGCACGAGATCCCCGCCGGGCCCGAGCCGACTATGCCGATCGACTTTCCGTTCGATTCGCCTTTCTCGAAAATTTGTTTCCCGCTATCGAGCGCGTAATCCGTCGCGTAGCGCTGGAGCCTTCCAATCTCGATCGGCTTCTGCAAAAGAGTTTTCTCGACACACGCTCCTTCACACAAAACATCAACCGGACACACCCGCGAACAAGTCGCGCCGATCGGATTTGCATCGAAGATGACGCGAGCGGAACCGGTCAGGTTTCCGCTCGCAATCTTCTTTATGAAACCGGGAACGTCGATGTGCGTCGGGCACGCGTGCATGCACGGCGCGTCGTAGCAGTAGAGACAGCGGTTGGCCTCGACAAGCGCCTCGGCACGAGACATCGCCGGATGAATCTCGGCGAAGTTTTTCTCGATCTCCTCTATCGAAATATCAGCCATTTCTTTTTTCTGCCCGAAAGAATACGCCGTTTGGTCGGGTATTCACAAGAACTTTACTGCCCCGGCGTAACGACCTTACGGTCAAATCTAACCTAGGCAGGCATCGAATTAATAAGCGCCCAGACATCGTCATGAATCAACAGGGGATTGTCGCCAACCTGTCGGCAAAGACCAAATAGCAGCAGTTAAAGTATCGTCCTGCTCCAAACCGATGAAAATAACAACCGTACCTCCAACGGCTCGGAAAGCATTTGCCGTGCCCGGTCAGTGACCCGGGGTCTTGCAAAAAACCTGCTGTTTAGAGTTCATTCGATCTAAGTGATCAAGCTTCGTTACCGCTTCTCAAGCCTTTCCAGGAAATCGATCGCCTCTAACTCCGGACTGTTGTGGGCCGAGACGGAAGGATGATCGCCCGGCGACGTATACACCTTAGCCGTATCAAGAAAAGTCGGTTCAAATTTTTTGCGGAATATGACGGCGCCGATCGTCCTGTCTATAATTGTCACCTTACAGCTGAAACCTACCCCGCGAGCTCTCGGTTTTCCGTTTGCATCAACATAGGTTCCGCCGTCCACTTTCTCCTCCTTAATCAGCACGACCGTCTGTATGTTCGTCGGATCCGTGGCATAGGAGCTTCCCAATTGGGCGTCAAACTCTTCCGACAAATTTCGATACGGCTTATACCTGTTACCGTCATTCTCCAACAATACGATTTTCCCGTTTAGATACGGCTTGTCCGTCAACGACTCCTTTGTGGGCTCCCTCGACAACTCCTCCAAAAGGTCAGGTCGTTTATCGAAGATATCCGCCCGAGCTGAACGCTCCTCTATCTTCCGGTCTTGCTCGATCTGTTGCTGAGTCTTCGTAAATCTTCCGCATCCTAAAATGAAAAACCCAATAAGCGCGAGGTAGAGAATGTTGTGTGCGTTTTTTTTCATGTGCAGTCTTTTGAGGACAGCCTCCGGTTAGGGGAGCTGAACTAAGTAAAGTCTTATTGATCTGAGCTGGATGGGGCGGGAGTAGTAACGTCCCGCACCTCTAATTCACGATCACCCTTAGGCTCGGGGACGCCTGGTCATCAAGAGCCCGGACAGTCCGAACAAAAATAGTCCAGCACCGATCGGAACCGCGAACATTGCGGTTTCGTACGGCCCTGTCGCCGCGGAGCCCGCCTCGAGCGCTCGCAAAAGCTCGTTGGACTGCGAAGACTTTGTCGGCGTCGGAGCACTGTAGTTTAAGTAGCTGATCGCCCCAAAGAGAACATTACCGATGCCGACTACAAGAGCGAGGACGAAAAACACACGCAGCGCCAAGCGAGCCCCGTTGGAGTGGATGAGCTTTCTCTTGAACGACAACAGCAGCGCGAGGAATGTGAAGAAGGCTCCGACGAACGATCCGATCGCGAGATATTTTGCGAGATCTCGAAAACTCATCCGGCCGAGATCGGCTTCAAGATTTCCCGTCGGGGCGAAGGTGAAAATGTAGTAGACGCAGGACGCAAGAATACCGAGCACACCAAGAAGACAAAGCGTGAAAAATATCTTTGGCGCAATGGTATTTCGGAATTGGGGCTCCGGTTGAGGGGAAGTTACGGCGGCCGTTGCGGACGGGCTTGCGGATATGGGCGATCCGGCAAATGCCCGGGCACTCCCGGTCGGCTCCGCCATATAGGAGTGGGCGGCCGCGGGGAATAGCTCACCCAACCGACTCCACGATGCATCACCCTGCCTGATCCCGAGAAGGTCCGGCGAGAGCATTCCATTGCGAAGCTGGTCAATGACTATTGAATCTTCATACGGCCCTAACTGCTGCCCGTCTTTACTGACATAGATTGGCATTCATTTCTCTCCTTTATTTTGGGATGCGGAAGACTTTGTAAAGCGATACCTAATCCGCAACTATCTGCCCGTAAGCGTCGGGCCGGCGGTCCCTGAAAAACTGCCAGGTATTTCTAACCTCGCGGATCTTGTCCATGTCGAGGTCGGCGACGACGAGTTCGTCCTGGTCGCGCGAGGCTTCGGCAATGATCTGCCCGCGAGGATCGCAGAAATAACTTTGCCCGTAAAATTCGCCGATGTTCCACGGCGCTTCGGTGCCGACGCGATTGATAGCTCCGACGAAATACCCGTTCGCGACCGCGTGGGCCGGCTGTTCCAATTTCCAGAGATACTCGCTTAGCCCCGCGACCGTCGCCGATGGATTGAAAATGATTTCCGCCCCGTTCAATCCCAGACAGCGTGCGCCTTCCGGAAAGTGCCGATCGTAGCAGATGTAGACGCCTATGCGCCCGAACGCCGTGTCGAAACATGGATACCCAAGATTGCCCGGACGAAAATAAAATTTCTCCCAAAAGCCGGGAGCGACGTGCGGGATATGAGTCTTCCGATATTTGCCGAGATACTTTCCGTCGGCGTCGATGACGGCAGCGCTGTTGTAATAGATCCCGGTCTGCTCTTCTTCATAGATCGGCACGACGAGAACCATGCCGTGCTGCTTCGCGACATCCTGCATTAGCTTCACGGTCGGGCCGTCCGGAATTTTCTCGACAGCTTCGTACCAGCGCGTCTGCTGCTCGGCGCAGAAGTACGGCGTCGTGAAGATCTCCTGGAAGCACAGCATCTGGACGCCTTGCTTGGCAGCCTCCTCGACAAACTTCATCTGGTGGTCGAGATTTGCTTTTTTGATCTCGCTGATCGGTGCGTCGGCTGGCGCTTGATTGTGAGCCTGAATGAGTCCAGCTTTAATTATTCTTGACATAGATTACTTCGCAATGTTTTTCTGCTTGATCGGCCCGATGATCTTCGCTACCTCGTCCGTCGCGGACGCCACTTGATCGAGGATTTCCTCGAGCACCTTTGCGTTGATCAAGGAAAGGTTTTGTTCGCACTGTACTCTGACGGATCCGATATCACTTATGCCGACCTTTATATAATCGGCCTTGCTGTTGAACTCCAAAAGCTTCCGCATTTTTTCCGGCGTAAGCTCGACGTCCCGCCCCCCTGCCGCATCGGCCAAGACCACCACCGCGGTCTCGGCTTCCACAAGGATCACATCGATTCGCTTCAATTCCTTCCCGTCGTAGGAAGTGACGAACGAGTGGTCACTTGTGAATTGTTCATAACTAACTTTCAGCTCCTTTAACAATTTCTCGGTTTTCGTCTCCTTGGTCGCGGGAGACTTTACCGACTGGGCGTACGTCGGCAAGCTTTGGCTCGTGACGAGAAGTGCCGCGAAAACGAAGAGGGTCAAGATGAAGGCTCTTCCCTTTTTATCCATATTGTAGCTTCGCCGAAATTCTTAACGCTGCTATGGACGGTCAGCTTATTCGCCCTTGGCCCGCAGATCTCATCAGCACGTAATGTACAGAGAACGCGACCCCGAATCCCACAAACCATGCGTAGTCGTAAAGAGGTCGAAGTGTAGGAATTATCAGGCCAACCCACGCGAAAAAGCAACCCAGAAGAGTGGCGATGACTGCTCGCCAATTCCAACCGGAATAGATCCCGCGGGTGCGATAAAGATCGGCCAGATTCAAATTCTTTCCGCGGATGATCCAGTAGTCAGCGATGAGCACCCCGGCGATCGATCCGAGTCCGCCCGAGTATCCCAGCAGCCACGAAAAAATATAGCCGCTTGGGTCGGCGAGAAGTTTCCACGGCTGCATGAGTATGCCGATGATTCCGGTGATCAAACCGCCAGTGCGAAATGAGATCCATTTCGGAAACGCATTCGCGAAATCGTTTGCCGGCGATACCACGTTCGCGGCAATATTGACCGAGAGCGTCGCGACGACGATCGTGAACATCGCGACCGCGACGACGAGCGGTTGCGAGAATTGGCCGACCAGTTTTACCGGATCCCACAAGTCCGCCGCAGGCATGTGCGGAAAGACGATCGCCGCGGCTGACGTGATAATCACTCCCATCGCCGCGAACACCACCATCGTCGTCGGCAAAGCAACTGTCTGCCCGATAACTTGTTCACGCTGGCTTTTCCCGAAACGGGTGAAGTCCGGCATGTTCAAGCTCAACGTCGCCCAGAACCCGATCATCGCCGTCAGCGAAGGAATGAATATCTTCCAAAATTCCCCAACGCTTCCAAACTTGTCCGGCTCGTTCAGCAGGAAGCCGAACCCGCCCGCCTGGTAGACGATCCACGCGAGCAGCATCGCGGTCATCACCAGAACAAACGGCGCCGCCCAGTTTTCAAAATGCCGCAGCAGATCCATCCCGCGATAGATTATGAATATGTTCATCCCCCAAAAGATCAGGAACGAGAGCCACTCAGTCGGGGCATGGCCGCCGATCGCGCCGCCGAGCAAAGTGTTCCAGCCCGGGATGAACGCACCAAAGAAAATGTTAATCGCCTGCCCGCCGATCCACGCTTGGATGCCGAACCATCCGCAGGCGACGATCGCGCGCATTAGCGCGGGAAGATTCGATCCGACGGTCCCGTAAGCAGCCCGCGCGAATACGGGAAACGGAATTCCATATTTAGTACCCGGATGGGAGTTGAGCAGGATGGGAGCGAGAACGATGATGTTCCCAAGCAGGATCGTGATCAGCGCCTGCCACCAATTCATGCCCGCGGAGATCAGGCCCGACGCCATCATGTAAGTCGGTATGCAATGCGCCATCGCGATCCACAGCGCGGCGTAGTTGTACGTCGTCCAGTTGCGACGCGCGATCGGTACCGGTGCGAGATCTTTGTTATAAAGCGCGGATGTTTCTATGCCGCGAAGCGCGTCTTCATTGAGCTCAACGCGTCCGTCGGAATGTTGGATCGTTTCAGCCATGTCTTATTAAGTAGTACCGCCAGGGTGTTCTCTTCTGGGTGTAACTATACGACAGATCGCTTCGTGGTTTGAGCGAAATGGATCAGACCAAACCGACGCGCTTCATCAATTCTTTGAACTGCGGCTCCGAGCGCACGCCGTCAAACATTGGGTCCACTTTCATTAATACAAGGAGGACATCCCGTTCGCGGAGCGCCCGCTCATACCATTCGAAGGCCTCATCTTTTTCTCCGAGGGCCGCATAGATCGACCCTATCGACGTGGGCGCAACATATCTGTGCTCCGTAGGGCTCTTCAAGTCTCCGACGATCTTCAAAGCCTCGGCCTTGCGGCCGACGAGCGCGTTTGCACGAGCAAGCTCTACAAGCTCATCGGGACTGTCTCCGGATAAACTGATCGACTTGCGAAGAGAGTCGATAGCCTCAGGGTACGCGCGTTTTTCGATAAGCGCTCGGCCGATCGCCCAGTTGGCGAAGCCCGAGTTTGGATCCATCTCGAGGGCTTTTTGGAATTGCTCTATGGCCTTGTCGTACTCACCGTCGGCGTAATAGATCTCGCCGATGCCGATCAGTTTTTCGATCGAGAGCGGATCGAGCTCCTGAGCCCGCTTCATCTCAGTTATTGCTTCGCGAGGCCTTCCCATTGCGGCGAGAAAATAAGCGTACGTCTGGTGAGAGTCGGCCGAGTTCGGATCCAGCTCGTTCGCCGTACGGAACTCGCGCTCCGCCGCCGTCCAGTCCCAATCGTAGAAAAATCTTACCGAGCCGAGAGCGGTGTGCGCCTCGGCTAGCGAGGGATCGATCTCGAGCGCCTTAAGCGCGGCTTCGCGCGCCTTGGGAAAACCGTCATGCGGGGAGACGGCGTTATAACCGCTGAGCCGGTTGTACGATTCCGCTAACCCAGCATACGCGAGTGCGTAGTCCTGCTGTCGGGTAATCGCCTGCTGGAAGTACTCGCCGGCCTTCCGAAATCCATCGTCCGTCAGGCGATTGATGTGATAACGCCCGAGCAGATACAAGCGATATGCCTCGGGGTCGTCGGTTCGTGGTTTCTTTACGCGGTCTGCTTGTACACCGGACAGCCTCAGCTTTAGTTTCTGTGAAATTGCTCCCGCGATGTCGGTCTGGAGTTTTTCCAGATCAGTCATCGGCCGGGAAAAATTCTCGCCCCACATCACTGAATTATCCAGCGTCGATACAAGTTCAGTACTGACGGTAACGTTCTCGCCCTGCATCGCGATCCGGCCCGTCAGAATTGCCGCGACATTCAGCTCACGCCCGACCTTTTTCGCGTCGATCTCACTTCCCTTGTAGATGAACGACGAACCCCGCGACATCACACGCAAATCCGGGAGGCCGGAAAGCGAATGGATAACACTTTCCGCGAGGCCGTCGCTCAGATACTCGGTGCTCGCGTCGGAATTCTGGTTCGTGAAAGGCAAGACGGCCAAAGACTCGACCTTGGCCTCTCGTCCGACGGGAAAATATTTGTAGGCGAACAGCCCGAGCACCGCTATGAAGACGAATGCGGCGGCGACGGTACCTATCGCGTGGTTGTTCGACGAAGTACTCGCGGGCACGCGTTTTACTTCTTCCCTTTCGCGTTCCCGACCCGCCGGTGGTTCGAGAACAGCCGCCCGATTGAGGGTCGTTGCGTCATCGT
>DATLCA010000511.1:0-1425 GCA_035526605.1 Pyrinomonadaceae bacterium | reverse complement strand
CCCTTCGTTCCGCCGAACGGGAGATGAACTTCGGCACCGATCGTCGCCGAATTTACATAACAGATTCCCGTATACAGCTCCTGCATCGCGTAGAACGATTGATTGACATCCTGCGTGTAGATCGCCGACGACAGGCCGTACTTCACGCCATTGACGATGTCGATTGCTTCGTCGAGCGTCGAAAAAGGAATCACCGACGTGACCGGACCAAAGATCTCTTCCTGCCCGATACGATGATCGGGCGCGACGTCCGAAAACACAGTCGGCTCGATGAACCATCCTTTTGCGTACTCGCCTTTCGTCAGACGGTTGCCCCCGCAAGCGAGAGTCGCTTTATCTTCCTTCTGACCGATCTCGATGTAGCGAAGAATATTGTTCATCGCATCCTCGTGGATCACGGGACCGACTTCGGTTTTCGGATTCAGGCCGCTGCCGATACGCAGAGTCTTAACTCGCTCGACGAGCTTCGCGACAAACTTCTTATAGACTTTCTTGTGAACGACCAGCCGCGACGAAGCGGTACATCTCTGACCGCTGGTCCCGAATGCTCCCCACATCGAACCTTCAACCGCGTTGTCGAGATCGGCATCGTCCATGACGATGATCGCGTTCTTGCCGCCCATCTCGAGCGAGACGATCTTGTTGTCGCGGGCGCATTGTTCCGCGATGATCCGCCCGGTGTCGGTGGAGCCGGTGAAGGAGATCAGGCGGACATCCTGGTGCCCGACCAATGCGGGGCCGATATCGGCGCCATGGCCGTTAATAAGATTGACGACGCCCTTCGGAATTCCCGCCTCCTCGCAAGCTTTGACAAGATTCAAAGCCGAAAGCGGCACGTCCTCGCCGGATTTGAGAACCACCGTGTTGCCGCAGACGAGCGCCGGGATCAATTTCCACGACGGGATCGCCATCGGGAAGTTGAACGGTGTGATCAGGCCGCAGATCCCCACCGGCTGCCGGACGCACATCGCGAACTTACTCGGCATTTCCGCCGGAGTGGTGAAGCCGTGCAGACGCCGTCCCTCGCCCGCGGTGTAATAGGTGCAATCGATCGCTTCCTGAACATCGCCACCGGCTTCTTTGAGCACCTTGCCCATCTCGCGGGTCATGTCCCGCGTGAATTCGTCCTTATTTTCGCGGAGTATCTCGCCGAGTTTGAAAAGCAGCTCGGCGCGTTTCGGGGCCGGTGTCCGGCGCCATTTCGTCGCCGCGTTTTTGGCGGCTTCGACCGCCCGGTTCACGTCATCGGCGTTCGATTTCGGGAACCGTCCGATTACGTCGGACGTGTCGGCCGGATTTACATTGTCGAACCATTCGCCCGAAGAGCTTTTCACCCATTCGCCGCCGATGTAGTTGTGATATGTCTTTGTCGAGCTTTTACCCGATTTTTTGATTCTTGCTTCTTTTGCTTTTGCCATAATGAAG
>DATLCA010000510.1:0-1488 GCA_035526605.1 Pyrinomonadaceae bacterium | reverse complement strand
AGCGTTCGTTACGACACAGGTCTTATTCTTTGAGAGCGTCCGGAGGGAACGATCATAATACGGGCGGTCCCGCGTCATGGTGCCGAAGAACGCATAATTCTGGTCTATGGTTAGCGTGTCGATCTTGCGATCGCGGTAGAGTGCGTAATATTCTTCGCGCTTATCCGAGGTTTCGCGGTTGATCTCAGCAAAGTGCTCGATGCAGTCTAGACCGTCGTTCGAGGCGTCGATCAGAAACGACGGCGGAACGCCGACGACGCGAAGCTTTTGCCTGTGCGCTTCATCGATGATGGCCCGCAAAATATTCGGCGGAGTACGTTTTTCTGTTTTTATGTAATCGACGCCGGAGCGTGCCAGTTCGACGACCGCGGCTTTCGCCTCGTCCTCCGTTTTGACGATCCTCGAAATTCCCGTCCACCGATCGCTACGGCGCGGCGGCATTTCGCCTATGAGAACACTACCCGAGTAGAAGAGACGCGGGCCTAGAACGCGACCGGCATTTATGTCAGAACGAAGTTTCGCCGCCTCGGCCAGATCGTACGAAGTACCGACGTCGCGTACGCCCGTGACGCCGTGGGCGATCAACAGTTCGAAATATGGATGATGATGTTTTACCGCTTCGAGTGTGTAGGTGTAACTGTCCCAGAACCCGGGAACCAGGTACTTCCCGCGTCCGTCGATAACCTCGGCATCTTTGGGTATTTTGGCGTTCTTGCCTATTGAGCGGATCCTGCCGTTTTCGATGACAACGTTCGCCCCAGCGGTCGGCGTCGCGCTCCGCATGTCGATAACTGTGACGTTCCGAATCGCAATCGAACGAATCTGGTGCCTGAGGTCTGGCTGAGCTCCAACTAAGCTCGGCCATACGACCAACAACATCAAAATAATCGCCGTTTTCATTCTCTTCGAGTGCTCTTGTTGTAAGGAGCGAGCCCATCAACCCAGTCGGCACAGCAGTCGCGCCTGGTGGTTCTCAGCGTGAGCGCACGAGAGTAAACGTCCTGGGCATTTCCTTGTCCAAGATCCCGCGCGTCTGCACCCATTGCAGTTTTCCGTTCTTGAGAGTGAGGGTCGCCGTGCTCGGCAGTCTGCCTTTCGGTTTTTTGTAACGAACGTGTTCGGTGTATCCCGGATCGGCGGCGTTCGGATCGAACTCGATCTTGATCGTATTGCCGACGACGGTGCCGATAAACGCCGCTACCGCGCCATCGCTTTCCGTATCCCCGTTTTCGAGCTCGTTGAAAAAGTATGTGCCCGCGACCTTTCCGTTTTTCGGATTGATCGTGATGGAGAAATAGGTCTGGCGCTTTTGCTTGTCCATCGGGCTCCGCCATTCCCATGTACCTGTCAGCCCGCCTTGAGCAAAAGCGGGAACGGCCGCACAGATCATAACCGCGGCCGCAAATGTGAAGATGATTTGTTTTCGCATAGGTTGTTATCGTAAACGTTGGTTGGCTAAAGCCGTTCAAAGTCTCGCGCATTCCGCGC
>DATLCA010000509.1:0-7961 GCA_035526605.1 Pyrinomonadaceae bacterium | reverse complement strand
GTCTCAGCTTTCAAAAATCTCCGTCGAAGCTGCACTCGCAACCCCATTACGGGCCGAACCGTTAAAGTCCGAAACTCTAGATACTAATAATTCAGACCAACTGAGTCAAGCCGACTTTGCAGATTCCCGTATGTTTCTTGTAGTATTCTCCTTTTCATAAGAAGCCGAAACGAGAAATATGAGTGTCCAAAACAGCAGTCTCTTAGAAATTTATCTTCAGAGGTTTAACGAACCAGATTGGCAGTCCGCGATCGACGATATTCTCCCGACGATGCACGAGGTTGACCGCAACGCGGTTCGAATCTGGTTCCGCTTCTATCCGCTGTCGCTTGTTCGGCATCTCTCGGCGACTGTCGACATCGATGACGCAAAGCAAAGTTTGGCGATGCAGGGGGACTTCGGTCTTGAAAATAAGATTGATAACTCCCATTCCTTCCTTTTTGGGCATCGGTACTGGAAGGCCGTGAAAGCCGCCATCGAGGCGGAGTCGCAGGTATTTGAGAACCAAAACATCGGCCTTGCTGAAGAGATCAGGCAGATCGCGGAGATGGTCGCGGAAAAGGTGGAGGCGGACACTTCCCTCTTGCTCGGGATAACGACTGTGGGATTCATGACACTTGCTCAAGTCGGCCTTGCCAAGTTCAATGCGGCATCCGGGGAGATCGAAGGCCCGAGCGGCTTATTCAAAAAGTCACCGGACGCCGTGGTCGCAAGCCGAAAGCAAGATGATTCTCAGGGGCTGCTCGGATTTCTAAAGACGGTCAACAAGAAGTACTCGGTCATCCACGACGAAGCCAATAACGAAAGGTTCGATATTCTGAGCGATCAGGAGATCGCTTCTGCTTCCGCGAACGACCGGTCGCAGAACTGGCAGGCGAACGATCCAAGATGCTGGGAAGGTCCCGTGCCCGTGGAGTGCACATCTGCGTCCTGCGGGACCTGCTGGATCGGGGTTATCGCCGGCGGCGATAAACTTTCGGATGTATCTCGTCGAGAAAGGCGCGCCGTTAAGGTCTTCGGATATGATCAGGCGGAGGAGGACAGACCCGTGATTCGGCTTGCCTGCCAGGCCCGGGCGACCGGCAACGTAACCATCGTCATCCCACCCTGGAATGCGGTATTCGGCAAGAAAGTTTACGGGAACGTTGAGGACTTGGAGCTCGAGCCCGTCACCACATCGGCAAAGGCTCTACGCGAGGTTGTTCGCTCCGCCGCAGAGAACGAATCGCCGGAATAGCGACGACCTAACTCTTTATCTGTTCAAGCGGCCACAGGGCCGCTTTTATTTGTCTCCGCGCATTGATTCGGTACAACCCAGTTATCAGTCCAACCTTCAAAAATCATATTCGCAGGCAATTCGGGCTTTTCCTTAGAACAATTAAATTTGGAACACCGTTTGCAAAAACTTGGAAACGACGACGTCCGTCACTCTGATCTCTCCTCCGATTGGAAAAAAATATGACACCCGCATTAAAGCATTTGTATCCGCTCCGGCAGTCGCCGGCACTGGTCGGCGATCAATCGCCGAAAGCTGAAATTGCACTTATAAATCGCGACTTGAGCCTGCTCGAGTTCTTCCGACGCGTTTTGGACGAGGCCTTGGACGAGAGCCAGCCGATCCTCGAGAGGATAAAATTCCTCGCCATCTTTTCGGCCAACCTGGACGAATTTTTCATGATCCGTGTTTCGGGCTTGAAGGAAAAAACCGACCCGCGGTCCGAAGTATCCCCAGACGGTTATTCGCGGCCGGAACTACTTGCCGAAATCAAGAATCGGGTCACCGAGATGGTCGCGACCCAGATGAAGTGCCTGCAAGAAGAGCTGATCCCCGAGCTCGCGCGGAATGGAGTCGAGCTGGTTGGGTACGATTCGCTGACCGAGGCTGAACGGAGCAAGGCCGATACCTACTTCAAGAAACACATTTATCCGCTTTTGACCCCGCAGGCGGTCGATCCGACGCACCCGTTCCCCTACGTGTCGGGCGGGAATATAAACATTGCGCTTGTCGTTCAGCCGAAGCTGAACAAACGTGTCGCACGCGCTCTGACCAACGTAAATGAGTTCTTCGTACGCATCAAGATTCCGGCATTCGTACCGCGATTCGTCCACCTTGGCGATAGCGGGCGTTACCTTTTGATAGAGGACCTTACGGCGGCGAACGTCAAGCTCTTCGCTCCCGAAGCGGATCCGAAAGCGTGCTACCAATTTCGCATAGCCCGAGACGCCGACATCGAAATCCGTGAAGCCGAAGCGCAGGATTTGCTCGAGGAAATGGAGCAGAATCTAAAGCAGCGCCGATTCGGCGATGTAGTGCGTTTGGAAGTTTCGGCTTCGATGCCGGCCGACATGGTCAATTACCTCGCGGAATCGCTGGAGATTACGGCCGACGACGTCTACACGATCGACGGGCCGCTGAAAATTACCGACGCCTTCGAGCTGAGTGATTTGAACAGGCCGGATCTAAAGGAAAAACCTCTCGCGACTTCGATGCCCGAAGTTTTACTCACAGGCGAGCCGATCTTCGATGTCATTCGGCGCCAGGACGTCTTTCTTCATCATCCCTACACACCCTACAGCGTCGTCACCGATTTTATTCGCGAAGCCGTCGAGGACCCGGACGTTCTGGCGATAAAAATCTGCCTTTACCGGATCGGTTCTAACTCGCCGATAGCTCCCCTGCTCATCGAGGCGAGTGAGGCCGGCAAGCAGGTCACGGCGGTCGTTGAGATCAAGGCAAGGTTCGACGAGGAGAACAACATTGAGTGGGGCAAAAAACTTGAGCGTGCGGGAGTCCACGTCGTCTACGGATTGCTCGGCCTCAAGACCCACGCCAAGACGACCCTGGTCGTTCGCAGAGAGGGTGGCGAGCTGCGAAGGTACATGCACCTCGCGACCGGGAATTACAATCCCGCAACATCGACCGTCTATACCGATCTCGGGCTTTTGACGGCGGACGAGAAGATCGGGGAGGACGCCACCGAGCTCTTTAATTATTTGACCGTTTATTCGCAACGCGACAGCTTCAACAAGCTTCTCGTCGCTCCGATTAATCTGCGGGAAAGGATGGTGGAACTTATCAGCCGCGAATCCGAGAACGCGAAGCGGGGCCTGCCCGCCCGCATCACTGCGAAGATCAACCGACTCGCCGACACCGAAATAGTTAATGCACTTTACGAAGCTTCGCAAGCGGGAGTGCAGATTGATTTGATAGTTCGTGGAGTCTGCACGCTTCGCCCCGGCGTTCCGGGAATGTCGGAGAATATCAGGGTCCGCAGTATTGTCGGCCGCCTTCTCGAACACAGCCGCGTTTACTATTTCGAAAATGCGGGACAGAACGAGCTATACGTCGGAAGCTCCGACTGGATGCCCAGGAACCTGGATCGTCGAGTCGAAGTATTAACTCCGGTCGAGGACGACAAGCTAAAGTGGTATCTTAAACAGCAGTACCTAGAGGCGTATCTCCGTGATAACCAGAAGGCGAGCGAGCTCCAACCCGATGGTAGCTACCGACGGCCCGATACCGATAATTCGGAGCCGTTTAATGCTCAACTTTCTTTTCAGGAACCTTCGAACGTAGTAGCCCTGGGGAAGGCGTCGTAAATTCGGCATCACGAGGAGGCTAATTCGATGACTAGATATGAGATTCCGCGCCGCGCGGCAATCTATTTACTGGTTTTGCTGTCGCTTGTCGCGAGCGGCCACGCGCAAAAAAAGAGCAGAAATTCCGCCCCGGCACGGTCCGGCGATGCGGTACTCTGGGAACCCGTCAATGCGCGCTCGCTCGATCTCTATGAAGGGCCGGGCGGCAGCCGAATGCGGCCCGACCTCAGCAGCGTTACGTTCATCAAGGAAGAGAAAAAGGGACACAACAAAAAGTTTCGGATCAGCGATGGAAGCGGCCGTGTCTGGATCGCAAAGCTGGGCCGTGAAGCTCAGCCGGAGACCGCCGCGGTGCGGTTGCTCTACGGCCTCGGATACAAGACCGAGATCAACTACCTCGTGCCAAGCCTCACGATCCCGGGAAAGGGGACGTTCAAGAATGTTCGTCTCGAGGCCCGGCCCGAAAACATCAAGCGGCTTGGCGAATGGCAGTGGAGAAGCAACCCGTTTGTGGGAACGAGGGAACTACAGGGCCTCAAATTGATGATGGCGTTCATGACGAATTGGGATCTTCTGGACCTCCAAAACAAGATCCTGCAGGTCGGCGGAGAGCAACACTACATTGTCAGCGACCTGGGGGCGACATTCGGCAAACTCGGCAACAACAACCTGCCGATCTTTTTCCGTCTGGGTCGCAAAACCGGAAGTCCGAACCATTTCGCGAAGACGAGCTTCGTAAAAGGAGTCGAAGGAGGCGAAGTGAAGATAGCTTTCAAAGGAAAGAGCCGCGGCATCATGAAGGGTTTCACAATCGCCGACGCGCGTTGGCTTGCGAACCTGCTAAAAAGATTGAGCGAGCAGCAAATCCGCGACGCTTTTCGAGCGGCGAACTACTCGCCGGCGGATGTTGATTCCTTTACGCGAACGGTTCAGAGAAAGATCGCCGAACTAGATCAGGCTGCCGGGTCGAATCTGGCGCTAAACTAAGCTAATGAAAAATACACGAGTCCTGGTTCTCGTCGCGGTCATCGGCGGCATCGCGCTGGCCCTTTTCCTGATGTTGAGCAGAGGCAGCGGGGGCGCCGAGTCCGCCGCAAACCAGCCCGCTTCGGGCACCACCGCATCCAACCGGTCGTCCGCCAACACGGCCGCCGCTTCGAGCGAGAATCCCTTTATCGCGGCAACCGAAAGTGTGGTTTCAAGCAACAACGGGTTTGAAACGATGAGCCGGCCGGAAGCGGGATTGCAGATCGTGTTGCGCCTACTGTTCGCCGTTATCCTGTCCGGTATTCTGGCTTTCCGGCCGCGTCAGGATGTACCGCTTTTTCGTCGCAGTCTTTTCGTTTCCCAGACTCAGATCCTTCTCGCTGTCGTCGCGGCGGCTTTGATGATGGTTGTCGGCGACAGCGCTGCGCGTGCGTTTGCTATCTTCGCGGCCGCGTCGCTTGTAAGGTTTAGGACCAACATCCGCGATCCGAAAGAAATTACAGTATTGCTGATCAGCCTCGCGCTCGGACTCGCGGCCGGCGTCGGTAGGTGGGAGCTCGGAATCGCGTTGTGCCTGTTCGCTCTGGCTCTGCTCTGGCTGCTGGAGTTCAATGAACAGCAAAACATCTATCGGTCAATGGAGCTCACCATAAAGACCACGAACACAGATCTCACGCAGGAAACTCTCAGGCGGATATTTAAGCGAAGAAGGTTGGATGCTGAGGTTCGGGAGTTGGATCCCCCCGATCCGGAAAAAGAAGGATCGACCGGGTCGATAGTTTATTACTTGAACCTGCCGTTAAGCCTACGCACCGACACGATGAGCGACCGAATCTTACGAGCCGATCCGAACGTCGAGAAGATCCAGTGGTCGAAAACGAAATCGGCGAGCGATATTTATCAGTAGGTTTCCCAAATACGAAAAAGGCCGAGCAAATTTCTTGCTCGGCCTTTTTTTTCGAACTCTGTAAGAATTTAATTATCCTCGCTCGACCCTGACGCGGTCATCGGCGACGAAAGTACGATAACAACCGATGAGGCAGCCGTTCCCGCTGCGGCCTTTTCCTCAGCGCGACGCTGGCCCCACTTCTTAACGAAGGAGCCAAGCTTGCCGTGCACGAGACCGCTTGAATAGTTGTAGTTCTTCATCTCTTTGTACACGTTGGCGTAATCCCAGTCGTCCTTCGTATACCGGTAAGCGGCACCGACGACGCCGGTACGATGAATACCGGCCTTACAGTGTACGAAGAACTTGCCCGTCGCAGGATCGCTGACAAGGGCCAGGAAAGTATCCACGTCTTTCTGCTGCGGGCTCTTCCATCCGCTCATCGGAATATTGACGTACTTCATTCCGAGGGCCTCGACGGCATTCTTTTCGTAAGGCATCGGATCGTTGCGAAGATCGATCACCGTGTTTATGCCCAGGTCCTTCAGCGCCTGATAATCACCTTCCAGAGGTTGAGCCCCTCTGAAGAAACGCTCGTCCATTTGGCCGAAGTTACCGATCTTTATATTCGAAAAATCAGATTTTGTAGCGATGATTTTCGGCGAGCTTTTCCCTGTTTGAGGATTGGCGCCAGGACTTTGGGCAACCGAGATTGAAACAAAACCAACGACGATGGCGACTAAAGTAAGAAGGGAGTGCATAGTGCTTTTCATATTTAGTTCCTCTTTTCGGGTGGGTACCCGGTCTACGTTTTCGTTTGTGACCCGATGTGAGTTTGCTAAGACGATTATTTCGGGTCTTTTCCTACCGGCAAGTTTTGAGCTTTCGCAACCACCGGCCAAATACTTATATAATTACGTCTTTCGTTACACGCAATCGCGGCATCACGAGGACGAATTGCGTATGGACAGAGTATAAGAAGCTGAAATTTTTTCCTACGTTGCTACTTTTTTTCCCTGCCATGACACACCAAAATCATGCAACAAGAGTGCCACCCGCAATGTACGTTTTAATTGCAGTTCTGCTCTGGAGCACGGGCGGACTTTTTATAAAATTAACGACGCTAGACGCCTATCAAGTAACTTTTTTTCGTTCTCTTTTGGCCGCGATTACGGTTGCGATTCTAACCCGTAAACAGGGTCTCAAGATCAATGCCTTCGGTGTATTAACATCAATCATCTACGCCGCACTTCTTTTTCTTTTCGTTTGGGCGACGAAAAAAACAACCGCCGCAAACGCGATCTTCCTCCAATACACCGCCCCGATCTACATCCTCATTTTAGCCCCCTTCGTGATCGGTGAGAAATTCCACTGGCGCGATCTGGTAACCGTGATTTTCTGTATAGGCGGGATGAGTCTATTCTTCGTCGGCAAACTAGAGATCGCCGACTACCAGGGCAACGTTGCCGCCCTGTGCTCGGGCGTGTTCCTCGGTCTTTACATCATGTTGCTTCGCCATCCGAAAGCGGAGGGTTTTAATCCCGCAATCGCGGTTATCTACGGAAATCTTTTACTCGCGCTGCTCACGCTTCCATCGGGCCTCGCAGCGTTACCGATTATGGTTCCGCTCGACTGGCTGGCTGTAAGTTTTCTGGGAATTATCCAGATCGGGATCTCATACATTCTTTTTATCCGTGGTGTAACCGGCGGTACGCGCCCCCTGGATGCGAGCATAATCGGCTTTATCGAACCGCTGCTCAACCCGGTTTGGGTCTTTTTGTTTCTGGGCGAGCGACCGTCCACCTGGGCACTCCTCGGCGGCGCAATAATAGTGAGCACGGTGGTCGTCCATACCTTGATTCAATATCGCGGTCCCCGACCCGGCGCGAATCTTGCCTAACTCAGCAGTCGCCAACAAATTAATTGGTTTTACCAATTTTGCCTATGTAGAATAATATCGTTCTGGCTGGGGTTATCTCGCGACCTCGAACTTCCCCTTTCCATTCACGTGCCTCCGCTCATTTATAGTTCGCTGCCCATTAGCTCTACCTAATCCAAGAAATGAGATTCCTTAAGAATTCCGTCGCGTCTGTGCGTTCTCTTAACCTTTCCCAGCCTCTTGTGATAACCTATCGACATACTTTCGAAAACGAGCCCTAATTGCTCGTTGTTTTTATTTAAAAAGCAATTCAATCGAATTTAATAGGAGATCTCAGGAAAGAGTCTGAGTGTATATGGCGAATTTTACGATCCCGGAAAATATTAAGAACGAAGAGCTGCGGCGGTGGATCGAGGACGCAGTTGAATTGTGCGAGCCCGACAGCGTTTATCTGTGCGATGGATCGCAGGAAGAGTACGACCGGCTGTGCCAGGAGATGGTGGAGGCCGGCACGTTTATCAAGCTGAACGAGGAAAAGCGCCCGAACAGTTTTCTTGCGAGGTCGCATCCGTCAGATGTCGCCCGCGTCGAAGACCGCACCTACATCTG
>DATLCA010000508.1:0-2718 GCA_035526605.1 Pyrinomonadaceae bacterium | reverse complement strand
GTGACCAGAGTCGGGTACTTTGCCGAGATGGCTGCCGTGTCCGAGCCCAAGCGTCCGGTCGCGGCAAGCCAATTGAATACGATTACTCCGATAGTAGCTGCCAACACCAGGACCGACCTGAATCGGTCCGTTCCTGTGGCGGTATTTTCCATGGTTTTTATCTTAACGCAGGTTACTATTTGGAGCGATTTTGATTGAGAAATTCACGATTTCGTATGACAATACCGGAAAACGTAAAGATGTGTAAACGATTTGAGTAGGCGGACGAATGATTCCAACTGTATTACGACCATCAGCGTCTTACATCCGTCTTTGGCACCGTGATTGCCTCAAGATATGCGACGCACTTTCCTTCTTCCCATGCGTAAATCGAGGAAAGGATGGATTGAAGTAATGAAAAACCTCAAAGAAATCATTTTTATGTTCGCGGTAGTTGTCGGCCTTGCGCTAAGCGTCCCAGCGCAGACGGACGATCAAAAACGTCCTCCGAAAAAGCCGCCTGTGGTAGATCCGGTTAAGAAACCGCCCCGCGAAAACCCTCCGCCGAAGGGCGATGACAAACCGCAGAAGCCGGGAATGAGTTTTTATCTTGTCTCGGCGGATCGAAGAGGCGATACAGCATAAATTAAAGAAGGCGGCCATGGATGGCCGCCTTTTCTGTTTCTAAAGCTGGCCCTGGCGAAAATTTCAAATTTGGAATTTCAAATTTGAAATGAAGCTAAAGCCGAACAGCCGAACAGCCGAACAAAGCTTGAGCTGAAACTTGAAATTTGAATCTCAAATTTGAAATCAACCCGCCAGTTCGTATTATCATAATCGCTCGACGTCTAAGCTAAATAAAACTTGAATCGCTGCTCTCGCCCAGATCCGTAGATACCTCACGAGAGATAAGATAGTGGGCCGTTATGTACCTTCCCGCACGCACGACCGCCGCAAAATGAAAGGAAACATCGAAAACCTTGTTCTAAAAACTGTCCGTCTGTACACCTTCAATACTCCAATTGCCAAGGGAAGGCACCGGGCGTATCTGACGGCTCTCAAACTTTGCAAGACGCTGCCGGACAGCATGCTGACCGAGACCAAAGACGGCCGCAAGTTCTCGGTACATCTCAAAACCGGGATGCAGTCGACGGTCTATTTCCTTGGCGAATACGAAAAGGCTTTAACCGAAATCGTCAAAGCGGTCCTCCGCGAAGGCGACGTGTGTTTGGATGTCGGAGCCAACTTTGGTTGGTACACGACGATCTTTCAAAAGTACTGCGGGCCAACGGGCGAAGTGCACGCGTTCGAGCCGGTTCCGCCGACGTTTCGGGAACTTGAAGAAAATTATGCGTTGATGGGACGCCCATCGAACGTGTTCATCAACCATTTGGCTTTGGGCGAGAAAGCGGACGAATTGACGATCAATCTTTTTGAAGGCCTGTCGAGCGGCCACGCGTCAATGTCGGACCAAGGGCGAGCCGATGCGATTTCTTTCAAGTGCGATGTGGTCACACTGGATTCGTATCTGCAGGAACGAAACGTCCCTGAGGTGAATTTCGTAAAGGTGGACATCGAAGGCGCCGAGTTGATGTTCCTCAAAGGGGCCGAAAAATTGTTTGCGCAAAAGACCCCGCCGATTTGGCTGATGGAAATGGCGCTCCAGCAAACGGGCAATTTCGGCTACGTTCCGAACGATCTGATAAATTTCATGCGAGCTCGCGCGGAGTATGATTTTTTCAAAGTTGATGAACCGAACACCAGGCTGATCAAGATCGAAAGCTTCGAAGAAGGTGACGTCGGGGCAAACGTCATCGCTTTTCCACGGGGCCCATATCGAGACCGCCTCACCTCGCTAACGAATTATCTCAACCCGGAACCCCGCTGAAATTTTGCCCGGGGCGATAGTGCTCCGCCCGCGAGAACAAAACGAAAACGGGCGTTCTGCAACGCCCGTTTTTGGATGTGATGGTGCCGACTACAAGACTTGAACTTGTGACCTATCGCGTGTGAAGCGAGTGCTCTACCACTGAGCTAAGTCGGCTGATAATTTCAAATTTCAAATTTGAGATTTCAAATGAACGAAGCATGCGAGTCGGGAAATTCCAATCCGGATTCCAAATTCCCAAATTTAGATCGACGGGTCTTCCGCTTTAGCCGGTCCGGTGTCGTTTGCTTTGATCGTCCCGATCCCGGAGTCGATGTAAAACGATCGCGTCCCCGTGGCGGTCACTCCCTCCCTAACCTGTGGATCGGCGTTGACCTGATACCGCCCGGGTGCCGCCGACGAGGGCTCCACAATCTCCATACAAAATTTGTAACCGTTGACCACCGGACACTGCCCCGCAAATCTTTCGTCGAGGCCGGCCGATTGGATTAGCTGATCAAAATTGGCGAACTTTCCCCGATTGCGGGAAGCATATTGCGCTTGGAATGTCTTGATGCGATCAAGCGTCTGTGTGGCCGCGGTTTCATTCCCGGATCTGATCATCGCGCCCCAGGCGATCGCTCCGACGCCGATAAGCAACCCGATGATCGCGATAACGATCATCAATTCGATAAGGTTAAAGCCGCGCTCGTCCTTCAAGCGCCTAGGTAGGGTGTTCATATACTACAAGAAGTCCTCCGGTGTTCTCTCACGTAAGCTTCCACGGTAAGTTTCAAAAGTTTAGATTCTTTTCCGGTGAATTTCAAACGTTGAAATTTTCCCAAATTTACCGGGTTCGAACAAATTCACCT
>DATLCA010000507.1:0-6440 GCA_035526605.1 Pyrinomonadaceae bacterium | reverse complement strand
AGGCTCGAATCGAAAGTCTTGATCCCACGCTCGCACAACACGACGTTATCGTTTCCACCGTGCAGCAAATATTCAGCGGCCGACAGCCATTCCTTTACCGTTGCCGATGGCCCGCGTTTCAGAAGGACCGGCTTCCGTGTACGGGCCAGCTTCTTCAGAAGCGCAAAGTTCTGCATGTTTCGCGCACCGACCTGTAACATGTCCGCGTATTCGCAAACCACGGCGACATCGTCTTCGCTCATTACTTCAGTGACGATGGGCATACCGGCCGAATCACCCGCCGCGCGAAGCAGACGCAAACCTTCGACCCCGAGTCCCTGGAAGTCGTACGGCGAAGTACGCGGCTTGTACGCGCCACCCCGAAGTATCACCGCTCCGAGATCCTTTACGGCATGTGCGGTTCGCGTTACCTGATCTCGACACTCCACCGAGCACGGCCCCGCCATCACGACGGCATCTTCGCCGCCAATGGGAACATCACCCACCCAAACTACGGTATGTTCGCCACCGCGTCGAGCCACGAGTGAGCCGCTTGCGGTTCCATTTCCTTCCGCCTTTTTGATCGTCCATGTGTCCAACATAAATTTAATTCCCTATCAAATAAAAAATGGTCCAGTTATCGATATCGTCGGCGATGTTCTCCCGAATAATCTCAGCGCCGTAAAGTTCCGCTGCACGCCGACTCCCGATCGCGGCCGCAGCAGGATCTTTTTCCTCGACTATCCGTCTGACACTCGATGCAGTGTCGGAACCGACTGCCTTCTCCAGCCGTGGATTGGAAGCGAGGAACTTGTCGCACTGCTTCAACGCCTCGATGTGCGAACGAACGGAAACGAGATCTTCGAACTTGGCCCCGGGCGTTCCGGCCAGAACGTGTCGGATTTTGAGCGGTAGTCTTTTGAGGATCCGGTAGCGTTTTGCCCGCAGCAGATCAGCCGTGGCGGCGATTGGGCCAACTATCTTATTCTCGACGGGCACGACTGCGTTGTCCGCACTACCCAAATCAACAGCCGCAAACGTCGCCGCGAAATCGCGGCACTCCACGACGGAAACGCCGGCACCGAACATTTGCTGTACGGCTTCGTCGCTGTACGAACCCTTTATGCCCTGTATGGCGACTCGCGTCATCTCGAGATCTCCCCGCCCGCGAGAAGTTCCGCGGCCAGGTCGTTCTGGATCCGCCGCGATTCGGTAAGAATTTCCCGGTAGAGGCGGGCCAACGCGCGATCGTCGACCGGGCCTGAACTGTTCTTCATGATCCCTCGCAAAACCTTCTCTTCCCTTTCCGGATCTGATACGGGGAGCCCGGCTTGCAGTTTTATTCGGCCGATTTCGCGGGCGAGAATCGCCCGGCGATTCAACAGCGCCACCAGCTTCGCGTCGAGCTCATCGATCTGTCTACGACATTCTTCCAGCTTCATTTTGGTTCACCTCGAAAACAAAAAAGCCGCGAACTTTTTAGGTTCACGGCTTTCGTTCGGAAATTTTTAAGACTTAACTTAAACCAAACTTCAGCCGTTTCACCGTAAAGTAAAAAAAGAAAAAGCTAAAGTTGTTAAAGTTTGTCGCTCGCATTTTGGTGCGGTCGTTAGGATACCGATAAGTCGCAGCGCGTGTCAAACATTATTTCGATTAGCGCCGGTCATGCGAAACATATGGCGCCCTTTGCCGCTTTGTTCCGGGTGCCCGGTGCCGCGCGCTTCAAACCTATTAATCCCGAATGCACCGAACGCACGGAGACGCACGAAACGGGCGCAGTGGCTCAGGAGCCGGTGGGGTTTGGGATCCAAATCCAACTCACCCCGAGAGATCAAACTGCCCGATCACCTTCGAGCCTTGCCGACGCTCAGCATGTTTGCCAACAGCCGATAAGCTCCGGGAACTCCCGCCGGAAGCTGCCTGAACAATGAGTAGCTGCAATAGATATACTTCCCTTTCCCGATGTCCGCGATGACCAATCCGCCCGTGTTCTCCGGCTCGCCGGTGTCGTGCGACTCGAGCAGGCCAACATATTTCGGATCCATCTGAACGAAGTTGTAGAGATTGCGCTCCTGCACCCATCCTTTGAAATCTTCGCTGGTAATCTTGTTTGGAAAATTGAAGATGGCGTGTGACGGCTCCGTGATCGTTATCACCGCATTCTCGTCAACCACGCGGGGCCCCATCTGTGTCGGGAACGGCGTCAGCTTTTGCTGGGCATAGGTCGGCGGCAATTGATATTGAACCACCAGGGTTCCGCCGCCGCTTACGAAATCCAGCAGCCTCTGGTTGTTAGCGATCAAATCGGGCCTAACTTGATACGCTCGGATTCCCACAACGATCGTGTCAAACATCGACAAGTCGCCGGTCGCAAGCGCCTGTTCGTCTATGTCCGTGACGTCCAGGCCAAGCTGCCTTATCGCTTCCGCGACACGGTCGCCGCTCCCGCGAATATAGCCGACACGGACCGGTGCCGCGGCGACGTCCATAAGCCTTAGATCGGTCTTTGCCGGCCGGTAGATGCGGTGCGTCTGGATGTGTTCGTACGATATCGTCTGCATCGTAAGCGCGAACGTCTTGTTGTTTGGCGACAACGTTTTATCATCAAGGACCGCGGCGGCCCGGATTTCATACGCGCCCTTCTCGGCGCCCGGCGGTATCCTTACGGGAAACCTAAGAGGTACTTTCTCCCCCTGCCGGCTCATGGCAAACGGGATCCCATCGGCCGCAGAAGTGGTCCATCCTCGGGGAAATTCCAAACGCACCCGACCGCTGACCGGTCCGTCCGTATTGTTCGTCACGGTCACCGCGATCTCTCGGACGGCCTCCCTTGTACTAGTCGGGACGATCAATAGCTCACGCTCGAACCCGACCGAAAGCTTCGGAACAACGTTGAACTCGCGTCTCACCTCCCCGCGGATGTCGTCCGCGAAACGATATTCGACATGCTTCCGCACCGTAAATTTTTTGCCGGCGACCTGGAGGTCTATATCCGCGAATGCGGGATCTTCGTCAAACGGAGTTATTGGAAAACCCCCCCCGAAGCTGGTCGCAAAAAAATCTCCTCGACGGGGCTCGGTCAACCAGAATGGTCGCGTAAACCTGCGGCCTTCGGGAACGGTCAGCGTATAGTTCTCCTCATAATTCGCGGTCTCACGACGAACGGTCGCGGACGAGGAGGCCGGCGGCTCCGGGAACTTGACCGCCGGGAAGTTGAAGCGGACGTATTCGATCTTTACCGCGATGCCATTGGCCGGCACAAACAACCGAACTGCGACCGGGAATTTTTCAAAGGAGGCCGCGGTCTCGCGGTCGGCCAACACGTCGATCCGGATCCCCGCCGCTCGAAAAATCGCGTCGGTCGCTTCAGGGTGGTAAGTGGCAAGATCCGCGACCAGAGCCTCCGGTCTCTGCAGATCGGGAGCTTCGTTGACGGGCCGGCGGGTGCTGACGTCGATGCCATCAAAAATACCCGACTCCTTTTCCACTTTCGCTCCGGAGCTTTGAACAAGATCAAGATTTGAAAATTGATCGCCCTTCAATTCGAGCACTCCCTGCTCTTGAGATCGATGCTGGCTGCGAGCCTGCATCGCTATCTCGAAGTACGACCGTCCTAGCAAAGGATCATATTTGCCAGTGTTAATTTTGAGAGTCGGCTCGTTCGTCCCCCGGTGCCGAACATAAAATTTCTTTACATTCCAAACGCTGCCCGTCCCTCTGCATTGTGCCGGGTCGGCGGCGGCTTTTACGGCAAGTGGTGAAATATAGCCCGCATACTGATGTTGGCCGTGGCCGTCGGCCGGCGTTCCGTTGAAAACCGAGATCACGACTTGCGGCTGAAACGACCGAATAACGCCGACCACGTCACACAGGATTACTTTTTCGTCCCACTTCTCTCTTGCCTCCGCGAGGGTCTTCGAGAATCCATAGTCGTAGGCGCGAGTGAAGAATTGCTCAGCTCCGTCAAGCCGTCGGGCTTGCAGCAGTTCTTCGGTCCGGATCACCCCGAGTGCTTCCCCGAGTTCCGGACCTATCAAATTCTGTCCGCCGTCCCCACGCGTCAACGAAAGATATGCCGTCCGCGCGTTCTCACCGCGAGCGAGGTAGGCCAGCAGCGCCGTGTCTTCGTCATCCGGATGCGCCCCGATCATGAGTGCTTTCGCCGTCGTATTGAGTCGTTTCAAAGATTGCGCAAGGCCGAGGGCTCCCTGATCGTAGACCGGTCGGATCTGTGCGGCGGCCGGAGCGGGGTACGCAAGCACTACGGCGCAGAACATCGCCACGATGGCGCAAACCGAGGCTGGAAATGATTCAACTTTCATCTGTGACCAATTTGTCATTGAAAGGAAACTCCTTTCGTCTGTACGAGCGGGCGAGATAAATTACGAGGCCGAGGACAATGAGGACCGCTGCGTATTTAACTTCCTTTTGAAAATTCTGTCGCATGAACAACACGTACAGAAATCCGAGTATCGCGATGATCGCCGGGATCGGATAGAGCCACATCCGAAACGGGCGTGGCATGTCCGGCTTTGTTTTGCGGAGTACCAGAAGCCCGATGATCTGTGCCAGAAACTGGATGATGATTCGGATGACCACGAGCGCCGCGATCACATCCGCCAATCGCAAAAAGCAAAACAGTGCCGCGATTCCCGCCATCGTCAGCAATGAAACGTACGGGAACCGGTGCGTCGGATGGACCTTCGAAAATACTTTGAAATAATTGCCGTCGAGGGCGGCGGCGTACGGCACTCGCGAATATCCGAGCAGTAAAGAGAAGACGGACGAGAACGCCGTCCACATTATCAAGACTGTCGCGATCACGCCGGCGGTCGGGCCGTATAACCGCTCCATCAACGTCGAGATCACATACTGTCGGGCGCCGGCATTCTCCGGTTTCGACATATCGACGAACTCGCGCCACGGGATCACACCGAGGATCGCGATGTTCATGACGATATAGATCGCGGCCACGAGCAGGATGGAGTAGATGATCGCCCGCGGTATCGTTCGCTCCGGATCCTTTACTTCGCCGGCGAAGAAATTCACGTTGTAGTAGCCCCAGTAATCGTAGACGGAGATCAGCAAAGCGGCACCCAGCCCGGTGAAGAATTCGGGCCGAAGCGTGAATGCGTCTGGTGGAAAATCAAAAGCCACGTTCGGGTCAAAATGCGTGACTCCCGCGAAGATCACCCAGAGGATCGTAAGCACGACGCCGACCCAAAGGAATTTGGAATACTTCTCGATGATCGTGATCCGCCGGTACAAGAGGAACACGGCGAGCACGAGAGCGCCGATGGCGACGAGTGCGACGGGAATGGCATTTATCTCGACGTTGCCGAGAATCGGCAACGAAAGTTTCGAGGCGCTTCCCATCGATGGAAAAATATACGTCGAATATTGGGCGAGCCCGATACCCCCGGACGCGATCGATAACGGGGCCGAAAACGTCAATTGCCAGATAAAGAGAAACGACATCAGGCGCCCCCATCTCGCCTCGCCGTAGATCGTCTTCAGATAATTGTATGGGCCGCCGGAATGCGGCATCGAGGTCCCGAGCTCGGCCCAGACGAGTCCGTCGCAGATGACCAGAACGGCTCCGAAGATCCACCCGAGCATCGCTTGCGGACCGCCCATCGCGCCGACGATCAGCGGAATCGTTATGAACGGCCCGACGCCGATCATGTCGATCATGTTGAGCGCGGTTGCGCCGCTCACACCTACACCGCGAATCAGTTTGTCGTCATGTGTGTTGGGTGTCATGAGGCTCGGTTCAGGTTCGATGGAATCCTCTTTCGATATCCTTCATGGTCAGGCGCAGGATCACGGGCCGGCCATGCGGGCAGGTTGTCGGCGACGAAGTGAGAAGCAGTCGATCGATGAGCCACTGCATCTTCTCCGCCGTCAGCTTCATGTTGATCTTGACCGCGGCCTTGCATGCGAGGCTGGCGGCGATGTCGTCGCGAATCGTTTGTTTGGCGTGGCCGCGCTTATCGAGCTCGACATGATCCAGAATTTCCGCGAAAAGGTTGCGTGCTTCGCCGGATGGAAGATCGGTCGGGATCGATTTGATCGCGACAGTTCGTCCGGATAATCGCATCAAGCCGAATCCGAGCGACGCGAGATCTGCCTCGATCAATTCGAATGCCTGCGACTGCGCCGGCGTAAGATCGATCGTCTCCGGCAGCAGCAGGTTCTGCGATTCGATCCGACGCTCGACCTCGCTCTTGCGAAATTTGTCGAACAGAATTCGCTCGTGCGCGACGTGCTGGTCGACGAGCAACATTCCCTCATCATCGACTGCGATGATGAAGCTGTCATGCAGCTGGGCTACCGGCCGGATCTTATGCGACGAAATGTCCGCGATATCTACGGACTTCACGAAACGTTCGGCGGAATTGACCGGCGGGAGATCTGCGGCGATCGCGGATTGCGGATCCCGGGCCGCTGCCGGCTGCATC
>DATLCA010000506.1:0-18590 GCA_035526605.1 Pyrinomonadaceae bacterium | reverse complement strand
CACTCGCTCGAAGAGCTGTGGTCGGAATATAACCAGTCGGGCAAACTCTGCATGACCCTGCAGGAAGGGATCGAGTACGACCAGTTCGTCCGCTGTTACTGCGTCGGCAAGGAGAAGGTTTTGATCATGCCGTACGACCCTTCGAAACCTTATCTCAGCGGGATGCAGTACGTGAATGTGGAGAATTACCTTTCACCCGAATTGCACCAGCGTGTCGAACGCGACGTGATCACGATCTGTAAGGCGCTTGGTTACGACTTGAACACGGTGGAGTTCGCGATTAAGGACGGGATCCCGTACGCGATCGATTTCATGAACCCCGCCCCGGACGCGGAGCTCGCGTCCGTCGGTGAATACAATCACCGCTGGATCGTAGATAATCTGACGGACTTCATTTTGCGGAAACTGGAAGCGGGATTCGATCAAGCGGAGTATCGCTGGACGGCGATGCTGAATCCTCCCGAGAAGCGGGCTGCGGTCAAGGCCCCGGCCGGCAAGCCCGCCGCGAAAAGAGCGAGAGCAAGTAAGAAGTAACTAGCTACTAAGAACAAATAAAAAGGGCGACGAAGTGGGATTACTTCGTCGCCCTTTTTATTTTAAGTTCTCATTCCTCGGTTTCCATTAGCTCGAAGGGGATTCTTGGCGAGAGCATCTTCGTCATCACGACGGCGACGATCCAAACGATGACACTCACTCCGGAGACCGTCCACCCGACATCAGTTATGAGATCATCTCGCAGCGCAAGCCCGAACGCGATGGCCAAAAAGCCAAGCATGTTTATCCGAAAGCTCGAGCGCTTCGTTCTATCAAGCGTGTCCAGAAGATTCACACGGCTGATCTCAAGCTCCATGTATTCTTCGTCTTCATTCAGATGCGAAAAGTAATCTATCTCCGCCTGCGTCCAACGCCGCAGAGAGCTCGTCGCCGCCAACTGCTCGGCCGCGGCGAAGTTATGGATCACGTGCGCGAGCTTGCCTTCCCGAAGCGCCAACTCCGCCTGCCCACGAAGCGTGCGGAAATTTTCTCCTACCGCATCGAGCACGCGTTTGAATACGATCCCGGCACGCCGCCAGTCGCCGACCTGGAAATATGATTCGCCGATCCTCGAGAGCAAGCTGCTGTCGTTACCGGCGTGGCGCTCCGCAAGGCGCATCATCGCCCGCGCTTTGCGCTCGAGCTTCTCGTCGCTCTCCGTCCCGGCGACGGAGCGAATACATTCGGCGAATTCGAACAGAAGGCGGGCATCTCTCGGCCGTAGGATCGCGGCACGCCTGAACGCTTCCAAGGCCTGAAGCAAAAGGCCGGAAAGTCTTAACTCGTTCGCGAGACGGCGAAGCTGATTAGCCTTCTCGATGTTATTGCCATCCCCCGCCGCGCTCTCGCCGAGCGCCCGAAGATGAATATCGCGAAACGAACCGTCGAGAACTTCGCTTGATGGGATGTCAAACTCTCGGGCTCGCTGCCGTGAGTCGCGCTTTTCAGCAAAGTAATCCCGGAGGTCGATCGAGGAGTTGTCCAGGCAGTCCTCGTTCAACCGCGGCAGGAGCGACCGGATCATGTCGCCGAACCCGCGATGCCTGGACGAAAACGCGAACCTCACATTCTTCCCGCTAACCAAAGTGCGATAGGTAAAGTAAACGTTGCGCCCCCGTTTCATCCCGGGGAAGGCCACAGTTTCAACCTGCTCGATATCTGATACCTTCAGCCGGTCCCTGCCTCCGGTTGCCCGCGCGATCAGGAACGGCACGAGGCCGGTTCGACGGATTCTGCGGCCGTCGAAAACGATTTTGTCGGTGATCCAAAGCAAAGGAATGACAAGCCACGCAACCGCGATGAGCGGGGCCGAGAACTCGACGTAGCCGAGGTACGCGAGGAGCGAGGAAAAAAACGACAGCACGAACGAAACGGAAAGGTACCCGCCCGCGGGAGTGCGAACAAAAGCAACGTCATTATTTCTACCGGTCGTCTCGACGGAAGGCATGTAAGTCCGCTCCATCCCCGAAAATCAAATCCTGAGTCTGTATATCAGAAAATAACCAATGACGGAACGATTTTAAAAAGGCGGCGGCCCGAAAGAGGGTAACCACTCTCGAGCCGCCGCTTTTTTCGAAATCTAACTATTGGCCGAAAGGCATCCCGCCGATCGGCGGTTCCGGCGGAGGCTCAGGAATCTGCTGGGCCTTGTCCGGATCCAGCTGCTTCAGTTTATCCTTGGCATTCTGCGCGGTGGGCGAAAGCGGGACCGCCTTGCCGTCGGGATCTTTGACTTCGCTCGCGGCTTTTACAAGGTTGAAAAGAAGATCAACCGCCTCGTTTTTCTTGCCCTGCTTTTCGTAAAGCTTTGCCAATTCGAAATTGACGGTCTCCTTCGCCACGATCGGGTCCGACATTCCCGACAGTTCCTGATAAAGCGCGATCGCCTCGTCGGTTTTACCATCTTCGGCCCGAGTCTGGGCGAGGGCGAACTTCGAAAGCTTCCCAACCTCACTGTTGGATTTTGAAAGGTCCTCGAGCGATGCGATGGCTGCGGCCCGATCAAGGCTCAGCCGGTTCGACGCTGCAAAATATTTCGCCTTCTCGCCGACGTCGCCGCCGTGATTTGCCGCGACCTTATCGAATTCCGCAACCGCCGCCTCGGCCCGCTCTCTCTCGGTCTTGAATGTCTTCTCGGTTGATCCGGCCGGAGCAGGTTGGTCCGACACGCGGGTCTGTGAAATCTCTATGGCTTTGCCGAGTGCCGTCTGCGCGGCAGCGTTAGATTTTCCGCTCCACGCGTAAATGAGCCATACAATGATGCCGAGTACGGCCAGGGCTCCGAGGCCGTAGAGGATATTTCTTCCCTGCCCTTCAAATTTCTTGCCGGCTTGTTCGATCGTTCCGCCGACGCGCTGTTGAAAGGGATCCACGTAGCGGGGCGTATCCTTTGGCTCGTTCGTCGCTACCGCGACTGGTTCGACTCGTCTCTTTTTCCGTTGTGCCATCTTAAATAATGCAAGTTCGTGCTACTTGACCGTTGTATAATCCAGGATAACGGCCCGTTTCCAAAAGAGTTAATTTAGCCTAAATACGCATTCAGGGCAAATATGAAGCAACACACCAAGTATCGGCAAAGTCTCCCGCCGCAGATTTTTTTCGTGTCGGCGGGAACCTTTTCGGAGGGCGGGTGTCTAAGTAACCGTTCGCGGGAACTGCGGACCGTGAAGTTAGTTCTCTCCGGATGGGAGAAAGGCAAGCGCGCGAGATGATCTTCGGCAAGTCAATCGCTTTTGACGAGGAAGATATTGGAAAGGTCGCTATGGCGGTCAATGTTTCCGCGTTCGCTGCCACCGATTCAGATTTCGTCGATCGACTCCGCAGCGGTGACGCCGAAGCGTTCGACATTTTGATAACGCGGTATTCGGCTGACATCTTTTCGGTACTGTACCGAATGACCGAAGACGCCGAGGAAGCACGTGATCTGACGCAGGAAACTTTCTTAAGCGCGCTGAAATCGATCAAGTCCTTCCGGGGCGAGGCCGAATTGAAAACCTGGCTGTTTCGCATCGCCCTGAACCATTCGCGAAATCGGTTTCGCTGGTGGAAGCGGCGCAAACGGAACGAAACCGTCTCGCTCGACAAGCCGATCGGTGAGGGGACGGCTACTATCTCCGACACGATCGCGGATGACGGCGAGTCGCCGGAGCAACTGATGCTCCGCGAAGAGCGTAGGCAAAAACTTCTGGGGGCACTAGGGTGCTTGCCGGAGATATTTCGAGAGACCGTCGTGCTCTGCGATATCGAGGGACTCGGGTACGAAGAGACGGCCCGGACTTTGAATATCAGCATCGGAACGGTCAAGTCGCGGCTTGCGAGGGCGCGAGAGCAGCTTCGGAAACGGTTAAGCGATTTTTGAAAATTGAGCGGATGATTGACTCGCCCCGGTTTTATCTTTGAAGACATGACTATCGGTGCCAAACGAGGTCGAAGAGGACGAGTACGGTTTATCCAGAAGCGGACATGCGATGGCGGCGTCTTTGAAAAAGACCAGCAACAACGTCGTTGGCATCGACGCGAGATGGAGGAACGGTAACGCGTTGTTTTCTGCGAGCAGGAAACAGCCGGGGTCAGTGAGTCATTCGCTCAAGGCAAAAAGTTATGACCAAATGTGAGGAGCTACAATTCGATCTGCCGCTGTATTTCGACGGAAGTCTAAATTCAGACGAGCGCGCTGCCGTTGACGCGCATTTGCCCGAATGCCCTCTCTGCCGTCAGAAGCTTTCCGAGTTCGAACAGCTATCGTTGGGGTTAAGCTCGATTCCCCGCAAATCTGCACCGGCCGGGCTGGCCGATGCGGTCCGCGCGGCGGTCGCAGCCGAACTTGCTCTTTCCACCGGTTTCCCCTCCTTCACGCCGATCGAACGCCGCCGTCGCTGGACGGATATATGGCTCGTCCCTTCGGCGGCGGGCGCGATGGCAACCGTTTTGATCGGGTTCACGATGTTGTCATTAATGTTAAGGGCATCGTCGGTCCCGCTTTCGGTTTACGAGCCCTCCACAAGATCCGAGCACACTTCTATTTTGATTGCCGGCAATCCGGACATATCCCCAGACGAATATGTTCGTGATCGCGTCGCGATCGCCGGCGAGTCGCCAAGCATTAATCCCCGCGGCGCTCTTGTCGCGTTGACCAAGTCCCTTGTCCGCGGCGAGATGCATGACGACGAGGTTGTGGTCGTGGCGGATGTTTTCGGCAACGGGCTTGCGCAGATCGCCGAAGTCGTCGAACCGTCGCGTGACCGGAAGGCCGTGGAGGAGCTTAACAGAGCTCTGCAGTCGGACCCGGCGCTATCTCCATTTGTTTCATCCGACCTCGACCGGCGTTCGCCCGATACGATCCGGGTCGTACTCAAAATTCAGAACGTTAACGTGAACACTTCGTCCGACGCCCCAGCCCGCACTTCCAAAAGATCGCATCGCTAGCATCCGACTTTCCCCGTCCGGCGATATAGAATATTGGAATATCGGATGAAGGGGGTTTTTGCGAATGAACTACGGGCGGATTTTTGAGACTCTTATCGACGACGCGCGCCACGCGGCGCAGGACATATTCTCGACCCTTGCCGACGTCGTGGGCGACAAGGCCGAAACGCTCCGCGACGGGACCGAGCACGACGAGGTGACGCTTCCGCGTGACATCGCCGCTCATCGTGACGCGCAGACCGAGTGGTGGTATTACACGGGACACGCCCGATCGTCATCGGGGCGCGAGTTCGGATTCGAGCTCGTCTTCTTCAAGCGGCGGACCGACCTTGATTCGTTCTCGGTGGTACCGCTGAGGCTCTTCGGAAATCCATTCTACTTCGCCCATTTCGCCGTCACAGATATCACCGACCGCAAGTTTCGTTATTGCCATCGCAAGAGCTCGAACGGGATGCTCGATTTTCCCGCCTCGATGAGCGAGGACCATTACTATCTCAGGCTCGGTGACTGGTCGATACGTGAAGCCGGGGGCTCTCACATCCTTCGAGCGACCATCGATGACGACCTCGTTTTCGAAGCGACGCTCACGCCTCAAAAGCCTGTCGTGCTCAACGGCCGCAATGGGGTTTCGTTCAAGGACGCCGGAGAGGCGTCGCGTTACTTCTCGTACACGCGCATGGCGCTCGAAGGAGATTTGACCGCCGGTGGGGAGACGGAGCACCTTCACGGATCTGCCTGGATGGACCGAGAGTTCGGAACATGGAAGCCGACGGATAATCAAAAAGGCTGGGACTGGTTTTCCATCCAGCTCGATAACGAAACCGAGCTGATGTGCTACCAGCTTCGAAACGGCGCGGGCGAGGCCTCACCTTTTTCGAGCGGAACATTCGTCGCGGCGGACGGGAGCTATACCGCGCTGCGCTCGGAAGACTTTTCAATCGAAGCTGTCGGGACCTGGCAGAGTCGTAACAGCGGTGCCGAATACCCGTCCGGTTGGAAACTGAAAGTGCCAGGCCAGAATCTCGATCTTGAGATAACGCCCGCATTGAAAGATCAGGAGCTCGATACGCGAGGCACGACGATGATCGTCTACTGGGAAGGAAGCTGCCGCGTGAGTGGAACGATGGGTAATTCCGAAGTTTCCGGTAGCGCGTATGTCGAGCTCGTCGGGTACGACCGCTCGCACGAAAACCCGAACCTCGCGAGCTTCCTGATGGGATCGTCGCTGGATTTCGTCAATCGCGTGATCGGCAAATAAAAAAGATGATCTAGAAACTGATTATCCTCGCGTCGATGCCCCGGGGTCGTGCGTGCTCGCCGTCAATTTCTTCTCGATTGCCTCCGGCTTGCGCGGGAGGTCGGACTGCAACAGAAAGAGGCTTTAGCCGAAACATAAAAAAAGCGCTTCGAACAAAGTCGCTTTAGCTAAAGCGGCGGGCAATTCCGCAAATTTTGTTTTCGGCTGAAGCCTCTCTTGTTGGGTACCGGTCCCCTCGCCTCAAGACGGGGACAATTCATAACAGAGTTTCACCAGATGGTGTCCATGTGGAATGGAGCTCCGCAGCGACCGAAACCGTGGGGCCATTCACCGGCATGAAACGCGGTGCCGCGACTCAGTCCAACCCGATACAAAAAGAGAGGCCGTTTAGTGGACGGCCTCTCTTTATCAAAATGCTTGAAACGACTTGTTATGACCTGTCGATCTCGACTTTCAATTTTCCCGCGAGCTCGGGATCGAGCTCACGCAGCCGATTATATTGCTCGAGAGCCGCCGTTTTGTTTTTCTGCCGGAGCTGGATAATCGCAAGGTTGTAACGTGCTCGAACAAATTTCGGGCTCAACTCGAGACACTTCATGTAAGCGGCGACGGCCTTATCGAGCTGGTTATCCGCGCTGTATGCATTTCCGAGAATATAGAAACCATCTGGCGAATCGGGATCGCTCTTCGTCTTCGCCTGCATTCCCGTGACCGCGAGCTTGTAATACTTAGTCGCCTCGTTCGGCTTGCCGGCAAGATCGTACGCCCGCGCCAGATAGAAAAATGTTTCGCCGTCGTTCGGCTGGCGCGTCAAAGCGTTGTTGCACTCACGGATCGCCATCTCCGGTTTCTTCGCATCGTTGTAGGCGCGGCAGAGATTGGTATACGCCAGATAATTATTGGGCAAAAATCGGATCCCCGCCTGAGCCGCCTGGATCGCTTCCTCGTTGCGGTCCGCAAGGCTGTAGAACCAACTCAGGTTCGCGTATATGTGACCGTCGTTCGGGAATACCCGAAGCGCCTTTCTCGAGATATCGATAGCTTCCGTAAACCGATTCTGGCCGAGGTAAAGATTCGCAAGATTCTCATACGCGGAATACAGGTCCGGCTTCGCCGCGATCGTTTTGAGATACGCATCGATCGCCCCGTCGTGGTTCTTCTGCTTCTGATAGCCGTCGGCAATTAGAAGATTAGCGTCGGCCAGAAACTGGGTGCGGCGTTTTATCGCTTCCTGCGCGGCGGAAATCTGACCCGCCACGTCGCCCAGACTTGCTTGGGACTTAGCGATATAAAAATAAAGATCGCCCGCCGTGTTTGGGTTCTTGAGCGCGACTTTCTGGTACGCGTCGACGGCTTCGCGATAATTGTTTTTCTGATAACTTATGTCACCCAACGCCTGCAGCATGTCGAGATTGTTCGGATCAAGAACAAGTCCCTGCCTCACGTCGGCGAGGGCCGCGTCGTAATTCTTTTCCTTAAAATTCGAAACCCATCTGATCGAGTAGAGGTCCAGCGGTTTTGTATAGCCGAGCGAAAGCGCGGAGTCGAGGTCGGGTATGGCGAGAGCGTATTCGCTCAGATAAAAGTGTGATGCTCCTTTCCAAAAGCGATAGTCGGCGTTCGTCGGGTTAAGGGTGGCGGCCTGCGTGTAGCCGTCAAGAGCGACGCGGTAATCTTTCTTGACGAAAGCCGCGGCTGCCTGGCGTGAAAGCTGCTCCGCCTTCTTCGCATCCTTTTTTGCGTTCTTGGGCGCCTGGCCGGCCGCACCCGCGGTGAAGGCTAGAGCTATAGACAAAATTAATCCGAAGAAATTCAACTTCGATATAAACCTATCGGCTTTCATTGCTAACCTCTTTACTGAAGGATGTCGGGTCGGCCGGTGTTCGCTTTCGGCTTTGCAGCGGCCTTCGGAACTGAAGCCGGCGGCCGGGTTGAAACAGATTTCGGAGCGCCCGGGTTCGGCCTGGACGCCGGCATTTGCGCATCAGTGCGGGCGGGCGAATCCGACGCAGACTGACTCGCACCCGAACCGATCTCAGAAACCGCACCGGTATTCGAATTCGAATTGGTATAGCTGTTTGTATCGGTGGCGGCCACAGCCTCCGTCGGTGAAGGTGAAGGGGCCGGTGTCGCGGCAACCGTCGGTGCCGGGGAAGGGCTCGGCGTCGGCTCCACCGCCGCGGTCGCCCCGTAATAATTGTTATAGAAATACCAGCCCGCACCCGCCACGCCGGCGACCAATATAAGAACAGCGGCCAGACCGCCGATGATCGCCAGAGCCTTGCCGGAAGATTTTTTTGGCGTCGCCTTTTTTGGCCCGAGCACCGCTACTGCCGGCGCTTGAAACTCTGCGAAGGCCGATCCTGCGCCGGCCGCAACTGTCACAAACGAGTTCTGCACGTCACCGTCGGGTTCGGGAAGCGGAACCGACGGGGGCGCCGGCACCTCATTCGCTTTGCCGTTAAGATCCGGAGGCGGGGGAGGCGCCGGCATGACTTCCGTCTTGATCCCGGCAGGCTTCGCATTTTCGCCTTTCTCTAACGGATCGAACGCGAGCGTCGCGTCAAAGTCGATTTCCCCATTCGCAGCATTCGCGGCCGGAGACTCGATCGGTGCCGCAGCCTCGAGCGGCTCAGACGGGATGAGACGGGTCTTTTCCACCGCGGAGGAAAGGGGTTCACTGTCGGGAAGCACATCACCGACATTGAAAGCTACCGTTTGAGCGGACATCGCCTCCTGCATCTGCGTGAATGCCCGGCGTAGGGCCTTCTGCATGTCGCGGGCGTTGCCAAAGCGCTTCTCCTGGCTAACCTCCATTCCCTTCAAGATCACTTCTGAAACCGCGGTCGGAACCTCCGGATTCAAAGCGTGCGGCTGTTCGATGGGATCAGCGAGCCCGTTCAGCATCGTGTCGGCCCGGCTCAACGCGTCGGCCGGCACCACGTTCGTCATTAACTGATAAAGCGTTGCCGAGAGCGAGTAGATGTCGCTTCGAGGATTCGTCCCGATTCCCCGGATCTGCTCCATCGGGGCGTAATGCGGGGTGTACCCGACCACGCTGCCGGTGCTTCCCGTGCTCGAGATATTTGTCTGGCCCGTCGAAGTCTTCGACAAGCCGAAATCGAGAAGGATAATGTGGTTCTCGTCGGTAAGCTTCAAGTTTTGCGGCTTGATGTCCCGGTGGATTATCGGCGGCTCGTGCGAGTGAAGATAGGAAAGAGCATCCAGCAACTGGTCCGCCCAGAACATGACCCAGCTCACCGGAAAGGGTTTCTGCGCCGCCTCAAGCCGCTTCGCCAGGTCATCTCCGGAGATGTGCTCCATGACGAGATACTGCTCTTCGCCCTCGCCGAAGTGATCGCTAACTTTTGGCAGGACCGGGTGCCGCATTCGCGCAAGAGTCCGAGCCTCACGCTCGAACGCATTCGCCAGCATCTCGTCCCCCGCAAAGAAAGTGCGCTTCAATGCCACTGCGCTCCCCAGACGCTGATCGACGGCGAGATAAACTTCTCCCATTCCACCCTTGCCGATCAGATGGACGACAAGATAACGGTTCTGGATCAACGTGTTCTGGGCAAGAGCTTTCATCGTTCGACTGGGTGTAATTAGGATAGAAGGAATCCGGGCTATATTTTCCAATAAATAACCTTAAACATCAATAGGGAAAAGGGAGTAGTGCCCTGCAACTCAATTTTGCGACAGGCTCGCGGCGGGTTGGCCAAGGTGCTGCCAGCAACGACCGGGGGCCTTCACTCGTCGCGTGCACGCGGTGCCTTTCTTGGTCATGGCACCGCAGTAGAAAACTGGTTCGGTAGATGAATTTCTCGGAGCCACCCGTTGCTTTTTTTCTGGTGCATTAGTGTTCGACTCGGACTCGTCCTGAATTCCTTTCGGCGTGCCGGAGGTATTCGTCAGGCCCGCAGCAGCATTGAGACCGGCCTCCTTCTGTGCCGGCCGGCTCTTTAACCCGCCGATCCTCGAAGCTTGCGACGTATCCGAAATTTTCACGGCCTGCCCGCCGCTAAGGTAGGCCGTGAACCCCGCCGCCCCGAAAAGAAGTAATAGCACTGCTGCGGCCCTCGGAATTAGATCGTGCTGCTTCTGCTCTATGGCGCAAAAGTCGCAGAATCTACGGCTCGTCATCGGCGTCCATTTCGCGCGGGCGATCTTCTCCCCGCAATGGCAGCAGAAATGTGGGTGATAGAACATGATCGGCGTTACTTAGCGATCGAAAAGCAGGCCGGGAATCGAAATGATGACCAAGTATAGAGCAATTACGGTTTGTTGTTAAGGCCGGATTGAACCTGTAACCAGTGCAACCGCGTTACCGTAACCTGCGTCTGACAAGTTAGAATTTCATCTATGCCCATCCGCAGCAGCCTGATTCTCTTATTGATAATATTGACCTCGTCCTTCGTCTGCGTCGCGCAGCAGGACGATGATCCGGTGCGCGTCGACTCGTCGATCGTCCGCGTAAATGTCGGTGTGGTGGACGATCGCGGGCATCCGATCACCACTCTAGGCCAATCGAGCTTTACCGTTTACGAGGACGGCGTAAAACAGGATATTTCGCGCTTCGTCGCCGCGCCGGCGCCGTTCAGCGTCGTGATGATGCTGGACATGAGTGGGTCGACCCGGAGCTTTCGTCAGAACATTCAAATGGCGGCTTCGCGTTTTCTCGATGCGCTTGCACCGGACGACCGAGTCGCCGTCGTCGAGTTTTACAGCAAGGTAAATCTGCTGAATGATTTTACGACCGACCGCCGCTCCGCTTTCCACTCGATCTCGGTCGCGAACGGATCCGGTGAAACCGACTTTTATAAGGGCCTCCTCTTTTCCCTCGACAAACTCTCGGGAGAAAAGAATCGAAGGAAAGCCATAGTCGTTCTGACGGACGGGGTAGATACTGACGCCCAGGACGCCGATCGCAAACTTCTCGCCAACCTCAAAGACGACCAGGTTCCGACGGCGATCAAGCCGGAGACGAACGAAACTCTCCGACGCATCCTCGATCGCTCCGATGCCCAGGGTGTCACGATCTACCCACTCGCCCTCCCAACCGGCGACCCTACACGTTTAGCGGACCCGACGCCGCGCCAAGTCGCGATGTACACGGCCGCGCGGACACGTCTCAAGCTCGTCGCGGATCGGTCCGGCGGTACACTCAACTCGATAAGGCGTCTGGAAGATATGGGCACCCTATATGCCCTGGTCGCCGCCGACCTCCGAACTCTCTACACGATCGAATATCAGCCTTCGAATGACAAGCGGGATGGAAAATGGCGCGCGATTAAAGTGGAAGTGGATCGGCCCGATCTGATTCCCCGCTCACGTCAAGGATATTTCGCTAAATAGATTCAAGTCTTGTTCCGTGCGCTTCCCGAGATCGCACGAGCCTGATGAACCACTGAATACACGGCCCGGACGGAACAAGAAGAAAAGCCCGAAAGCTTGACACGCCTGCGTCAGGTTTGTAGTCTAACTATTCGGTTTTACGCACCCGTAGCTCAGCTGGATAGAGTACTTGACTACGAATCAAGGGGTCGCATGTTCGAATCATGCCGGGTGTACCACAGTTCAATTCAAGAGGGACCAGGCGTCGTGAAGGAGCGACGCCATTTTCTTTGCCGCAACGTCCGGGCGCGTTTCTTCAAATTCATACGCTTTAGCATCTTCCCGCCAGCACGAGCCAGGCTGGATTTCGTCGAACATCGCACTTGATGGAATACCGGTCACAAACCCGTCGGCGGCGGCGAGGTCCGAATGGTCCCCGCATTTTCGCGCTCGTCGCGCATCTCGCGCGTGAGGAAAAAATTCAATGCGGTCCGGATGATCGCGATCGCACCCAGCTTGCCGATCTGGTCCCAGCTCGGAGAGACCGCGGTCGAAAGAATATCAGCGCCAAGTTGGAACTCAAGCGCGAGCGCCAGGTAGCGTGCGAGCGTAAGCCGGATCTCGTTGTAGCTCTCCATTTTTGGCGGGTAGAGCGAACGGATGAATTCGTACACGGCAGTCAGGATTCCAATCCCGATAACTATGGCGCCCGTTGTCTCGATCGCGAGCTTTAGCCACTGCACCGCGTTGACGATCGAAGTTTCGACCGCGCCTTCGCTCGGCGAGGCGACAATGCCGCGGACCGCCTCGTCAATCAGAAGGAAAAGTATCGTGATAAACATCTGCTCCTCCGACCGCCGACGGCGCGCTCAGCTTCCCGGCGCGATCGAGTATGGCGGGATTTTATCCTGAAAGCGGAACCGCCTTGCGTTATCTAGATTACACCCCATGGTTGGCTCGCCCCTTCGTCGGCGCCGAACGGCCGGCCGAAACAATTTGTCCAACCTTCCGTAACAAGCTAAAATCCAATATCCCTGAGGAGTTAGAAAATAATGTTCAATCGAAGTCTTGTTCGTCTCGCGATGCTGGCGTGTGCCGGCTTGCTGGTTGTTATGACAATTTCAAATTCTGAACCGAGCCGCGCGGCGGAGGCTCCTGCGGCGAATCCGCTTTTGGAGAAATGGGTCGGGCCGTACGGTGGCGTGCCGCCGTTCGATAAGGTCAAGATCACCGACTTCAAGCCCGCGCTCGAGGCGGCAATGGCGGAGAATCTCGCCGAGATCGATAAGATCGCGAGCCAGGAAGCACCTCCTACATTCGAGAACACGATTGTCGCGCTCGAACGCTCCGGCGATACATTAAACCGCGTGCAGACGATCTTCGGTGTTTGGTCGAGCAACATGAGCTCGCCGGAGTTCGAACCGATCGACGCCGAGATGTCGCCGAAGATCGCCGGGCACTTCGACAAGATCACGCAGAACGACGCACTCTTCAAACGCATCGAGGCCGTCTACAACTCACCTGAGAAAAGCAAACTTACAAAAGAACAGCAGCGGCTCGTCTGGGTTTACTACAACAACTACGTACATGCCGGAGCGAAGCTGGATGCGACGAGGAAGAAGCGCCTCTCGGAGATCAATCAGCAGCTCGCGGCTCTCTACACGAAGTTCAGCCAGAATCTGCTGGGCGACGAGGGTGAGCTTTACGTGCTCATCGACAAGGAGTCCGACCTTGCCGGCCTGCCCCAGTCTCTGAAGGACGCTGCCGCTCAAGCCGCGAAGGCGAAAGGAAAGCAGGGGTGGATGATCCGTAACACGCGCTCGTCGATCGATCCGTTCCTGACTTACGCCGATAACCGTGAGCTGCGCGAGAAGGCGTGGCGGCTGTTTGTGAATCGCGGCGACAACGGCGACGCACGCGACAACAACTCGACAATCACGCAGATCCTTCAGCTTCGCGCGGAACGCGCAAAATTGTTCGATCTCCCGACTCACGCACACTGGAAGCTGCAGCCGCAGATGGCGAAGAATCCCGAAAACGCGATGAAGCTGATGGAAGGCGTATGGCCGGCCGCCGTCGCCCGCGTGCACGAAGAAGTTACCGACATGCAGGCGCTCGCCGAAAAAGAAACCTCCAGGATTAAGATCGAGCCGTGGGACTATCGCTACTACATGGAGAAGGTCCGCAAGGCGAAATACGATCTTGACGACAACGCCATCAAGCCTTACCTCCAATTCGACAAAATGCGGGAGGCGATGTTCTGGGTAGCCGGTGAATTGTTCGATTTCAACTTCACGCCGGTCACGGGGCTCCCGGTTTTCAATCCCGACGTGACGGTGTATGAGGTCAAGAACAGAAAGTCTGGCAAGCATGTCGGGCTCTGGTATTTCGATCCCTACGCCCGCGACGGCAAGCGCTCGGGTGCGTGGATGAATGCGTACCGTGGACAATACAGGTTCAAAGGCGAAGTGACGACGATCGTTTCGAACAACGCGAACTTCGTCAAAGGAAAAGCCGGCGAGCCGCTTCTGATCTCGTGGGATGACGCGGTGACGATGTTCCATGAGTTCGGACATGCGCTGCACGGTCTCTCGTCGAACGTTACGTACCCTACTCTGACCGGAACCAACGTCGCGACAGATTATGTCGAGTTCCCGTCCCAGCTTCTCGAGCACTGGCTCTCGACGCCGGAGGTTCTGAATAAATTCGCGGTGCACTATCAAACCGGAAAGCCGATCCCGCAGGCATTGGTCGACAAGATCAAAAAGGCTGCGACATTCAATGAAGGATTCGGGACGACCGAATACCTGTCGAGTGCTCTTGTAGACATGAAGCTCCATCTCGCCGGTGATCAGAAAATCGATCCCGACAAGTTCGAGACGGAAACCCTTGCCTCGCTGGGCATGCCCAGTGAGCTCGTCATGCGTCACCGTCTCCCGCAGTTCGGCCATCTATTTCAGAGTGACGACTATTCGGCCGGCTACTACAGTTATCTCTGGTCGGATGTCTTGACGGCTGACGCGTTCGAGGCCTTCACCGAAGGGAAAGGGCCGTACGACAAAGCAGTCGCGCAACGTCTAGTAAAGTATGTGTTCTCGGTCGGCAACACCATCGATCCGGCGGAAGGTTATCGAATGTTCCGCGGAAGAGATCCCAAAGTCGAGGCACTTATGCGGAAGCGGGGATTCCCGGTAGCGAAGTAGTTGTCGGTTGTCAGTTGTCAGTCGTCAGTAAAAGGGGAAAGCAGCCGCAGCTGCTTTCCCCTTTTCTTTGTTGCTTAACTGGCAACCGCCGACTGACAACTGACGATTACTTCCCCTTCTGCTCACCATTGACCTGTATTCCCAGATTTCTCATCCGCCGGTAAAGGTGGCTCCGGTCAACTCCCATCTCCTCCGCTGCGCGGCTGACGTTGCCGTCAAACTCGGCGAGCTTGTGAAGTATGAACTCGCGATGATACGCGTCGGTCGCCGCTTTGAATGACGGGAACCGGAAGCTCGACGCCGGCTTCTCATCAGAGCCGCCGAGCTCAGGCAGATCAGCCGACGTGATCCTTGTCTTCGGCGACATGATCACGACCCGCTCGATCGTGTTCTTGAGCTCGCGGACGTTCCCGAACCATTGATGCCTTTGAAGGGTCTCCGGTACATCGTCCGCGAACGTCTTCGGTTTCTTACCGTAATCTCGCGAAAACCGCTGGTTAAAATGCTCGATGAGGATGGGGATATCCTCAAGCCGTTCGCGGAGCGGCGGGATCTGGAACGGAATGACGTTGAGCCGATAAAAAAGGTCGGGCCGAAAATTCCCATTCTCGATCAGGTCTCCGAGTGGCTTGTTCGTGGCCGAGATAACCCGGACGTCGACAGTTATCGCCGTGTTGCTTCCGACTGGCTCGAACCGCTGCTCTTCGAGAACGCGCAGCATCTTCGCCTGCACGCGCGGAGACATGTCGCCGATCTCGTCAAGGAAGAGGGTCGCTCCGTCCGCGATCTCGAACTTCCCTTTCTTTGCCGCCATGGCCCCGGAGAATGCGCCTTTCGAGTGTCCGAACAATTCCGATTCGACGAGATCTTCGGGGATCGCCGCCGAGTTTATCTCGACGAAGGGTGAGCCCTTACGTTTCGATTGGGCGTGGATCGCTCGGGCTACGAGCTCCTTGCCTGTTCCACTTTCACCCGAGATCAGAACGCGGCCGTCGGACGGCGCGACGATCGAGATCTGCTTTCTCAGCGCGCGCATCGCGACCGACTCGCCGACCATCGCGTACTTCTCCGCGAGCTCGTCGACCATCTGGCGGTTCGCGAGTTCCAGCTCACGCTGACGAACGGCGTTCTTTACCGTGACCAGGGTCTTTTCGAGGCTTAGAGGCTTTTCGATAAAGTCGAACGCGCCGAGCTTCGTCGATTTAACGGCAGTTTCGATATTCCCGTGACCGGAGATCATCACGACCGCCGAGTCATTTCCATCCTCGCGGAGCCGCTGGAGCGTTTCCAGCCCGTCGATTCCCTTACCAAGCCAGATGTCGAGCAAGATGCACGTGAACACTTTCTTCTGAACAATGCTCAAACAGGCTTCACCCGACGCGGCGGTCTCGACCGTAAAGCCCTCGTCTTCGAGTACGCCGCGAAGCGTGTCGCGAATTCCCGGCTCGTCATCCACTATGAGAATTTCTCGTGCCATCAGTACGTATACACCGCTTTATCTTTCCCCTGATTACGCAATTAGATAATCAATAATTACAAACTAAAAGCTAACATCCTTGGATCAAATCTTGTCGACCACCGGCAGTTCCACAATAAATCTGGCACCGTAGGGCTGGTTCGCGACCGCTTTGATCTTTCCGTTATGCTCGGTGATTATCCTGTGCACGATCGCAAGTCCAAGCCCGGTGCCTCGGCCTTTGGTGGAGAAGTACGGTTGGAAAAGTTTCTGCAGGTCTGCGGCGGCAATGCCCCGCCCATTGTCCGATATCTCGGATACGACCAGGTCGCGGGCCAGATCATATCTGCTGGTTATCGTGATCACCTTCTCGTCGTTCGACTCATCGAAGGCCTCAATGGCATTGTCGATCAGATTCACGAAAACTCTTTTCAACTGTTCGGTGTCGATCATCGCGTAAGGGAGGTCCTGGCCAAGACTACTTTCGATCCGAACTCCGTCAAGACGGTCTTTATAAAGCGCGAGCACTTGGTCGATCACATCGTTCAAATCGCCCGGCTCGGGGTTGGCGTTGGGCAATCTCGCAAAACGGGTGAACTCGTCGACCATCGACTTCAAGCTTTGCACTTCCCGGATTATCGTCGCCGTGCCCTCTTCGACGACATTTTGCATCTGATCTTCGCCGGCAAATGAGCCCAACCGGCCGCTGACCAACGATAGCCGACCGCTGCCGGCGAAGCGTTTCGCGATCCGCTCCGCAGCGAGTTGGATCGGCGTCAGTGGATTTTTTATCTCATGCGCCATCCGGCGCGCGACTTCCTGCCAGGCCGACGCCCGTTGAGCGGCGATCAGCTCGGAAAGATCTTCGATTACAAGGACCGCACCCGACTCGACGGTCAACGCGGTTGCCGTTAATGCCACGGCTAGCTCGCCGGTCTCGCTATGCAACACCGTCTGTTCCGAGGCGCTGCCGACGCGCTTCGCCCGGGCAACAACACGTTCGAGAATCGTTCGATTCTCTTCTGTGACTATGCTTGAAAGCGAATTACCAACCGGGCTGGTCTCGTCCAGGGCGAGTATACTCAGTGCCGCCCTATTGATAGTTCCGACCCGATTCTCGGAATCGAACGAGATCACGCCCGTCGGCAAAGACTGCAGAACCGTCTCAATATATCGACGACGATTTCGGAGCTCGGCCGAATTCTCTTCAAGACGCGAAGACATTTGATTGAACGCGGCGACGAGAAGTGCAAGCTCGTCTTCGGCCAAAACGTCCACGCGATGCGCGAGATTTCCGCGTGCGATCTCGTCCGCGCCCTCGGCGAGAGCCTTGATGGGAACTGTCAGGCCGCGCGCAATGTAAAATGCGATCCACGTCGAAGCAAAGATCAAAAGAAATGTCAGGACCCCGAGTGTAAGTAGTCCGATCTGCCTCACGGTTATCTGCTTTTTCTTCAGGCTGTCGAACTCCAGCAGCCAGCTTTCCGCCTTTTCAATAACGCCCGGATCCGCACGCACGCCGGGAACTATTAGAAGACGTCTTCCGTCCTGCAGCGAAGCGACAGCCGCGTCATAACCCTTGCCGTCTTCGAACGAGCTCCCCTCCGTTGTGCCCGAGCGGGCGTTCAAGATGATCGAATCCAACTGCTGACGCTCGGCTGCGGAAACCTCGCCCTCACTCGCCACTATCAGTCGATTACCGGAGTCGACGAGTTCGATCCGCGACAAATTTCCGGCTTGTGCGATCCCATCCAATTCACCCTGCGATATCTCGCGGCCGTTGAACGCGAGGGCGAGCATCTCTACGCTTTCTTTCAAACGGCGGTTTTGATCCGCCAGTGCCAGCTTCTGCGCATCACGTGCTTCGAGCACGACCTTCTCGGGAAATTGTGTGAACCAGCGCTCGAGCGCACGGTTCATAAAGAGGTACGAGAAGCCGGCCATCGCGACGATCGGCAGAATGCTGACCGCGGCGAAATACAGAAGCAGGCGCGATTTGATCTTCGATCCGAGCTGCAGAGTGCGACGCTCGCGCATCAGCTTGGTGATGCTTCGGAGGAAAATAAAACCGAAAATCACAAACGCTATAAAATTCAGCGAAGATAGCGCGTAAAGAAGAAGCGTGTCGCTGGCGGTTTCGACTGTGAAGTCTTTCCAGAGATTCGATGTCTGAAGCAGGATCAGAACCGTGAGAGAGATGAGCACGAAGCTGCCAAGTATCCAAGGCGAAATGCGGCTCTGTCCGGTCGGCTTGCGGGGTTTCACGTGGGTAAGTTTAACTCAAAACGGTTTGAGCAGAGAAAGGGTTGTAGTGAGAAGAGCGGGGGCAAGCCCGCCTTCCGGACCTGCCAATGTTAATTATCTGCCAAGGTGATTTTAC